>JBOHUE010000197.1:0-8362 GCA_050734185.1 Candidatus Dormibacteria bacterium | reverse complement strand
CGGCGTCGAGAGCGCGCGCGGCCCGCGCGTGCAGGTCGGCCCGCTCTTCCGCCGGCAGTACCGAGTACTCCGTGCGTCGCAGCAGCTCGTGGCAAAACGCGTAGTGGCCGTCGCCGACAAGAACATGCGCGCGGACCAGCTCCGCCAGCCCGCGCTCCGCTGCGCGAGCGCCGATCCCTGCGGTCTCGGTCAGCAGCGGCAGGCTCGCCTCGGTCTCGAGCACCGCAGCCGCGGCAGCGAGCGAGGCGGCCGGAGCGGACAGGCCGCGCAAGCGTGCGCGCATCGACTCGCGCGCGGCGGGCGCGATCGTCGTCGTGTCGCCGCCGGCCGCGAGGTACCGAAGCGTCTCGACGATGAGCAGGGGCCGTCCCGCTGCCGCGATTGCGGCGCTCTGCGCGCTGCTGTCGAGCGGGTCCGGCCACGACCGCACGAGCTCCCTCGTGTCGCTCTCGGTCAGCGGCGCGAGTGCGATCTCTTCGTAGCGGAGCTCGCGCACCATGCGCGCCAGCCAATCCGCCAGCTGTGAGCTGGCGGCGACGGCATCGTCGAGGAGTGTGGCGACGAGCAGAAGGCGCGCGCGCTCGCGCCGGATCGCAGCGGCGGCGCTGATCAGCAGCTCCAGCGAGTCGGGGTCGAGCCAGTGCACGTCGTCGATCGCCAAGACAAACACGCCGGCGCTGCCTCCGCGCGCGACGACGCGCGCGACCGACTCCGCGACCGCTGGCAGCGACACCGCGCGTCGCGAGCCCGGGCGCGGCAACTCGTTGGCGAACGCGGCAGCCAACCCGCCGTACGGGATGCGATGGGCGGAAGGGAAGGCACGCGCGCTGCGCAGCTCGGCAGCCCTCGGGCGGGCCCACTCGAGGAACTCGTCCAGCAGCCGCGTTTTGCCGATGCCCGCCTCGCCAGTGACCAACGCGAGGGTGGCGTCGCCGCGTTCCGCGCCGCTGAAGGTCCGGGTGAGCGACGCGTGCGCTGCCTCGCGGCCGATCATCGGCGCCTCGGGCCGGTTTGCTGTGCGAAGCGCCGCGAGCTCGTCGGCGTCGGCGCGCGCGAGCGCCGCAAGATCGGCGAGCTCACGTGAGGGTTTGACCCCGAGCTCGCGCTCGAGCAGTTGGGCGTATTCCTCGTACCCCTCGAGCGCGGCTGCGCGATCGCTTCGCATCAGCTCCAGGCGCATCCGCTCGCGGTGCGCGGCCTCGGACAGCGGATCGCGCGCCAGCCAGCGATCCGTCACGGCCCAAGCGTCGGCGGTCCTGCCGGTGGCGGCGAGCATCGTCACCAGCTGCTCGGCGGCTCGAGAGAGCAGCACCTGCCAGCGCTGTCGCTGCCGGCGGATCCAGCTCTCGAGCTCTTCGTCCTCGGGTTCGATGCCCTCGAGGAAATCGCCGTCCCACAGGGCAACGGCCTGCTGGAGCAGCGCCGCATCAGGAGGCTGCGACCGCATGACGGCTTCCGCAGTGCTCACGTCGACGGACACCGCCCCGGTCAGCGTGACCGTCCCTGTGGTCGTGTCGAGGACGTCGATGTCGCGCCCACATGCCTCACGGAGATACGCGATCGTGCGACGCAGGTTGGTGCGGCCCCGCGCCTCGTCCGCATCGGGCCAGAACAAGGCTGCCAGCGCCTCGCGCGACTGCGTGCCTTCGATTGCCAGGCGCGCCAGCAGAAGCAGCGTGTTGCGGCTCGGCAGGGCGACGGCGGCGCCGTCTCGCCGTACCTCGGGATGGCCGAGCAGCCGGACGCTCACCCGGCTCGCTGTCGTTATCACGCTCTCATCACGCCCCCTCGCAACACTCACGCCAAGCATCCGTCACGCTCACGCGAGCGGGCACCAGGAGGAGAACACATGGCAGACAACAAGGCAATCGTCCGGGCCATCGAGGAGGCGTGGGACCGCAGCGATCTGGACGCGCTCGACCAGTACTTCGCCCCCGACTTCGCCCAGCACAGCAGCATGCCGGGCTTGCCGCCCGGCCTGCAGGGCGCCAAGCTGGCCCATCAGGGCGCCATCGCCGCGTTCCCGGATCGCCGCGTCACGATCGAGGAGATCTACAGCGAGGGCGACACCGTGACCGTTCGCTGCCGCATGACCGCCACAAACCAGGGCGGCCTGCCCTGGCTCGGCGTCCCCGCCAACGGCAGCCCTGTGGACGTGCAGTGGATCAGCCTGTACCACCTGACGGACGGCCGCGTGGTCGCGCACCGCGCCGTCATGGATCTGGCCACGTTGATGCAGCAGGTTGGCGCGCTGCCCGCGCCGGCCGGCGCCGCCCAATAGCGCGCGCTTGCGCGCAAGACCTTCGGAAATAGGAGTGAAGGCAATGACTGCAGACCCACAGGCAACGGTCCTCGGATTCGATGCGCTCTGGAACGCCCACGACCGCGACACGATCGTCGCGATGCTGGCCGACGACTCGGTTGTCGATCTCAACGTCGCCCCACCGCCACCCGGTCGCGCGCGCTACGAGGGTCGCGCCGGTGTGACCGAGTTCGTCGACCAGTTCATCCCCGGCTTCCACGTCTCCTCGCAGAACTTTGGGAGCGATGGCGACGAGGTCGTCTGGGATTTCACCGTGAGCAACGACATGGCCCGCACGCTCGGCGTGGACCATCTCACGGGAACGGGGCGCCTCCTGCAGGGTGACGGGGGGCGGCTCCGGCACTTCGGCGTCACGTTCGATGACGCAACCATCGAGAGGATTGCAGCGGTTCTGGCGGCTGCTTGAGCCGGGGGGAGCCGGTGCGCACCCTCGTTGCGCACCGGCTCACCGGTTCGCCGCTGTCTCGCGCGTGGCGCCGGCAACGCGCTCCGGCGGCCAGTACTCCAGGCGATCCAAGTTTTCGTCAACGTAGTCGAGAACCAGCATGCCGCCCTTCGCGCACTGCAGACGGTGCAGGGCGTACACGGGGCGGCCGTCCGCCTGCAGCCAGAACGCCTGAATCGGATCGCCGTGGCTGACACAGATCCCGCCCTCGTGAGGATGCTCGCGCAGCAGGCGGCGCAGCTGCCGGCGCACCCGCTCGGCCATGTCACTCACGCGCTCGTCCATCGGCAGCACGCCCGGCCATGCCATGTGCACCCACCAGAGCGGGCGCTTCCACGGAACGTCACGGGCACGGACCCCCTGGAGGTAGAGGCCGAACTTTGCCTCGATGAGATCATCGCTGGTCTCGACCGGCACGTCGTGGAGCGCCGCGTCGATGATCTCCGCCGTCTGCCTGGCGCGCTGGAGCGGGCTGGTGATGATGCGCCGCACCGACGAGGTGGCGAAGAAGCCCGCGAGCGCGTGGGCTTGCACGAGACCTTTCGCGCTCAGGCCGAATGACGGCAGATGCCCGTAGAGGACGCCGTCGGGGTTCTGCACGTCGCAGTGACGGACGAGGTAGAGCCGCGTGCGCGCGGGTGCAGGCGTGCTCACGCGTCGACTGCGCGCACCGGGGGGTACGTGGGCTCCCACGTTGCCAAGCGCACCCGCGCCTCCTCGTCACCGGCCGGCACCTGGGCGATCCCCTCCGCTGCGGCGGCGCGCGCAACCGCGACCGCGACTCGCTGCGAGACGACTCGCACCTGCGCGACGGGCGGCATGAGCGACGCACCGGGTGCTCTCGCGTCGACGAACGACGAGATGGCCTCGGCGGCGGCCGTGAGCATGCCGTCGGAGATGGTGCGCGCTTGCGCGACGATCGCGCCGAGACTGAGACCGGGAAAGGCGAACGCGTTGTTCGCCTGGCCGATCGTGATCGTGACGCCGCCGTGTTGCACCGGCGCGAACGGGCTCCCCGTGGCGATCAACGCCCGTCCCTCAGTCCACTCCACGATCTCTGCGGGCGTCGCCTCGGCGAGGGACGTCGGATTGGACAGCGGGAAGATGATCGGGCGCTTCACACGCGAGGCCATCTCCCGCACCACCCCTTCGGTGAATGTGCCGGCGACACCGGTGGTGCCGATGAGCGCTGCCGGCGCGACTAGACGGACGACCTCGTCAAGACCGACGCCGTCGTCGCCGCGTGTCCAGTCGTGCACGTCGTCTGCGTGTCGCGCGTACGGTCGCTGGAAGTCGCGCAGGGTCACGCTGCCATCGTCGAGCAACAGACCGTGGCGGCCCACGCACCAGAAGCGCGCCGTCGCCTCGTCGCGTGACAATCCGTCGCGCATCATCGCGTCGCGCATCTGGTCGGCGATGCCGATGCCGGCGGTGCCCGCGCCGACGATGACGACATGCTGGTCTCGCAGCGGAGTGCCCGCTGCGCGCGACGCAGCGAGCAGCCCGGCAAGCACGACCGCGCCAGTGCCCTGCATGTCGTCGTTGAAGGTGAGCACCGTGTCGCGATAGCGCTCGAGGATGCGCCGCGCGTTGGCCGCGCCGAAGTCCTCCCAGTGCAGCAGTGCACGGGGGAACCGGCGCGATGCGGCGCGCACGTACGCATCGATGAACTCGTCGTACGCGGCGCCGCGTACACGTTCATGCCGGGCGCCCATGTAGGCGCCGTAGCCGAGCAGTTCGCGCCGGTCGGTGCCGACGTCGAGCATGATCGGGATCGCGCGCGTGGGGTTGATCCCCGCGGCGGCGGTGTACACGGCGAGCTTGCCGACCGAGATGGCGATGCCGCCGACGCCCCAGTCGCCGATGCCGAGGATCTGCTCGGCATCTGTCGCCACCAGCAGGTCGATGTCATCGGGTCCGGCGCCGAAGTTGTCGAAGGCATCGTCGATGGTGTCGATCGCATCGATGCACAGATAGAGACCGCGTGGGCGCTGGTACTCCTCGCTGTACTTCTGGATGGCCATCCCGACCGTGGGCGTGTACACGATCGGCAGCATCTCCGCGAGGTGATCCTCGAGCACGCGGTAGTACAGATCCTCGCTGCGGTCGTGCAGGTTGGCGAGAAAGATGTACCGGCTGAGGTCGTCCTGTTCCTCGCAGTACTGCCGGTACGAGCGCTGCGCCTGCAGTTCGAGAGTGGTCACACGCGGCGGCAGCAACCCCGTGAGCCCGAGCGCGCGGCGCTCCGATTCCGTGAACGCGGAGCCCTTGTTGAGCACCGGAGTCTCGAGCACCTCGAGTCCACGTGCCCACGTCTCCAGCGCGCCATCGGGCGCGACACGAAAGTTGCGTCCGCGCGTGCGTGTCATGCCATCACGAGGGTAGCGCGCGAACGCGGCAGTCTGTCCTGTCGCTACGAGGTGGCCGACGCGATGAAGCCGTCGAGCAGTGACAGCGCTTGCGACGCCTGTGATCCGCGGAGCATCGCCGTCCCGTGATCGCCTCCGGAAATGATCTGCAGCTGTTTGTGCGCAGAAGGACAGGCCGCGTACATCGTGCGCGCGTCGCCAGGAAATTCGCCGTTGTCCTGCGCTGCCATGAACAGCACCGGTATGGTGAGCTGACGCACCGCGCCGGTTCCGTCGAGCCCCATGAAGCTCGCCGGTGCGGAGAGCGCGGCGACTGCGGAGACGTCCGCGCTCGCAGACGCGGCTGCGACCAGCGACGCGGTGCCACCCATGGACGCGCCCATGAGAACGATGCGCGTCGCGCCGTCATGCCGCAACACCGCCGCCGCGGCGCTTACCTCATCGCTGACGTGCGAGCGGGAGTCGAACGCGAGTGCGCGGTAGCCGCGGTCGCGCAGATGCTGCGCATACGCGACCCAGCCGCACATGTTGGCCATGTACTCGTGTGCCAGCACCACGCCGACGGCGCCGGTTGAGCCGAACTCCGCACCGGTGATCTGCTCGTCGCCCGACGGGAAGGTGACCGCCTTCGCCCCTGCGCTCGCCGAGACGCAGCCGTCGAGCGTAACGGGCGAACTGCTCGAGGATGAGGCGGGCTGCGCGCTCCCTGCCGGGGAGCCGGCTCCGCCACACGCGGCGATGACTGCAGTCGCGAGCCCTGTGAGGCAGACCGCGATCGTGCGTCGCGCGCCCCCGCCAGGAATCGAACCCGGGACCGACCGCTTAGAAGGCGGCTGCTCTATCCGCTGAGCTACGGGGGCCCGCACATATAATCGCCGAGGCGGCGTTGTCCCGCTCGTGGTGGCCATAGCTCAGCTGGTTAGAGTGCCAGGTTGTGGCCCTGGAGGTCGTGGGTTCAAATCCCACTGGCCACCCCATCCATCGCGATCTCCGAGATCGCGACGCGCGCTGTGCGGCGCCGCGGCTCGAACCCCCCGCATCAGCGGCGGCACCGCGTTTGCCCATATCGTGGCAACGCCACGTTGCTCACGCAACGTTGACGCTGAGAGATTGCGGAGGACCAGCAGATGACGAGCACGGTCAGCTCCCCCGACGAACACTACAGACGCTTCATCAAGGAGGTCGACCACCTGTCCCATCCGTTCGGGTCCGGCGGGTTCGGACAGAGGGCCGAGGCGTTCGCGCGCTTCTTCGGCACGCCCGTATTCCTGGTCGGGCAGACGCTGGTGGTGGGCGCGTGGATCGTGATCAACGCCGCCCATATCGTGAAGTTCGACATCTACCCGTTCATCCTGCTCAACCTGGCATTCAGCCTCCAGGCGGCCTACGCAGCACCCCTCATCCTTCTGGCCCAAACACGGCAGGCGGACCGAGACAAGGCCCAGGCGGAGGCCGACGCCAAGCATCGTGAGGCGGTCGCCCAGGACACGCTCGGGCGGCAGCAGATGGCCGAGGACACACTCACGCTGCTCACGCGCGTGCTCGACGAGAACACCGCGCTGACCAAGCGGATCGACCAGCTCACGGTGGAGATCCACGGTCGCGTCGTGCCGTCGTCGGGTGGCTGAATCGCTCACTCGACTTGCGCTGACGATGGGTGACCCGGCAGGATCGACCGTCCATGTCTGAAGCTGTGAACGCGCGGCGCGTCGTCCACGCCGTCACGGACGTGCGCCCCGGGGGGCGGACGTCGCTCGACGCCGGCGTGCTCACGGTGGGCGACGGCGACGTGGCCCGCGCCTTCGCTGATCCGGCTCTGGCGACCGTCTCGCTCACGGTGGCGCATCCCGGTCAGAGCGCACGCATCGTGAAGGTGCTCGACGCGGTAGAGCCGCGCGCCGCGCGCGACGGCGACCTCGTGTTTCCCGGCTTCGTCGCTCCCGCAGGCGCGCCTGCCGGCGGGGATGTCCACGTGCTGCGTGGGGTCGCCATTGTCACGGCCGGCTATCTGCCGCGCGCGCAGGAGGCGCTGGCGGACATGTCCGGCCCGGCGGCGCCGCTGTCGTTTCTGGCGTCGACGCACAACGCGGTGATCGAGTTCTCGCCGGCGGCCGGCGCCGATTGGGCGGACGTCGCCGTAGCGCTGCGACTCGGCGCGCTACGACTGGCGAGCATTCTCGGGGCGGCCGCCTTCGATGCTCCGCCGGACGCGATCGACGACCTGCGGACCTCGAACGGCGCCTCGCTGCCCAGGGTCGGCGCGATCACAAACCTGCAGACCCAGGGTGCGTTCAAGGACGTGTACGTCGGTGGTCACTCGTTCGCCGATTCCGCGCCCGCGTCGGTCGACGCGGCCGCCGTCGACTTCGGCCTCGTCGTCAGCGGGCAGTTCGGCCACCCGGCGCTGAAGAACCCGACATACCTGCACCAGAACCACCCGGTCGTCGCGGCGCTCCGCGCACGCGACGGCGTCGACGTGCGGTTCGCCGGGCTCGTGCTCTCCCCGGAGCCTGTTGAGCAGGCCGCGAAGGAGCGGGTCGCCGCGCAGGCCGCCGCGCTCTGCCGGAAGCTCGGCTGGGACGCGGCCATCCTCACGAAGGAGGGCGGCGGCAACGCCGACTCCGACGTGTCGCTGAAGATGGACGCCCTGGAGGACGCGGGTCTGACGGCCGTCGGGCTGTTCGCTGAGATGGCCGGCGCCGACGGCAGCGGGCCGCCGGTCGTCGCGCCGCCGGAGCGCAGCATCGCGATGATCAGTACGGGCAACTACGACGAGCGCCTGCAGCTGCCGGCGGTGGAGCGCGCGCTCGGCGGTGAGCAATTCGCGCTGCTCGACGCGCCCGCGGACTCCGCGATGGAGGTGCCCACCGCCGTCGTCTACGCCGCGTTGAGCCCGCTGGGGTGGGGGCGCCTGACGGCTAGCATGGCTGCGAGCGGATGAGAGTCGTCCACTACATCAACCAGTTCTTCGCGGGTGTCGGCGGCGAGGATGCAGCCGTGGTCCGGCCGGAGCGGCGCGTCGGTGCGGTTGGTCCCGGCCGCCGGCTCGACACACTCCTCGGCGAGGAGCACAGCGTCGTCGCCACCGTCTTCTGCGGCGACGACGTCGCGGCGTCGGACCACGAGGCCGTGCCCGAGATCCTTCAGTTGATCACCGGCGCCGGCGCCGAGATGGTGCTCGCGGGGCCGGCGTTCGGCAGCGGCCGCTACGGCATCGCGTGCGCG
>JBOHUE010000196.1:0-14947 GCA_050734185.1 Candidatus Dormibacteria bacterium | reverse complement strand
GGCCAGCTCGGCGCGCAGCGCGTCGAGGCCGAGCCCGCTCGCGCCGGAGACGGCGACCACCGGAGCACCTGCCAGCGACGTCCTCGCCAGACGCCGGCGCGCCTCGGCCGTCGCCGCCTCCGGGTCGGCCAGATCGCTGCGCGTCACGGCAACCACACCGTGCCGGACTCCGAGCGCGTCGAGCGCGCGCACATGGTCCTCGGTCTGCGCCGCCCAGCCAGAGTCGGCGGCGATCACCAGGAGCACCGCGGGCACCGGCCCGATCCCGGCGAGCATGTTGCCGGCGAACCGCTCATGCCCGGGGACGTCGACGAACGCGACGGTCTCGCCGGTTGGCAGGCGCGTCCACGCGTATCCGAGGTCGATCGTCATGCCCCGGCGCCGCTCCTCCGCCCAGCGGTCGGGCTCCATGCCGGTGAGCGCCCGGATCAGAGTCGACTTGCCGTGGTCGACGTGACCCGCTGTGGCGATCACATACACGCGCGCACGGCTCGGCTGACGATCGCGTCCTGCTCGGGTGGGACGCAGCGCAGGTCGAGCAGGCAGGCGCCGTGCTCGACCCGCCCGATCACCGGTGGCCGCTGCCGCCGCAGGGCGGCCGCGAAGTGCTCCGGCAGGCTGACCGCCCAGCCGGGCAGGGGCACCTCGGGGGCGCTGCCGCCACCGGCGGCTCCATCGCTGGGCACCACCTCCGCGACGTCGCCGAGCCCCACGGCCAACACGCGACACCGCTCGCGCAGCGACTCGACGTCGGCAGCGACGGCGAGTCTTGCCGGCGGCGCTGGGCCGGCGATGGTGGCCTCGAGCGCGGCCAGGGTGAGCTTGTCGACGCGCAGCGCGCGGGCCATCGGGTGTCGGCGCATGCGACCGACCACGTCCGCGTTCCCGGCGACGATCCCCGCCTGGGGGCCGCCGAGCAATTTGTCGCCGCTCGCCGTGACGACGTCGGCGCCGTCGCGCAGCGCGGTGGTGATCGCGATCTCGCCGGGGATCGCCGGGTCCGGTCGCAGCAGTCCCGAGCCGACGTCGACCACCAGCGGCACACCCAGGCCGGCGAGCGCGCGCACGGGAACCGCAGCGCTGAAGCCGGTCACGCGGAAGTTGGAGGGGTGGACCTTGAGGACGCAGCCCGTGTCGCCGTCGATGGCGGCCCGATAGTCCTCGAGCGTGGTGCGATTCGTCGTGCCAACCTCGCGCAGGCGCGCGCCGGTCGACACCACGAGGTCCTGAAGTCGGAAGCCGTCGCCGATCTCCACCATCTCGCCCCGGCTCCAGATGACGGTGCGTGACTGGGCGAGGACTGTGACCGCGAGCAGCAGGGCGGCCGCTCCGTTGTTGACGACGAGCGCGTCGCCCGCGTCCGGCAGCGCCTCGCGCAATGCGCGGAGCGTTCCCCGCCCGCGCCCGGCGCGCGCGCCGGTGTCGAGGTCGAACTCGACGTCGACGTAGCCGGACGCCGCGACGAGCGCGGCCTGCGCCGCCAGCGACAGCGGCGCGCGCCCGAGGTTAGTGTGCAGGACGACACCGGTCGCATTGATGACCGGCGTCAGCGACGTCGCCTCGAGCGGGAGCCTGCGGACCACGTCGTCGACCACCTGGTCCGGAGGCAGCTCGCCCGAGCGCACGCGTTGCTGAGCTTCGCGGACAGCGGTGCGCACCAGCGCACGTCCGAGTCGCTGCTGAGCTTCGACGAGCCGTGCGTCAGCGAGCAGCGCGTCGGTGGGCGGCACCGCGCGCCGCGGGTCAGTTGCGATCGGTTCTGCCATCTGCCGACTCGATTCTGGCCCCTGTGAAGCGCGCGGGCCCGGTGGCGGAGGCGGACGGGAATCGAACCCGCCTGGCCGAGCTACTCGGCCACCTTGGTTTTGAAGACCAGGGGGACCACCAGGCGCCCAGACGCCTCCTCGATCAGCCTAGAGAAATAGACGGAGGGCAGGCCGGGAACGCCCGGCCCACCCTCGAAGGAGGGGCTACCTCAGAACTGGTCGGTCGTGGTCGTCGTCGTGCCCGGCGGGGGCAGGTTCGTGGTTGTACGGCGCCGGAAGTACCCGGGGCCCGCCCATGAGGACCAGAAGGCCATCGACAGCACGATCCCGAGCGCGCCCACGCCCAGGAGAATCCAGCCGATGGTGTGCAGGTTCACGCCTGCGCTCGCAGTGTCGACGTTGACGGCGAACGCCAGGATGGCGCCCGCGGCCACGAGGAAAATCCCTACTCCTAGACCCATATCAACATAACCTCCTTATGCTGTATCAGAGTATACAACATACACGCTATACCGTAACGTGCCAGAGTGGGTTACGGGTCGCCCGGGGTGACGAGCCCGGTCTCGTAGGCCAGCACGGCCGCCTGCACGCGGTCACGCAGCCCGAGCTTGTCGAGGACATGGGACACGTGCGTCTTCACAGTGGCCTCGGTGACGTGCAGATGTTCGGCGATCTCATGATTCGAGTTGCCGTGCGCCACCAGTTGCAGGACCGTGCGCTCGCGCTCGGTGAGGTCCGCTAGCCCGGGCGGTGACGCGTGCGTTCGTGGTCCCGCGTCGACCATGCGCGACAGCATGCGACGCGTCACCGACGGCGACAGCAGCGCGTCACCGGCGGCGACCACACGCACGGCGCGCAGCAGCTCCTCGGCCGGCGCGTCCTTGACCACGAAGCCGCTGGCGCCGGCGCGCAGCGCCTCGACGACGTACTCATCGTGATCGAACGTCGTCAACATCACCACCCGCGTCTCCGGCATGCGCCGCGTTGCCTCGACGCCGTCGAGGCGTGGCATGCGGATGTCCATCAGCACGACGTCGGGCCGCAGCGCGTTCGCGGCGTCGATTGCCGCGGCGCCGTCGGCCGCCTCGCCGACCACGTGGATGTCGCCGCCGGACTGCAGGATCGTGCGCAGACCGGCGCGAACCAGCTCCTGGTCGTCGACGACGAGCACGCGAATCACTCGTCTGCTCCGGCGCGCGACACCGGCAGGGTGGCGCGCACTGCGAAGCCGCCGCCGGGAACGCCACCGGCATGGAACTCGCCGCCGAACAGCGCGACACGCTCGCGCATGCCCACGAGCCCGTGGCCGTTCGACGGCGCAGCGTCGGCACCGCGCCCGTCGTCGGTGATGCGGAGCTCGAGGCGATCGCCGCCGTATGACACGAGCACCATGCACCGTGCCGGCCCGGCGTGGCGCAGGACATTGGTCAGCGCCTCCTGCACGATGCGATACGCGCTCAGCTCGACGCCCGGCGGCAGCTGCCGCGGTTCGCCCTCCACCGTCAACGTCACCGTGACCCCGGCGGCGCGCGTCTGACCGACCAGTTGCTCGACATCACGCAGCCCTGGTTGCGGTGCGTGATCCGCGCCGACCTCCGCTGCACCGAGGCGCAGGACGCCGAGCATGCGTCGCATCTCGTCCATGGCCTGATGCCCGGTCGTCGCGATGACACCGGCGGTGTGCGCAGCCGGCGACTCCGCGTCCACCTGCGCGCGGAGCGCGCCCGCCTGGATGGTGATGAGGCTCAGATGGTGAGCCACGACGTCGTGCAGCTCGCGCGCGATGCGCACGCGCTCCTCGGCGACCGCCTGCCCGGCGAGCAGCTCGCGCTCGCGGATCAGTTGGTCGGCGCGTGCGTGCAGCGATTTGACATACGCGGTGCGCGTGCCGACGTAGACGCCCACCGCGAAGGCGGCTCCGAGGGCGACGAGCGACGTCACCGCCTTCGACGCCGACGCTGATCCGTCACCGACGCCTCCGGCGACAGCGAACAGCACGAACAGCCCGACGCTGATGGTCAGCGCGGTTCGCCAGGGCAGCCGCGACGCCGCGATGTACACCGCGACCATCACCAGCGGTTCGAAGACGAACGCGGGCCGGACTATCGACTCGGCCAGCACCGCCGCGGCGATGACGCCGATGGTGACGAGGGGGTAGCGCCGGCGGACGAGCAGCGACGCCAGCGACAGCATCACCGCGACGTACGTGGGGATGCGCACATCGCTGAGACGCGGCACCGCGTTCGTCGACGTGATGACGATCGCCGCGCCAACGGCGAGCAACGCTACGACCACGCCGACGTCGAACAGCCGCCCGGGCCAGCGGCGGAAGCGCCACCACGGCGGCGGCGCTTCCATCGAAACTGCCGCCGCGTGCATGCTCATCTCACGCGCTCCATGTATCGCTGCCGAGCGTGGCCGGACTCGCGCTACGCCTCCTGCGTGGCGGTGCGCCAGACGCCGGCCAGCGTGGCCACCACGATCCATCCGGCGATCACGAGCAGCGCCGCCGCCACCGAGACGGTGACGATGTCCGGTGCGCACGCCCCCGGCGCCGAGCAGGACTCGCCCACCCGCATCGCATCCGTCGCCGAGGGCAGCAGGCGGTCGGTGGCGATCGTCGAGGACAGCACGCGCCAGTTGCCGAAGTCGGAGAGGCGATCGATGATGCGAGAGCCGGCGAGCTCCCACGCCACCAGGATTCCGATCGCGAACGCGCGGGAGCGCAGCAGCGACGCGAGCCCGAGCCCAACGGTGAAGTTGAGTGTGCCGAGGGCGACCAGCCATCTCAGCATCACAAGCAGCGTGGTCGCGTCGGGCGTCGGCGTCCCGCCGGCCAGCAGGAACACCGCCGCCACCTCGAGTCCGTACCCGAGGAACAGGATGGGGACCAGCACCAGCAGGCCGCCGGGGATTCGCACGAGTGCGAGCCGTACGCGCGACTGCCCGGTCGCGGCAAGGCTGCGAAACACTCCGGATTCCACATCCTGCGCGCCGGCTGTGGCACCGATGAGGATGGCTGCGAGCGCCGCCGCGAGGCCGAAGAGCGTCTCGCTGTTGTGCAGCCCGGCGAGGCCGCCCGCCGGGCCGTACCTCGCAGGGTCGCTCGCGTGATACGCACTGAGGACGGCGTTGGCGAGCACGACGCTGCCCGCGATCAGAAACAGCGTCAACCACATCAGACCACGGCGTCTGCTCAGCTTCAGCCACTCCGCGTTGATCATGGGAATCACCCGGTTCATGACGGTCCCTCCTGCTGATGTCCACGCGCGGTCGCAGCGGCAGGGTCCTGCAATCTCGTCGTGAGGTCGAGGAAGCGTTCCTCCAGGCTTGCGCTCGCGGGCTCCAGCAGCGAGACGTCGACTCCCGCCTGAACCAGCGCGCGGTTCAGCGCCGCCGCGCTCGCATCCGGCGCCAGCGTGCAGACGATCGCGCCGGAGTCTTCGAGCGCGACACTCTGCACCCACCCGACGCGGCCGAGCACGGCGCGCGCGAGCACCGAGTCGCCGACCGCGATGCGCACCTGGTTGCCGGCGGCATGCCGCAGCGCGTCCAGCGCCGCCTGCCGGACGAGCACGCCGCGGTCGATGATGGCGACGACATCGCACGTCTTCTCGATCTCGTCCAGAAGATGCGAGGAGATGAGCACGCTCCGTCCCTCCCCGACGAGGGCGCGGATCAGGACGCGGAATTCCTGGATCCCCGCGGGATCGAGCCCGTTCATCGGCTCGTCGAGAATGAGCAGCAGGGGATCGTTGAGCAGGCAGCGCGCGATGCCGAGGCGCTGTCGCATGCCGAGCGAGTACGTCGCGACGCGGTCAAGCTCACGGCCGCGGAGTCCCACACGCTCCAGCACCTCCGGGATGCGCGCGGTAGCGGAATCGTCGAGCAGTGCGCTGACGATGCGCAGGTTGTCGCGACCCGAGAGATGGTCGAAGAACCTCGGCTCTTCGACGACCGCTCCGACGCGAGCCAGCGCGGCGGACCGCTCGCGCGGCACCGGGTGACCCATCAGCTGCACCGACCCGGAGGTCGGGCGCGTCAGGCCGAGCATGCAGCGGATCAGGGTCGTCTTGCCCGCGCCGTTGGGACCCAGCAGGCCGAAGGCGACGCCCTGCGGGACCACGAGGTCGACATCGCGCAGCGCCGCCCTGCTGCCGAAGCTCTTACCGAGTGCGTGCGTCGAGGCTGCGACCTCGCCGGTGTTGCTGTTCATGAGCACGAGGCTAGGGCGCGCGCGTCCCGCACGCGTCGTGCCCGAGGATGAGATCGCGGTGCGCGGCCTCCATCGCCGGAATGAGGCGTTTGCCGCTACCCCTTCACGTAGGAGAGCTTCTCGGCAACCCTGCCGTCGCGCACCCGGAACACGTCGACGCCGCGCACGTGGCCACCGCTGCCGCCCTCGCCCCAGGTGAACCGCCACTGAACGGTGACGCGGTCGCCGGCGCCAAAGGTGTCCTCGCCCTCGAACTTGGGCGACACCGTGCTCGCGAAGAAGCGCTCCCAGAAGGCGCGAACAGCCGCCTGCCCGACGCAGCGCTCGCCGTCGGGCGGCGGCGACGTGCCCTCGAAGACGCAGTCGTCGGTCATCAGCGCCATGATCGCGTCGACGTCGCAGCGGTCGAATGCGTCGCCGAAGCGCGCGACGACGTCCAGCGACTCCTCAGTTGTCATGGGCAGGGACTCTAGCCGTGCCGTGGTACCCTGCGTCGCGAAGCTATGCGATCCGAGGTATTGAAGGGCCACCTGGACACCCTGCTGCTGGCCGCGGTCGGCGAGTCGCCTGCGCATGGCTATCTGATCGTCGAGCGGCTGCGCAGCCGCAGTGACGGCGCGTTCGAGCTGTCCGAGGGCACGATCTACCCGGCGCTGTACCGCCTCGAGGACGCCGGGTTGCTCAGCAGCCGGTGGTCGATCGAGTCCGGCCGCCGCCGCCGCGTATACCGGCTGACGCGGCGCGGACGTGCCGCGCTTGACGACGGCCGCCAGGACTGGCGTGGCTTTGCCCACGCCGTCGACGCGGTGCTCGGCTGATGGACGCGTACCTGCGTGAGCTGTCCGAGGAGCTGCGCCGGCGCAACGTGCCGAGAGCGCGCCGGCGGCGCCTCCTGGCCGAGAGCGAGGATCACCTTCGCGGCGACCCGGCGGCGCTGGCGCGGTTCGGCGACGCGCCGTCGCTCGCCCAGCGCTGCGCTGACGAGCTTGGCTCGCTGACGGCTCGGCGTACGTCGTTCACCGCGTTCGCGGTGCTCGCCTTCGGCGGGCTCGTATTCGGGGCACTGCTGCTGGCCATGTTCACGGTGGTACCCGCGCGTGCGCTCGCGTGCTGCACGACGAGCGCACCGCTGCAGGCCTTCACGGTGGGCCTGCTGATGGTCGCGCCACAGGTGGCATTCGTAGCCGGCCTGCTCGCGGTCATCCGTGCGTTTCGCTTGCGCGCGGTGACGCCGCTTCCTGCGGCCGAGGTGCGTGTTCTGCGCCGGCGCACCGCCGTCGCGCTCGTGAGTGGTGTGGCGGCGATGCTCGCGCTCGTGCTGTTCGCCGTCGAATACGCCCGGGTTCTGCCGGCGTGGTCGGGGCCAGCCGCGTATGCGGGCGGCGCCGTGTCGGCATCCCTGCTGCTCGCGGTCGCGGTCCCAGCCGTCGCGAGCACTCGGATTCGCGTCCGGACAGCCGGCGGTGCCGGCGACCTGTTCGCCGACATCGGCCCTGCCGTGCCGGCCCCGATTCGGGGGCACCCATGGGTGTTCGCCGCTGCGGTCGCGCTGGGACTCGCACTCATCGTGTTTGCGCCCGGCGCCGCCGCCGACGATGCGTACGATGCCGCGCTGCGTGCGACCGCCGAAGCGCTGGCCTGTCTGGTCGGGTTCGCCGTTCTCGGGCGCTTTCTCGGCCTGCGCGCCTAATTGCCGAACGAGTCCTCGACGGTGTCGTCGAGACGCTGCCACCACTCGAACAGCCAGCGGTTCTGACCCTCCTCGTCGCGCGGCACCTCGCTGCAGGGCACGAGAAACCAACGCATGCGCAGCGTGCGATGGACCGGAATCCAGCGCCACACCGGCCCTTCCATGCCGGCGAGCCCGGAGTGCGCCACGAAAAGAACATCGGCGTGTGGCGCGCCGCGCAGCGCCGCGAGCACCCCGCCGGGAAAGGGCGGTCCCAGGTGTCGCAACCGCGCGGCGGACTCCGCCTGCCACGCGCTGCCCTGCTCGCGCAGCCGCTGCAGGCGCCGCTGGACGCGCTCGCGCGACACGTTGCCGCCCTCGGGAAAGAGCACGAACGCACCGTTGCCCAGCATCGCCGCTGCGAGTCGGGTGATCCGCTGCAATGTCGGCGCACTCTTGCCGGCGCCACGGCGGACGAACGCGAACGAGAGCAACGAGCCGAGGACGTCGATGGCCGGATCGAGTCGCAGCGCTGCGCGCAGTAGCACGCGCGTTCTCCGGCCGCGCATGACCAGTTCGTGCACCACGAGGAACGTGTCACCCGGCCCGGCGTGGCGGCTCAGCACGATGAGCGGCGTGCTCTGCCCCGTGACCGCGGCCAGCGCGTCGTCGCTGTCCTCGACGCTGACGTGAAGGTCGAGAACGCGTCGGGCGACGAAGAACAGCCGGTGCAGGATGCGCGTGCCGATGCCGTACGCGCGCTCGGCGAGCACGTCTCGACCCTGTCCTCGCAGCAGGCAGACAGCCGCCGCGACTGCGCAGAGCACGAACGCCCAGACGTCGAGCGCGAGATACGCGATGGTGACGACCATCGCCCGGGGAACGCTCAAACGACGGGTGGTCAGAACCGCAAGCGGCGTCGCAACGATCAGCAGCACACCCACGAGCGGAATGGACGCGCATTCGACCACGAGCGCCAATGGCGTCAGGAGCGCCCGGCGGACGATGGCGACGTTCACTCGCCGGGTGCGGTCACACCGTCGAGGTAAACGCCCGAGGCGCGATACGCCTGGTCGATGCGTGCGCTCGTCTGCTTGAAGTCGCGATAGCGAAAATTCTGCCAGTCGTTGAAGCGTGGTGGCCGGTTCACGCCGGTCGGCAGCACGTGCACGCTGACCGTGTCGGGCACCGTGGCGAGGTCGTGCATGTAGCGGTGGCGTCGTGCCACCTCGAACGCGATCAGGCCAACCTCCCAGGGATAGCGCGGTGGGCGCAGCACGCTGTCGACGCGGCCCACCTGGAGCACGTAGATCGTGGTGGCGCCCAGCGCCACGGCGCGGCCCACGGGAATGCTGTTGACGATGCCACCGTCGATGAAGTGCTCCTGGCCAATGCGCATCGGTGGCAGCGCGCCCGGGACCGAGCAGCTCGCGAGCACCGCATCGACCACACTGCCGCGCTCGAACCAGTGCTCGGACGCGCGTTCGATGCTCGCCGCCACGCACTGAAAGCGAACCGGCAGGTCCTCGATGCAGGCGTCGCCGAGAAACCGCTGCAGCAGCGAGCGCAGCGGGCCGGCCGAATGCAGGTGCGTGCCGGTGCGCGCCAGCGTCGTGATCTGGCGGAGCACGGACCCGCCGAGCATGTCGCTGCCGGCGACGTCCTGCCACACGCGGGTCATTTCGTCGATGGCGCCAGGGCCGGGCTGCGCCGCCGCCACCGCACCGTTGATCGCGCCGATCGACGTCCCCAGCACGAGATCCGGAGCGATGTCGCGCTCGAGCAGCGCGCGGAGCATGCCCACCTGGTATGCGCCCAGGTGGCCGCCCCCGCCGAGGACGAAGGCGACCGAGTCGCGACCCGATCGCCTTCGCGTGCGCATCACGCTATCGGATGATGCACGAAGCCACGTGCCGCTCTGCGGCTGCGCCGCCTCAGTGCGGTGTCAGGCGGTGCACCACGCGGTCTCCATGAAGAGGCCGGTGTTCTGGTTGTTGAACCCCTTGCAGACGGAGCGCGTCACGCGCGTGTTCACCGTCTCGGTGATCCAGACATACGGCAGCTGCGATGCGGCCAGCGCCTGGATCTGGTGGTACAGCGAGGTGTACTGGCTCCCCGACGACTTGATGGCCTGATCCCAGAGTCCGTCCATCTCCGTGGTGTGCACGCCCGCCTGGTTGGTGAAGGCGGTGCTGCTGATCTGCGTGGAGACGTACTGCCTGCGGGTGCCGATGATCGGGTCGTCGCCGTCGCAGTACGAGACGAACACCGTGTCGTAGTTGCGCGCGCCCATGTCCGTCTGCGCCTGGCCGTTGCTCTCAGGACGGTCGGTCACCGCGATGCCGATCTGCTTGAGGTTGGCCACCATCTGCTGGCCGTACTGCACCTGCGTGCCGGTGTCGAAGTGCACCGCGTCGATGGTCAGCGGCGTCCCCGCCGCCGGCAGGCCGGCGCGCCCGTCGGAGGTGCGCGTCGTCGTGGGATCCGACCCGTGGCTCGGATCTATCCAGCCCGCGTTCTGCAGGTCGGTGCGCGCCTGCTGCGGGTTGTACGCTGGCAGCGTCTGCGGGGCATACGCCGCAAGGCCGCTGTCGAACGGCGACGTCGCGACCTTGCCCTGCTTGAACTCGATGTTGTTGAACGCCGATTGGCGGTCGAAGCCCTCGAAGATGGCCTTGCGCACCGCGTCGTTCGAAAGGATGGGGCCGTCATACGCCGTCCCCGCCGGCTTGGCGGCGATCTGCGCGGGCGTCTCTCCCTTCTTCCACAGGTTGAACGACAGCGTCGTGATGCAGTTGCCGCCGCCGGAGCCGCGCACGACCTGGACGCTCTCGTAGTTGGGCGCGGTGAAGCTGCTCAGCTGGTTGCCGGGAATGTTCGCGACGTCGATGCTCCCGGACTGCGAGCGCGCGGCCAGGAGCCCCGTCTGCGGTGTCGTGGTCACCTGGAACACGATGCTGTCGAGGTACGGGAGGCCCGCCTTGAAGTAGCTGGGGTTCCTGACGAGCACGAGTTGCGTGGGCGACACCGACGAGAACATGAAGGGACCGCTCCCCACCGGCTTCAGGTTCTCGGCGCAGAACGGCGCCGTCTGGTTGCCGAGGGTGCCGTCACCGCCATCGATCGCGCAGTGCGCGTACACGCTCTTGGGAATGATCGGCGCCTCTGTCACGTTGAGCTGGTCGAGGAACGGTGCGTACTTGAACAGGAAGTGGAACTTCACCTGCTTGCCACCGGCGCCGTCCGGCTCTGTGACCGCGGTCGCGGGGACCTTCGCTGCATTGCCTGCGCCGGTGACGCCGAGGGCTGGGCCCATCGACCCGGCGGTGCGGCTCTGGTAGTGCAGCAGCGACTCGGTGAAGGAGAAGACGACGTCGTCATTTGTGATCGGCGTGCCGTTCTGCCACTTCATGCCGGAACGCAGGGTGATCGTCACGTCCTCGGTGCCGTCGGCGTTGTCGGTCGTCTTGGGCATGGACGCGGCGAGGTCCGGCACGACCTGATTGGTCGGGCTGAACGCGTACAGGCCGTTGAACATCGGCTCGGCGTTGGGGTGGATGCCACCATTGCTGGTGGTGGCCGGGTTGAGCACACCGGAGGTGCTGCTGGTGGCGATGACGAGCGTGCCACCACGTACGGGCGTCGGCGACGGCGGCGCCGGGCTGGACGTCGCACTGTTCGACGGGCCGCATCCGACCGCCGCTACCACGACCGCGCCGAACACGCCAACGAGCCACCGATGCTGTAAAGCCCGGCGAATATCCAGCCGAGCGGAACTCCTCTCACCCACCACGTATCTCCTCATGCTCCGTTCCCGAGGCGGCCAAGGGTAGCGCACCGCGGGGTCACGTGCCGGCCGTGCGCGTCTCGCCCAATCCCGGGCGCACCAGCGGATCGAGCACATCATTCAATGAATCGGCGAGCAGGTTGATGCCCAGGACGGCCAAAAGGATCGCGACGCCGGGGAAGACCGACATCCACCACGCCTGCTGCAGGAACGGCTGCGCGTTGTTGATGAGGAAGCCGAGGCTCATCTGATTGGGATCGCTCAGACCCAGGTAGGCGAGGCCCGCCTCGACCAGGATGACGCGTGACGCGTTTAGCGAGATCACCACGAGCGCGGACGGGAGCAGGTTCGGCACGACGTGGCGCACGAGGATGCGCGGCGCGGAGGCCCCGAACGAACGCGCGGCCTGCACGTACTCGCGGCTCCGCAGCGACAGTGCGTCGGCGCGCACCACGCGCGCAAGGAGTGTCCAGGACGTGAGCCCGAGCACGAGGATCAACGTCTGCAGCGTCCGTCCCAGCAGCACCAGCGCGAGCAGCGCGAGGAAGAACGGCGGTATCGCCTGGAAGTACTCGGTGAGACGCATCAGGGACCGCTCGACGAAGCCGCCCAGGTAGCCGGCGATGGCGCCGACGACGATGCCGATGACACCGGAGATCAATGTGACGAAGAGGACGACGGTCATCGACGTGCGCACCCCGTGCACGACCGCACGGAACATCTCGCGGCCCAGGTTGTCGGTGCCGAACGGGTGCGTCCCCGAGGGGGCCAGCAGCGCCGGGCTGGACAGCGCGAACGGATCGCCCCTGGCGATGAGCGGCGCGAAGATCGCGACGATCG
Organism: Candidatus Dormibacteria bacterium; assembly: GCA_050734185.1. GTDB lineage: Bacteria > Chloroflexota > Dormibacteria > Aeolococcales > Aeolococcaceae > JAFALX01. The sequence goes on along the minus strand of JBOHUE010000196.1, from coordinate 2,669 downwards.
CGATCAGCATCGTGAGCGCGAGCCCGATCGCGCCGGCCGGACGCGACGCCACGGCGCGCAGCACGTCGAGCGTGGCCCCAAGGCCGCGATGTTCTGGGGCGCCGCTCATGGCAGCGGCGGGCTCACTGATGGCGGACACGTGGGTCGATCCATCCGTAGAGCAGGTCGGTCGCGAGGTTGGCGATGAGCACCCCGAACGCGAGGACCAGCACCAGCCCGAGCATCATCTCCCGGTCGCTGTTGTTCGCTGCCTGAACGAGCACGGAGCCCAGGCCGGGCCAGCCGAACGCCACCTCGATGACAATCGCGCCGGAGAGCAGCGTGCCGATGCGACTGCCGATCACCGTGACCACGGGCAGCATCGCGTTGCGCAGCGCGTGCCGCAGCAGCACCTGGCGCTCCGACGCGCCCTCGGCGCGGGCGGTGCGGACATAGTCCTGGCCGAGCTCGCGCAGCAGGCCGGTTCGTGTCACTCGTGTCAGCAACGCGAGCTCTGAGGCGGCGAGCACCGCGGCAGGGAGCACCAGGTGGTAGGCGACATCGATCCAGAGCTGCACGCCCGTGTACATGTGGCGCGCGTCGCTGTACCCGCCGAGGGGAAATACATTGAGCTGCAGCGCCAGGATCAGGATCGCGATCTGCGCCAGCCAGAACGCGGGGATGGCGTAGGCGATGAGTGAGAGGCCGTTGATCGACGCGTCCATCCGTCCGAAGGGACGGCGCGCCGAGAGGATCCCGAACAGCAGCGCGAACACCGTCGACACCGACAGGGCGGTGCCGGTCAGCAGCAGGGTTGGGCCGATGCGCTGCGCGATCACGGTGGTCACGGGCAGCCCGTACGTGGTCGACACGCCCAGGTTGCCGTGCACCACCTTGCCGATGTAGTCGGCGAACTGCGTCGGCAGCGGTTGGTCGAAGCCGTACTGGTGACGGATCTCCGCAACGCGCGCGGGATCGGCGCCCTCGCCGGCAAGGCTCTGCGCCGGGTCGCCGGGGATGGCGTGCACGATGATGAAGGTGATGACCAAAACTGCGAACAGCGCCGGCAGCAGTCCGAGCACACGGCGAATGACGTAACTCGCACTCATCGGTGCTGTCTATGCGGCGCTGTCGACGGCTGCCTGGAGCGGGAAGTGGCACGCGGCGTCGTGGCCCGGGCCGAACGAGCGCAGCATCGGTTCCACCTCGGCGCACACGGCCTGGACACGCGGACAGCGGGTGCGGAAGCGGCATCCCGTCGGCGGATCGATGGCGGAGGGCAGCTCGCCGCGCACAGTGGCACCGCGCTTGGCTCGCTCGAGTCCCGGGTCCGGCACCGGGATCGCCTTCACCAGCCCGTCGGTGTACGGGTGCGCGGACCTGCGGTAGATGTCGTCGCCGGAGCCGATCTCGATCAGCTTGCCCAGATACATGACACCGACGCGATCGGCGACGTACTTGACGACCGACAGGTCGTGCGAGATGACGATGTACGTCACGTCGTACCGTTCCTGGAGCCGGTTCATCAGGTTGAGGATCTGGGAGCGGATGCTCACGTCCAGCGCGGACACGGGCTCGTCGGCAACGATCAGGGTGGGGTTGAGCGCGATGGCACGCGCGAGCCCGATGCGCTGCCGCTGGCCGCCGGAGAATTCGTGCGGAAACCGATCGACGGCGGATGCCGGCAGGCCCACATCCTGCAGCAGCTGCTGCACGCGCTCACGCTGCTCGGCGCGCGTGCCCACGCGCTGAATCACGAGCGGCTCGCGCAGGATCGCGCCCACGCGCATGCGCGGATCGAGCGACGAGTACGGGTCCTGGAACATCAGCTGCATGTCGCGCCGCATGCGGCGCAGGCGGCGGCCGCCGAGCCTGGAGACGTCGACGCCGTCGACGCGCACGGTGCCGCGCGTCACCCGCTCGAGCCCGACGCAGCAGCGGCCGAGCGTGGACTTGCCGCAGCCCGACTCGCCAACCAGGCCGAAGGTCTCGCCGCGGTTGACGCTGAAGCTCACGTCCGACACCGCCTTGACCGAGCCCACGCGCCGCTGCAGCACGGTCCCGCGAGTGACGGGAAACTCCTTGACCAGGCTGCGAACGTCGAGAAACGGATCGGACGCGGTGGCGCCGGCGGTCATGCCGACGACGCCGCCACGGGCGCCGCCGTGCGCCGGGCCGGGTGATGACATGCGAAGCGGTGGCCCGGCTCGGTTTCGGTGAGCGGTGGCTCGACCTCGACGCAGATATCGGTGACGAACCGGCAGCGCGGCGCGAACCGGCACGACGACAGCGGCCGCGCCAGGTCGGGCGGCATACCCGGGATGCTGTACAGCTCTTCACCGGCGTCCTGATCGAGCCGGGGTATCGCTTCGAGCAACGCCTCGGTGTAGCGATGGCGAACGTCGCCGAAGAGCTGCGCGGTTTCCGCTTCCTCGACGATCTTGCCCGCGTACATGACCGCGACGCGGTCGGCCCGTCCCGCGACCACGCCGAGGTCATGCGTGATCAGCAGCACCGCCATGTGCAACTCGCGCTTGAGACGGTCGAGCAGATCGAGTATCTGCGCCTGAATGGTTACGTCGAGCGCGGTGGTGGGCTCGTCGGCGATGAGCAGCTTGGGCTCGTTGACCAGCGCCATCGCGATCATGACGCGCTGGCGCATGCCTCCAGACAATTGATGCGGGTAGTCG
>JBOHUE010000195.1:0-13939 GCA_050734185.1 Candidatus Dormibacteria bacterium | reverse complement strand
GCCGTGCACCTGTGCCTCGCCGGCCTCGCCGCCGGCGACCTCCGCCGCGTCACCACCCCGGCCGCGGCCACGGTGGGCGGGACCAACCTGGTCGCCTTCGTCACCGACACCGCAGCGGCCAACAACTCACTCGCGCATCACCAGAGCGTGCTCGACTGGGTGTCCGCGACGGGCTGGGCGGCGCAGACCGACGGCTCCATCGACGGCGTCCCCGACCCGGCCGCCGTCGCTCGCGCCAAGAGCGTGCGTCTGCCGCTGTGGCCCGACCTGGCCAACGACGCGTCCGACTCGGCGGGCACCGACTCGCTCCTGACGTCGCAGCAGGCCGTCGGCACGCTGGTAGCGAACACGGTGCAACAGGTCGCGAACGGCGGCTATCCGGGCGTCAACCTCGACTTCGAGGGCATCCCTGCCGCGGACAAGAGCGCGTTCACCTCGTTCGTGAAGTCGCTGGCATCGGCGCTCCACTCCCACGGCGCCCAACTGACGGTCGACGTCGTGCCCCACGGCCCCAACGGGGTGAACCAGTACTCGGCCGCCTACGACGTGCCCGCGCTCGGCGGCGCCGCCGACTTCCTCGACGTGATGGCCTACGACGAGCACGGCGAAGGCGGCAGCCCTGGCCCGGTCGCCGGGCTGGACTGGGTGCAGGCCGAGCTCGCCGCCACACTGCCGGGCCTCACCCCCGCCAAGACGCTGCTGGGCATCCCGCTCTACGGCCGCACCTGGTCGAACGGGAGCGGCTCGTCAGCGTCGTACCCGGCGGTCCTCGATGAGCTGACCTCGGCAGGAGCGCGAGTGGACTATGACTTCGCGGCTCAGACGCCGTATTTGGTCGCCGGGGACGGCAGCTCGGTCACCTATTTCGACGACGTCGACAGCCTGCAGCGCAAGATCTCGATCGCGCACCAGAACGGCCTCAGCGGGGTCGCCGCGTGGCGCCTGGGCTTCGAGGACCCGAACTTCTGGGGCCTCTTCGGGTAGCCGTTAGCTCTCGGAGCCCCCGCTGGTTCCCAGGTCGGGCAGGTTGAGCTCGTTGACCCAGTTCCGCACCTTGGCCAGGCGCTCGATGGTGGCGGGGTCGATGTCGACCGCCTCGCCATCCTTGTCGGCCTCCGGCAGCACGCCGGCCTTCTCGAGCACCTCGCCGGCGACAAAGATGCTGGCTCCGACTCGAACCGCGACGGCGATGGCGTCCGACGGCCGCGAGTCGATTTCCAGTGACTTGCCGTCACAACGAGCGACGATGCGGGCGTAGAACACCTCGTTGCTCAACGACGTCACAACAATGCGGTCGACTGTGACGTCGACTGCGCTGAGCACGTTCGCGAGCAAGTCGTGCGTGATCGGCCGCTCCGGCGTGATGCCGGTGATCTTGAGCGCTATCGCATTCGCCTCGTTGAGGCCGATCCAGATGGGCAGATACCGCTCGGCCGACTTCTCCTTGAGGATCACCACATGCTGCCCCGTCGGCATATGGACCCGGATGCTGTCGACCGTCATCTCGATCAACTCGGCGGCCATGTTCGGATGATAGCGCTGGTTCCAGCGGGCGGCCCTTTGTGCACACACCGTTGCCGGGCCCGCTGATCACTCGAACACGGTGGCGCTTTGGCCCGGTTTCTCCTCGACGGTGATCTCGAGTCGTACCGGCAGGGCGCCGAGCAGGTCGCGCATCGACGCGAGCAGATGTGCTGCCAGTGCCTCGCATGTCGTATTGACGATCGGCAACAGACACACGTCACTGAGGGGAAACCGAAAGCGTCGTGTGCCCTCGGTCACAGCGACGTCGTCGCCGTCGCCCTGCACCGACACCCGGTCACTGTGCAATGGCAACAGCGTGCGCTCGTCCAGCTGCGCGCACACGTCGCGCAGCGCGCGCTTCAGCACGCCGAAGTCGACCATTGTGCCGTCGGCGCCGACGACCCCGTGCGCCTGCAGGAGCACACGGTAGTTGTGCCCGTGGAGGCGCTCGGCGCGGCCGCCGACGATGCTGAAATGCGCGGCTGAGAAGCCGATGTCGGCACGGTCGAGGTTCAGTCGCGCCGGCGGGTTTGCACCGCCCTCCGGACCCTCTTGAGCAGTCATTGCGCTGGGTACCATACCTGTGGATGGCGCGCGACACCTTGCTGCTGATCGACGGCCACAACCTGGTCTATCGCGCGTTCCACGCGATGCCCGCGTTGAGCAACAGCCGCGGCGAGATGACCAACGCGGCATACGGGATGACGTCGATGCTCTTCAAGGCGCTCAACGACCACCATCCCGACTACGCCATCGCCGCGTTCGACCCCCCCGGCCCGACCTTCCGGCACGGCGAGTTCGCCGAGTACAAGGCGCAGCGCAAGCCCGCGCCACCGGAGCTGGTGCCGCAGTTCACCTGGAGCCGGGAGATCGTTGAGACGCTGGGCATTCCCATTGTCGAGGTCCCCACGTTCGAGGCCGACGACGTCATCGGCACGCTGTCGCGCAAGGCGACCGCGGCCGGTGTCGACGTGATCATCCTCACCGGCGACCTCGACGTGCTGCAGCTCGTCAACGAGCACGTCCGCGTATTCGCGAGCCGTCGCGGCCTCACCGACACCATCGTGTACGACCTCGACAAGGTGTACGAGCGCTACGGCTTCGATCCGCCCAAGGTTGTCGATTTCAAGGCGCTGCAAGGCGATGCGTCGGACAACGTTCCGGGGATCCCCGGCATCGGCGAGAAGACCGCGCTGCAGCTGGTGCAGCAGTACGGAACGGTGGAGGACATTCTTGCCGCGATCCCGTCCATGCCGCAGGGTCGCGTGCGCAAGGCGCTGGAGGGTCACGAGCAGCAGGCGCTGCTGAGCAAGCGCACCGTGACGATCGAGGTCGACATGGATATCCCGCTCGAGCTCGAGCCCGCGCGGCTGTATCACTACGACGAACAGCAGGTTCGCGATCTGTTCGACCGCCTCGAGTTTCGCTCCCTGCTCCCGCGACTCCCCGGCCGTGCCGGCGAGGACGGCCCGCCCTCGACCTCAGCGCCCAGCACGGGGCAGACGCAGTTGCCGCTGGGCGACCGAGCCGAGACGGCGCCACCGCCCGGGCTGCGCATGCCCGATACGGAGGTGGTCGTCGTCCGCGATGCGCATGCAGCATCCGAAGCCGCGGAGCGCCTGCGTCAGGCCGGCGGCGTCGACATGCGCACAGTGGTGGCGGGCCCGGCGCGCACCGGCGAGGCGATCGGCGTGGCGCTGGCGCCGTTCCGCGGCAGCGTCTCGTACTACGTCCCGCTCGAGGATGCAGCCGCCACCCTCGGCCCGTTGACACAGCTGTTCGAGGACGGCGCGGTGCCGCTGCGCGGCTACGACCTCAAACGCGAGCTCCTCGCGTGGCGGCGGCGCGGCGTGCAACTGCGCGGTCTGTCGTTCGACGTGCAGTTGGCCGCGTACGTGAGCAATCAGCGGCTGCGCGTGCCATCGCTGCCGGTGCTCGCGCACGACCTCTGCGGGGTCGCGCTCGACGAGGAGGAGACGCTGCTTGGCAGCGGTCGCGCCAAGCGGGAGCTCGGTGCGGTGCCGGAGGACGAGTTGGCGCAGTACTACGGCGCGTGGGTTGGTCTGCTCGATCCGGTGGCGGCCGCGGTAACGCGACAGATGGACGCACTCGGCGCCCGCCCCCTGCACGACGAGCTCGAGCTGCCGCTGGTGCCCATCCTTGCGGAGATGGAGGTGCGCGGCATCGCAGTCGACTGCGATCTGCTCGGCGGCATCAGCCGCGAGCTGCACCTGCGGATCACCGCGGTCGAGGCCGAACTGCAGGACGCAGCGGGCTACACGTTCAACCCGGGCAGCACCCAGCAGTTGGCGCGCTTTCTGTACGACGACCTCGGTCTCGCTCCGGGGCGGCGTATCAAGACGGGTCGAAGCACCGACGCCGACACGCTCGAGGCGCTGCGCACCGAGCATCCGATCGTCGAGCGCATCCTGGAGTGGCGCCAGCTCACCAAGCTGAAGAGCACCTATGTCGACGCGCTGCCGCTGCTGTGCTCGGCGGACTCGCGAGTCCACACGTCCTTCAACCAGGCGGTGGCCACCACGGGCAGGCTGTCGTCGGCGGATCCGAACCTGCAGAACATTCCCGTTAGAACCGAGTGGGGACAGCGCATCCGGCGCGCGTTTCACGCCGATCGCGGGCACACGCTAGTGAGCGCCGACTACTCACAGATCGAGCTCCGCGTGCTCGCGCACGTGACCGGTGAGCCGGAGCTGATCGAGTCGTTCCGTCGCGGCGAGGACATCCACCGCCGCACCGCGGCCGACGTCTACGGCATCGCACCGGAAGCGGTGACGCCCGACATGCGCCGCATCGCCAAGATGGTGAACTTCGGCGTTGTGTACGGGTTGAGCGACTTCGGCCTCGCGCGCGGCGCGGGCATCAGCCAGGAGGACGCGCACGCCTTCATCGAGAAGTACTTCGCCAACATCCCCGAGGTGACGACGTACCTCGAGGGTGTGCGCAACCACGCGCGTCAGTACGGATGGGTGGAGACCTTCACCGGCCGGCGTCGCTATCTGCCCGACATCCGCGCGGCGAACCGGCAGATCCGCGGCGCCGCCGAGCGCATGGCGGTGAACATGCCGATGCAGGGCGCGGCCGCTGACATCATGAAACGAGCCATGATCCGCGTGGACCGCGCGATGCGCGAGGCCGAGCTGCGGTCGCGCATGCTGCTGCAGGTGCACGATGAGCTGCTCCTGGAGGCGCCGCTGGATGAGGTCGACGTGCTGGTGCCGTTGCTCCGCGCCGAGATGGCGGGCGCCGCGGAGATCGCGGTGCCGCTGGAAGTTGATGTCAAGATCGGTGAGAACTGGGGCGACATGACACCGGTGCTCGTCGCCGCCGCCGTCTGAGCCGAGCGTGCCCGAGCTTCCCGAGGTGGAGACCGTGGCTCGCGACCTGCGCCACGAGATCGTCGGACGGCGCATCGAGTCGGTGCGGATGTCGCGGGCCGACGTGCTGCGCACGCCGGACGTCGCGGTCTTCACCCAGGTGATCGCGGGGCAGAGCGTGGTGACCGTTGACCGCCGCGGCAAGTTCATCCTGCTGGGCATGGACAGCGGCGACGAGTTCATGGTGCACCTGGGCATGACAGGGCACCTGGTGGTGTGCGACGAGGCGGAGCCGGAGGCGCGGCACACGCACCTGCGTGCGAGCCTCGACGACGGCCGCGAGCTGCGCTTCGACGACGCGCGCCGTTTTGGCCGGCTCGCCTACGGCTCGCGCGCGCAGCTCCAGCAGGCGCGGGTGCTGCCACCCCTGGGCATCGAACCCCTCGCCGACGAGTTCACACCCGACGCGTTGCACACGCTGCTGCATCCGAGCACGCGCACCCTGAAGGCCGCGCTGCTCGACCAGGGGCGCGTGGCCGGCATGGGCAACATCTACATTGACGAGGCCTGCTTCGCCGCAGGCGTGCGCCCGACGCGCCGGTGCAATCGTCTGACGCGCGCGCAGACCACCGCGCTGCACGGCGCCATCCAGGCGACGCTGCGCCGCGCAATCGTCAACCGCGGCAGCAGCATCGACGATTACCGTGATGTTTGGAACGCGCGCGGCAGGCATCAGGAGGCGCTGCAGGTCTACGGTCGCGGTGGCCAACCCTGCCTCCGCTGCGGGGCCACGCTGCGCCGCACGGTCGTCGGGGGTCGCAGCACCGTGTACTGCCGGAGCTGTCAGCGCTGATGCGTGTCACCTTCGTCTCGTACGACGACGAGCCACCCCTGGGCGGGCAGGGCGTGGTGTTGCGCGGCATGCGCCGCGCCCTGACCGCACGCGGTGTCGACGTCGAAACCATCGCGGGTCATGGAGCTAGCGCGATCGACTTTCCCAACGTCACCGGCCGCGCGCCGCTCGATCTCTCGCTGTTTCTCAACCGGCATCCCGAGGTGATCACGCGCGGCGCGCCGGACGTGGTGCACGTGCAGGGTGGACCCGGTGGTGTGCTGCTGCTGCGCAGGCTCGGTGTCCCGCTGGTGTACACCGCGCATCACACATACCGGCAGGCGTACCTGCCGAGCGACCCCCGTCGCGTCCTGTCGCCGCTCGAGGGGGCTGCGTATCGACGCGCCGCGCGGGTGCTCGCGGTCTCCGAGTCGACAGCGCACGCGGTGATCGCGATGCGTGTGCCGGCCACGCGCGTCGAGGTGGTGGCACCGGGCATCGACCTCCCCGATATCGATCCGAGCTCACACGAGACCGGGCGGATGCTCTTCGTGGGCCGCCTGGAACGCGAGAAGGGGGCGCTCGCGGCGGTTGCGCTGATGCGGCGCGTTGTGGAACGGCGGCCGGGGTGGCGTGGCGTGATCATCGGTTCGGGCCACCAGGCGAACGCGGTGCGTTCGGAGGCGGCCGGCAGCGATCAGATCGCCGTCCTCGGGCGGGCCGAGGACGCGACGGTGTCGCGAGAGCTGGCGCGGGCCAGCGTCGTGCTCATGCCATCGCAGTACGAGGGCCTGGGGCTGGTCGCGCTCGAGGCGCAGGCTCGCGAGACGCCGGTGGTCGGCTACGACGTCACCGGCCTGCGCGACGCGGTGCGCGACGGCGGCATTCTCGTCGAGGAGGACGACGAGGAGGCGCTGTTCCTCGCGTGCATGCGAGTGCTCGAGGACGACGCCCTCAGGGCCCTGCTGGGCCGGCGCGGGCGCGAGTTCGTGGCGCGCGAGCACTCCTGGGAAACGGTGGGCCGGCGGCTGCAGCAGGCATACGCCGCGGCCCGCGTCTGAGCCCGTCCGGCGGCGGATACACTCGATCGGTGGCCGTCTTCGATCTCGTCTCTCCCTTCGAGGCCGCGGGTGACCAGCCCCGCGCCATCGACCGCATCAATGACGGCCTGCGCGCAGGCCTGCGCCAGCAGATCCTCCTGGGCGTCACCGGGTCCGGGAAGACGTACACGATGGCAAACGTCATCGCCGCCCAGGAGCGACCCGCACTCGTGCTCTCGCCGAACAAGACGCTGGCGGCGCAGCTGTGGGCGGAGTTCCGCGAGTTCTTCCCGCGCAACTCGGTGGAGTACTTCGTCTCCTTCTACGACTTCTACCAGCCGGAGGCCTACATCCCGCGCACCGACACCTACATCGAGAAGGACTCGACGCGCAACGACGAGATCGACCGGCTGCGCAACAGCGCGACCCGCGCGCTGCTGACACGCCGCGACGTCGTCGTCGTTGCCTCGATCTCGTGCATCTACGGCATCGGCTCGCCGGAGAACTACATGGGCGAGTCACTCGCGCTGAAGACGGGGGAGTCATGGCGCCGCGACATCGTGCTGCGCAAGCTCGCCGACCTGCAGTACTCGCGCAACGACATCGACTTCGGCCGCTCTCGCTTTCGCGTGCGCGGCGACGTGGTCGATGTGCAGCCCGCGTACGAGGAGGTGGCGACGCGCATCGAGTTCTTCGGCGACACGGTGGAGAGCATCAAGGAGTTCGACCCGCTCACCGGTGAGATCGTGGCCAAGCGCGAGGAGGTCACGGTCTTCCCCGCGTCGCACTACGTGACGCCCGCGGAACAGATGACCGTGGCGCTCGATCTGATCCAGAACGAGCTCGACGAGCGCGTGGGTCAGCTGGAGCTTCGCGGCCGCCTGCTGGAGGCGCAGCGGCTGCGGCAGCGAACGAACTTCGACATGGAGATGATGCGGGAGACCGGCACGTGCGCCGGCATCGAGAACTACTCGCGCCACCTCACTGCGCGTGCGCAGGGGCAGAGGCCGTTCTGCCTGCTCGACTTCCTCCCCAACGATGCTCTGATCATCGTTGACGAGTCGCATGTCGCCGTGCCACAGATCGATGGCATGTACAAGGGCGACCGCGCCCGCAAGGTACCGCTGGTCGAATACGGCTTCCGCCTCCCGTCGGCGCTCGACAACCGCCCGCTGACGTTCGCCGAGTGGGATTCGATGGTGGGCCAGATCGTGTACACGAGCGCGACTCCGGGGCCGTACGAGCAAGAGCATGCGAACCAGGTGGTGGAGCAGATCATCCGGCCCACCGGTCTTGTCGACCCCACGGTCGAGGTGAAGAGGTCCGAGGGTCAGATCGACGACCTCATCGCGCAGCTGCGCGCGCGCATCGCACGCCACGAGCGGTGCCTGATCACAACGCTTACCAAGAAGATGGCCGAGGACCTCACCGACTATCTGCGCGAGGCCGGCATCAAGGTGCGCTATCTGCACAGCGACATCGACACGCTGGAACGCGTGGAGATCATCCGCGACCTGCGGCTTGGGGTTTTTGACGTTCTTGTCGGCATCAACCTGCTCCGCGAAGGCCTCGACCTTCCCGAGGTGTCGTTCATCGCGATCCTCGACGCCGACAAGGAGGGCTATCTGCGCGGATACCGCTCGCTGATCCAGACGATCGGGAGGGCGGCGCGCAACGTGCTCGGCCACGTCGTGATGTACGCGGACAACATGTCCGACGCCATGCAGCGTGCCATCGCCGAGACCGATCGCCGGCGCGCGCTGCAGGTCGCGTACAACGAGGAGCACGGCATCACGCCGCGATCGATCGTCAAGGCGGTGTACCAGCTGGAGTCGCGGCGGCAGGACGCGTCCCTGCGCGCGGCGGCGTTCCAGGAGTCGGCAGGCCTTCCCCCCGACGAGCTGCTGCGGCTGGCGCGCGACGTCGAGAAGGAGATGCTGCGTGCGGCGCGTGACCTGGAGTTCGAGCGCGCAGCCGAGCTGCGCGACCGGCTCACCGAGCTGCGCCGGCGGCTCGACGGCGTGCTCGACGGCAAGCAGTCCGAGCTCGAGCTCGAAAGTGCCGGCGCGGGCGCACGTCCACCGCGCGCGCGGGGGCGCCCGCGGCGTCCGCCCGCTCGCCGCTGACTCGAAAACTCGTCGTTGACTGTGGCGTCCCGGGGTGCTTCAATCCGCGGCGCCGCGTAGGAAGGGAGGTCTGGTGTGATGACCGAGTCTGGCGGGAGGCTTCGGGCGTTGCGGGCAGCATGCGTCGTTGCATCGCTGCTTGCCCTGGTGCCGGCGTTGGCGCAGGCGGCGACCAGCGATAACCCTGTGGTGACGGGCGCCGTCCAGGTGACGAACGACACCTCGCCGGTGCGCTCGCACACGAGCCCGCAGATGGGCGCCGACCCGAAGACGGGCGCGCTCGTCATCGTCGAGGCCAACCCCAACGGTCAGCGCAGCTGTGAGGTGCACATCTCCATCGACGACGGTCGCAGCTGGTTCGCCGGCGGCACGATGATGCCGGGCACGGCAACCGACTGCACCACGCTGGAGTCCGAGTACGGGCCCTACGCCACGCTGGCGTTCAGCAAGGACGGGACGCTGTACGTCGCGTTCGTGGGCAGCGATCCGACGACCGCGATCCACAACAACATTCCCCGCACGGTCTACCTCGCGCGCTCCACGGACGACGGCCGCTCGTTCAACACCGCGACGGTGTTCAAGGCGCCGACCGGCAACCCCGACCGCGGCGCCAACAAGGGGCCGATGCTCGCGGTGGACCCGTCGGATTCCAGCCGCGTCTACGTCGGCTGGCGCCAGGGCGCGTTCGGTGGGCCGGCGACAGAGAAGCTGAAGTCGAACGTCGCCATGTCGTCCGACGGTGGCAAGACCTTCGCCGACCCGGTGGACCTCACCGACAGCTTCGGCGGCGACTACCCGTCGTTGGCGGTCAGCAGCGACGGCACGGTGCACGCGGTGTACTGGCGCCGCACGTTCCCGACGCCGGCGGCGAGTCAGCCGACGCCGGTGCGGCCGATCTACTACCTGCGTTCGACCGACCACGGCAAGACCTGGACCAGGGTGCAGCTCGATCCGGGCAACCAGGCCGCGGCGCGGCCGCCGATCATCGCGGCCGACCCCAATTCGAACACCGTGTACGTGGCCTGGTACAGCAGCCCGACGGTCAACGACATCGGCTCGTCGTTCAAGGACACGCTGAACATCTACATGAAGGTGTCGCACGACGGCGGACACAGTTGGGACAACCGCATCGTTCTCAACAACGACACCTCGCGTCCGATCAACCACTACGACCCGAACATCGCCATCGCGCCCAACGGCCGCGTCGACGTCGCCTGGTACGACGACCGCAACAGCCCGACGCCTCCGCTCCTGGGCAACATCAACCCCGAGGATCCCGGCTTGCAGGACGTCTACTACTCGTCGTCGACGGATCACGGCACGACGTGGGGTCCGAACATCCGCCTGACGGACCGCAGCATCGACCGGTCCATCGGCATCTGGGGCAACAACATCGAGAGCCACTACAACGTCGGCATCGCGTCGACCGACCTCGGCGTCTACGTTGCGTGGCAGGACACGCGCAACGGCAATCCGTCCAATCAGGCGGAGGACATCTACTCGGCGGCGCTGCTTTTGCCGGGCGCCGACATCGAGTCGGCGCTGCCACCGGCTGACACGCCGGTGTGGCCGTTCCTCGTCGTCGGTATCGCGCTCGGACTCGGTGTGGCGATGGCGATCACCGGCTTGCTCGTCCGTTCGCGTTTGCGCCGGGATCAGGAGGCTCTGCAGCCGGCCGGCCGCGACTGACGCGCCCACGCTGCGAACAGACGTTCGCTATACTGCGCCCATGGTCGCAACCGTTCAGCCGTCCGGTACGCGACGGCGCGCGCGTGTCACCTTCGTCTGTGAGCGCTGCGGGGCGGGGATGCCGAAATGGAGTGGTCGCTGCTCTGCGTGCGGCGAATGGAACTGCATCACCGAAGCTCCGGCTGTCAGTCTCCAGCCGCGTGCGGGCGGCGGCAGACTGCCCGTGCCACTGGCCGCGGTCGCGTCCGCCGTCACCCCGTGCCTCTCCACCGGAGTCGGAGAAGTCGACCGCGTGCTCGGCGGCGGGCTCGTTCCCGGCTCCCTCGTACTGCTCGGCGGCGACCCGGGGGTGGGCAAGTCCACGCTGGCGTTGCAGCTCGCGGCTCGCGTGACTCCGGGGCGTTCCCCGGCGCTGTACTGCTCGGGCGAGGAGAGCGAGGCGCAGATCGGCCTGCGCGCAGGCCGTACCGGGTGCGGCTCGGCGGCGATCGACGTTCTGGTCGAGTCCGACGTCGACGAGGTGATCGGCGCCATCGAGCGGTGTGTGCCCCCGCTGGCGGTGATCGACTCCGTGCAGACGCTCTTCGACGCAGGCGTCGCAGGCCCTCCGGGCAGCCCGGCGCAGGTCCGCTCCGCGGTCTGCCGGCTGGTGGCGGTCGCCAAATCGTCCGCCGTGCCCGTCGTGCTGATCGGGCACGTCACGAAGGAGGGCGCCATCGCCGGCCCCCGCACGCTAGAGCACATGGTGGACGTCGTCCTCTACCTCGAGGGAGATCGCCTCGGCGAGCAGCGGCTGCTGCGAGGGGTCAAGAACCGGTTCGGCTCCACGGGCGAGGTCGGGATGCTGGCGATGGAGAGCTCCGGACTGCACGAGGCATCGCCTCTGCGACGCGTCTTGCACCGCGAGTCGCTGGACGTTGCGGGCAATGTCGTCACGATCACCTGCGACGGCATCCGGCCCCTCGCCGTCGAGGTGCAGGGGCTTGCGGTGCCCACGAGCCTGGCCATCCCGCGGCGGACGTGCTCGGGGTTCGACGTCAACCGCTGCTGCCTGCTGCTCGCCGTCATGGAGAAGCGCTGTGCGATCCCGTTCGGGCAGAGCGACGTCTTCCTCAACGCCGCCGGCGGCCTGCGGCTGAGCGACCCCGGTGTCGACCTCGCGATCGCCCTCGCGCTGGCGGGGTCCCAGCGCAACAGGCGGCTACCGGCCGGCTGGGCGGCCCTTGGTGAGGTGGGTCTGGGCGGGGAGATCCGTGCGGTGACACGGTCCGGCCCGCGGCTCACAGAGGCCGCGGCGGCTGGGCTCACCGATGTCATCGTCCCTTCCGGCACACGACCCGGCGAGGCACGCGGACTGCGGCTCCACGAGGTCTCGACGGTTCGCGACGCCCTGCGCCATCTGGTCTGAGAACGTTGCTCCGTCGTGGCGGCGATCAGGATTTTGCCGTGGTTCAATCGGGACGATGCACGGTCACGACCCGCTGCACGTTCGCCGCGCGCGCACGCTGTCGAGGTTTGTGGGTGCGGCGGCGGGGATGGCGCTCGGCATTCTCTACGGCACCGTCGTCGTCGGCAACTCCTCGGGCTTTCTGACCCAGAATCGCGCGGTGGCGCTGGCCGCGCTCCTCGCAGCCGGCGTCGTCGGGGCAATCTGCCTCGCGCTCGCTGCGCCGATCCTGTCCGTCGACCCGTACCTCTGGGTGGAACGGATGGTGGACGAGGCTCCGGCGGTGGAGGTACTCGGCGCCACCCTCGGGCTCATCGTCGCGCTGCTGATCTCGGCCCTGGTCGCGGTGTTGCTGTCGCCGCTCCCGTGGGACCTGGGCGTGATCATCTCGATCGCCCTAGCGGTCACTCTTGCGTACCTTTCTGTGCGAGCCGGCGCGAGACGGCGTGACGCCTTCTTCGACGCCTTCGGACGCACCCGTGGTCAGACGGGCGCGACCGTCGCCATCGACGACCCTGCGCCGCAGGATGGTCAGGCGGTGGTTCTCGACACCAGTGTCCTCATCGACGGGCGCATCGTCGACGTCGCCGCCGCGGGCTTTGTCCCCGGGCGCTTGCTGCTCCCGGGCTTCGTGCTGGAGGAGCTGCAGCGCATCGCGGACTCTGCTGATCCCGTGCGCCGCGCCAAGGGGCGCCGCGGACTCGGTGTCGTCGAGACGCTGCGGCTCGAGCGCGACGTTCGCTGCGAGCTCATCGAGCTCGACTTTCCGGGGACGCCCGAGGTCGACTCGCGTCTCGTCAAGACCGCCCGGGTGCGCGGCGCCGCGATCATGACCCAGGACTACAACCTCAACCGGCTGGCGCGCATCGAGGGCGTGCGCGTGCTCAACCTCAACGACCTGGCCAACGCGGTGAAGCCCATAGTCGCCTCCGGGGAGACCATGATCGTGACTATCGTCAAAGAGGGGAAGGAGGCGCTGCAGGGCGTCGCCTACCTCGAGGACGGCACCATGGTGGTCGTGGAGCGTGCTCGCGCGCATCAGAACGAGACGGTCTCGGTTACTGTGACCAGCGTGCTGCAGACCGCCGCGGGCCGGATGATCTTCGCTGCGCTGAGCGCCGCCGGCGACGAGCACGCGGAACCCGCGCGCGGTCCTCGAGCGACGCGGGTCGCGCACCGCTGACCACCGCACTCATCCTGCCCGCCTACGGACGGGGGACGCGGATGGGCCTGGACAAGCTCTGGTCCGACATCGATGGCCGCCCGCTGCTCGCGTGGACGCTTGACGGATTGGCCAGCGCCGAGGTCCTCGACGTCGTCGTGGTTGCCGCGCCGGCGGATCGGTGGGACGCGATCACACATCTCGTGCACGACGCCGGCCTGCCGTTCCCGCGGCTCATCGAGGGCGGCGACCGCCGCCAGGACTCGGTGCGTCAGGGCCTCGAGCAGCTGACCGGCTGTGACTGGGTGTGTGTGCACGACGCCGCACGCCCGCTGGTCACCGGCGAGCTCGTTCGCCGTGCGCTCGAGGGCGCGCGGGCGAGCGGGGCTGCCACCACCGCCGTGCCCTGTGTGGATACGATCAAGACGGTGCACGATGGCCGCGTGGTCCGCACTCTCGACCGCTCCGAGCTGATGGCGACACAGACTCCACAGGCGTTTCACACCTCGCTCCTGCAGCGCGCGCACGCGCAGGCGGTGGCCGCGGGAACGGTCGCGGACGACGACGCGCTGCTCGTCGAATTGCTCGGAGTGGAGGTGGCCGTCGTTGCGGGTGACCCGCGCAACATCAAGGTCACCTACCCGCACGACCTCGACCTGGTGAGGGCGCTGCGCGCCGCCGCTCCATGACCGCGGACGGCATGCGCATCGGCCACGGCATCGACGCGCATCGCTTCGTGCCCGGACGCCCGCTGATGCTTGGTGGCGTGCACGTCCCCTATGAC
>JBOHUE010000194.1:0-16596 GCA_050734185.1 Candidatus Dormibacteria bacterium | reverse complement strand
GGTGAGCGTCGCGGTGTACGCGACCGCCGCAGCAACGGACACGCTCGACGGACGCCTCGCGCGCAGCCGCAAGCAGGTGTCGGAGCTGGGCAAGTTCCTCGACCCGCTGGCCGACAAGGTGCTGGTGATCACCGTGCTCGCGATCCTCGTCGGGCAGGCGCTCGTTCCGTTCTGGCTCGTGGTGGTGATCTTCATGCGCGAATTCGTCATCACGGGGCTGCGATTCGTCGCGGCGGCTCAGGGCGTCGTCGTCGGCGCCACACCGTGGGGCAAGTCGAAGACGGTCACGCAGAACGTGATGATCGTGCTGCTCATGCTGCAGACGCCGTACCCGGTGCTCAAGCCCGTGGCGGTGTCGTTCGTCATCGTGGCGTTGGTCGCGACCGTCGCCAGCGGGCTCGACTACCTCTGGCGCTACCGGCGTTTTGTCATCTGATGGCGGAAACGTATTTGCTCGGCGATGCGTTCCCGGAGGTGGCCGAGGTGGCGCGAGCGCTCCGGGCTGCGCAGCTCACCGTGGCGGTTGCAGAGTCGTGCACCGGTGGGTTGCTCGGCGCCGTGCTGACGTCGCTTCCCGGTGCGTCCGACTACATGCGCGGCGGCGTCATCGCGTACGCCGATTCGATGAAGGCAGACCTCCTCGGTGTGTCGCGGCACGAGCTGGCCGAGCATGGCGCCGTCAGCGAGCCGGTGGCGCGCGCCATGGCGGAGGGCACCTTGCTCCGCTGTCACGCGTCGCTCGGCGTGGCGATCACCGGCGTCGCGGGTCCAGACGGTGGCACCGCTGCCAAGCCGGTCGGTCTCATCTATGTGAGTCTTGTCACCGTCTCTGGCGGCGGGGTGGTGCGCCGGCTCGAGGGCGACCGGGGGCGCGACGCCAACCGTGCGCGCGCCGTGCGTGCGGCGCTGGCGCTCTGTCTGGAGGCAGC
Source organism: Candidatus Dormibacteria bacterium (assembly GCA_050734185.1). GTDB lineage: Bacteria > Chloroflexota > Dormibacteria > Aeolococcales > Aeolococcaceae > JAFALX01. The sequence goes on along the minus strand of JBOHUE010000194.1, from coordinate 15,667 downwards.
ATCCGCGCCTCCCCCGACAGGGTGATTTTTTCGAAATTCGTATACGAACGCCCATATCAGCGGATACCCTGCGGTTGCCCCCATGTATCCCCCGGGGCCCGATTTGTGCACACCTCGGCTGAACGCAAGCCGGGTATTGGAGGAGGTCACACCTTGGGTATCAGTCGATTCAAAGTCGGGGGCCTGGTCCTCGGACTGGTGAGCCTGGTCACCGTCGCCGCGTGCGGCAGCGGCACAGCCCCGTCGTCTTCCGGATCCCTGGCGAAGAGCCAGGTGCTTCGGTTCCCGACGTATCAGGATCCCCACACGTGGGACCCGGGTGCGATGGACGCGGAGGTCGACACCGAGTTCGCGCAGAACGTGTTCGACAACCTCTGGCGGTTCGATGACAACCTCAACCTCGTTTCGGACATCGCATCGGCCGTGCCGACAGCGAGCAACGGTGGCATCTCGGCCGATGGGCAGACGTACACCATTCATCTGAAGCAGAACGTCACGTTCGCCAACGGCGACAAGATGACCGCCAAGGACGTGCTCTATTCGTGGGACCGCGCCGTCGCGTTGAACGGTCCGTACGCGAGCAGCCTCGGCGCAATCGCCGGCTACACGGCCGTGCACAAGGCAGGTGCTGCTTTCTGCTCGAAGAAGGCGGACCCCTCGACGTGCCGCACCACGCTGGAGCAGAAGCTCTCCGCGCAGGACCCAACGCTGCAGATGTCGGGCCTGACCGCACCTGACCCATACACGGTCCAGGTCAAGCTGACGAGCGGATGCGGCTGGTGCCTGACGGCGTGGACCCTGCAGGGCAGCGCCGGATCGATTGTTGACGAGAATGTCATCAAGAACGACCCGGTCAACTGGTGGGCGAAGCCGTGCGGCACGAGCGCTGCCGGCAACACCGACTGCCTGCTCGGCACCGGTCCGTTCTTCCTCTCGGCCTACACGCCGAAGCAGTCGGATACGTGGAAGGCCGTCAGCAGCTGGTGGGGGAGCCCGAAGCCGACGTTGACCGAGATCGACGTCGACATCAAGGACCCGTCGGCGCAGTCGACCACGATCTCGTCGTGGGAGCAGGGCGGCTATGACCTCGTCGGGTATGGCGGCAACAGCATCCTGCCCGTCGCCGATGTCCTCCGCGTCCAGGCCAACAGCCAGGAAGCGTCTCAGGTGCTGATCAAGCCCAAGGGCCGCACCACCTGGATGAGCTTCAACATCGGCTACCCGGGGACCGGCGGTCCGTTCGTCGGCCAGAGCGCGGCAGCCAAGGGACTGCGTGAGGCATTCGACCTCGCCGTCGACAAGCAGTCGCTGGCGGACACCGTCTGCAAGGGCAACACGGCGAAGGGCCTCTGCACCCCTGCCACCGGCGGTCTGATCACCAAGGGCCTGATCGGCTACGGCGGTGACAACAGCGACCCGCTGGCGAAGTTCGACGCGACCCAGGCCAAGAGCCTGCTGAAGCAGTACGACCCGGCCGGTACGCTGACGGCCAACCTGAAGTACTCGTACAACACCGGTGGCCTCAACGATTCGGTGGCGAGCTTCCTGCAGGGGCAGTGGCAGAAGAACCTCGGCCTCAACGTCGCTCTCGACCCGAACCCCGACGGCTCCGCGTTCATCGCCGCCCGTCTTGCCGGCAAGTACGTCATGGAGCGTGACGGCTGGCAGTTCGACTACAACCACCCGCAGGACTGGTTCGACAACCTCTGGGGCACAAGCGCATGCGGCGCCAACACCAGCGGCTACGCGGACAACGGCTCCTGCGGTGACGGGGCGACCGACACGAACAAGACCTACGACGACACCCTGGCCAAGGCGGACACCGAGCCGATCGACACGGCGCTTTCGCTTTACAACCAGCTGTCGAAGGGGCTGCAGGACGACTGGGCGTACATTCCGCTGTACTACTCGGTCGCCAGCATCTTCATCCACTCGTACGTCAAGGGCGCCGGCACCAACGCCCAGGCGGACTACTACTGGGACGAGATCTCGATCCAGTCACACTGACCAAAGCTCAGGATTGAGCAGGGCGCTCCGGCTCGTTGCCGGAGCGCCTTTTCTCCTTCATACTGCTCGTGAACCCGGTTTGAGGCGCAGCTGAAGCAATGCTGACGAGAGGGACGCTGATCTATGTCATACAGCGGCTGCTGCTCGTCGCCTTCACCGTCGTAGCCGTTTCCTTCCTCGTCTTCGTCCTCGTGCACACGCTGCCGGGGAACGCGTTCATCTCCGAGAAGCTCCACGGCGCCGCGTTGCAGGCTGTGCTGCACCAGCACGGGTTGGATCAGCCGAGTGCCATCCAGTACTGGAACTGGCTCAAGGGTGTGGTCCATGGCGACTTCGGCGTCTCATTTGTCATACGCGACCAGCCGATCACCCCGATCGTGCTCCGCGAGCTCAGCGTCAGCGCCATGCTGGGCGGCGCCGCGCTCCTCATCACGCTTGGCCTCGGGACGCTCTTCGGGGTGCTCGCGGCGGCGCGTCAGAACACGTGGGTCGACTACACGCTCACCACCTTCGCGGTCATCGGCTACAGCGTCCCGAGCTTCGTGCTCGCGAGCGTGTTCATCCTCATCTTCGGCGTGTGGCTCTTCAGCATCACGGGTGGCGCGTTCTACTACCCGCTGAACTGGACGGGGACGTACGGCACCCTCGAGCAGCTCTCGATACCGGCGTTCGCGCTCGGTCTGTACACGTCAGGCCAGGTCACGCGCATCACGCGCGCCGCCATGCTCGACGTCATCCAGCAGGACTACATCCGCACGGCACGGGCCAAGGGGCTGCGGCAGCGCGTGGTTGTGTTGCGTCACGCGTTCCGCAACGCGCTCATCCCGGTGATCAGCATCGCGGGTCCCCTGATCGTCACCATCGTGGTGGGGAGCGTCGTCATCGAGAACCTGTTCGGCATCCCCGGGATGGGCAAGGAGTTCGTCGAGAGCATCACGCGCCACGACTACAACATCGCGGTCGCCGTGTTCACGCTGTACGCGCTGCTGATCGGCGTCGCCAACCTCGTCGTCGACCTCGCGTATGCGTTCGTCGATCCCAGGATTCGGTACTGACATGGCGACCGTCATCACGCCGCTCGACCTTGATCTGGCCGGAGGGATCCTGGCGCGCGAGCAGGTTGGCCTGTGGCGCGACGGATTGCGCCGCCTGCGGCGCAACAAGCTCGCCGTCGCCGGCGCGTTGTTCCTGCTCTTCGTCATCGGGGTCGCGCTGGTGGCGTTCGTCTGGACGCCGTATGACCCCAAGGCGCAGGGCGTATGCCCGAACGAGGCCGCCTACGCCGTCGGTCCCAACGCGCAGCACCCGTTCGGCTGCGACCCGCTGGGCCGCGACATCCTGAGTCAGATGATGCAGGGCGCGCAGATCTCGCTGGCGGTCGGCGTGGGCACGGCGGTGATCGTGCTGGTGGGCGGCGTCACGATCGGTCTGCTGGCCGGCTACACGCGTGGTTGGGTGGACGCCGTGATCAGCACGGTGATCAACGCGTTCTACGGCGTCCCGACACTGCTGCTGGCGCTCGTGCTGTACATCGTCCTCGGGCCGGGCATCCTCACGATCATGGTCGCCATCTCCGTGACCACGTGGATGGACATGGCGCGCCTGGTGCGCGGCCAGGCGTTGAGCATCCGGGAACGCGAGTTCGTCGAGGCCGCGCGCGCGAGCGGCACGCGCCGGGGACGGATCCTGTTCACGCACATCTTTCCCAACGCGCTGGGGCCGATCATCGTGCAGACGACGTTCATCGTCCCGATCGCGATTCTCACCGAGGCGTTTCTCAGCTTCCTCGGCGTCGGCATCCGGTCGCCGCTCTTCTCCTGGGGCTCCATTGCCAGCGGCGCCAATGACGGCGCCACGCCGCTCAACCTGCTGCAGAGCGCGCCGTGGATCACGTTGATTCCATCGCTCGCGCTGTCGCTCACGCTGCTCGCCTTCAACTTCTTCGGCGACGGTCTGCGCGACGCGTTCGATCCCCGGCAGAAGCGCTGAAGTGGCCGGAAGTCGTGTGAGAGGATGAGCTCAGTGCCCGGCATCACGCAGCCGATACTCGAGGTCAAGAACCTCAGCACCTCGTTCTTCACCGATGACGGCGAGGTCAAGGCGGTTCGCGACGTCAGCTTCGACCTCTACGAGGGCGAGACGCTCGGCATCGTCGGTGAGTCCGGGTGCGGCAAGAGCGTCACGGTGCTCTCCATCCTCGGACTGGTGCAGCGCCCGGGACGCATCGTCGGCGGCTCGATCACGTTTCAGGGCAGGGACCTGACGACCCTCAAGAACGAGGAGTTGCGCCACGTGCGCGGCCGCGACATCGCGATGATCTTCCAGGACCCGCTGTCGTCGCTGAATCCGGTGATGACGGTGGGCTACCAGATCGACGAGGCGATGTACGCGCACGACGTCATCAAGCACGATGAAGTGAAAACGCGCGGCGTGCAGCTGCTTGGCGAGGTTCGCGTCCCCGACCCATCGCGCCGCATCAAGGACTACCCGCACCAGTTCAGCGGCGGGATGCGCCAGCGCGCGATGATCGCGATGGGGCTCTCGAACCGTCCCAAGGTGTTGATCGCGGACGAGCCCACGACGGCGCTCGACGTGACCGTGCAGGCGCAGATCCTCGAGCTGCTGCGGGACCTGAACCGTGAGACGGGAACGTCGATCGTGCTCATCACGCACAACCTCGGAGTCGTCGCCGGACTCTGCCAGCGCGTCATCGTGATGTATGCCGGTGAGATCGTCGAGGAGGGGACAACGGAGCAGATCTTCGACAACCCGCAGCATCCCTACACCTGGTCGCTGCTGCGCTCGATGCCGCGCGTGGACACCAACCGCAGGGAGCGGCTGCGCTCCATCGAGGGACTGCCTCCGGACCTCATCGCGCCCCCGCCAGGTTGCAAGTTCAACCCCCGATGCCCCTTCCGAATCGAGCGGTGCTTCACCGACAACCCGCAGCTCGAGCTGGTGGGCAGCGACGGGCAGCGCGCGGCGTGCTGGGTGCGCATGGACCGTGCATTCAAGGAGATGGGCGCCGCGACCATCACCGACACGCGGCCGGGAGCCGCCAGCGGCGTGCGCCCACCAGCTGATCTCGTGGACGCCGTGGTCGACCAACGCGAGATCGACGCCGACCCCGAGGTGGTCGGAGACCTTCGTGGCAGTTGACGCGGCGAGCGTCCACCCGGCGCCGCGGCCAGAGGCGGCCGAGCCGCTGCTGCGCGTCGTCGACGTCGTCAAGCACTTCCGCGCCGGAGTCGCCGGCACGGTGCACGCCGTCGATGGTGTCAGCTTTGACATCAAGCCGGGCGAGACCGTGGGGCTGGTCGGCGAGTCCGGCTCGGGCAAGTCGACGCTTGGGCGGGTGATCACGCAGCTGCTGCCGGCCACGTCGGGGCAGGTGATCTTTGACGGAGTCGAACTCACCAGGCTGCGCGGCGAGAAGCTGCGGCAGCAGCGCAAGAACCTCCAGATGATCTTCCAGGACCCGTTCGCGTCGCTGGATCCGCGCATGACGGTGGGCGACATCATTGCCGAGCCGCTGGTCAACTTCGGGCTGCGCGATCACAAGGAGAAGGACCGCACGGTGCAGGAGCTGCTCCGCGTTGTTGGGTTGAATCCGTACTTCAACAACCGCTACCCCCACGAGTTCTCCGGGGGTCAGCGGCAGCGCATCGGCGTGGCGCGCGCCCTCGCGCTGAACCCGAAGCTGATCGTCTGCGACGAACCGATCTCCGCGCTCGACGTGTCCATCCAGGCGCAGATCATCAATCTGCTCGAGGACCTGCAGCGCGAGTTCAACCTGACCTATCTCTTCATTGCGCACGACCTGTCGGTGGTCCGCCACATCAGCGACCGCGTGCTCGTGATGTACCTCGGCAAGCTGGTGGAGATCGCGCCCAGCGAAGACCTGTACCAGAGCCAGGCGCACCCCTACACGAAGGCCCTGCTGTCGGCGATCCCGGTACCCGACCCGAAGATCGAGTCGAAGCGACGGCTCGTGGAGCTGTCCGGCGAGATCCCGTCGCCGCTGTTCCCGCCATCGGGGTGCAACTTCCACACGCGGTGTCCGATCGCGCGGGTGCCGGGGATCTGCGCCGAGGTGGACCCGCCGCTGGAGGAGAAGGCCCCGGGCCGGTTCGCCGCCTGCCACTTCTCCGGCGACGTTCGAACAAAGGTCTGAGGGCCAAGCGGACGCCGCCGCGGATGTCCGTCGCGCTGACCGTGGCGGAGCGGTAGCCTGCGTGCGTGCCCTTGCCAGGACGCCTCCCACCCGCTACAGTACAAATGTTCGCCCCCCTGGCCGAACCCGGATCGCTCCGCCCGCCGCGGCGCCGCCTCGTCTCAGCAAATGTCCGAATCAGCAGGCGCACCCGCCCTGCGTCATGGTTGGAGTACGTACGTGAGCACATCGAGCACCGAATCGAACGGTGTCGTCACCGAGCCCGTCGTCGAGGTCAATGGCCGCCGCGCAGGGGCCAGGCCGGCGCGAGACTCGTTGCGAGCCGCCCCAAACGACTCGACAAAGGAGCGCAGTGACAGCGTGAGCACCGAGCGCGAGCGCGCGTTGCAGACCGCGCTGGGGCAGATCGAGCGCTCGCACGGAAAGGGCGCGATCATGCGGCTCGGTGAGGCCCGGTCACAGCGCGTCGACGTCATCCCCACCGGAGCGCTGACGCTGGACATCGCGCTGGGCGTCGGCGGCGTCCCTCGCGGCCGCATCGTCGAGGTGTACGGGCCGGAGTCGTCGGGCAAGACGACGCTGACACTGCACGTGATCGCTGAGGCGCAGCGCCGCGGTGGCGTCGCCGCGTTCATCGACGCGGAGCATGCTCTGGACCCGACGTACGCGGGGCGCATCGGGGTGAGCACCGAGGAGCTCCTTATCTCGCAGCCGGACACCGGCGAGCAGGCGCTCGAGATCGTCGAGGTGCTCGTGCGCAGCGGCGCGCTTGACGTGGTCGTCATCGACTCGGTGGCGGCGCTCGTGCCCAAGGCCGAGATCGACGGCGAGATGGGCGACACTCACGTCGGCCTGCAGGCGCGTCTCATGTCGCAGGCCATGCGCAAGCTCACCGCGGCGATCGCCCGCTCCAACACGTGCGTGATCTTCATCAACCAGCTGCGCGAGAAGGTGGGCGTGATGTTCGGCAATCCGGAGGTGACGACGGGTGGCCGCGCGCTGAAGTTCTACTCGTCGGTGCGCATGGACATCCGCAAGATCGACTCGATCAAGCAGGGCCTCGACGTCATCGGCAGCCGTGTCAAGGTCAAGGTCGTCAAGAACAAGGTGGCCCCGCCGTTCCGTTCGGCCGAGTTCGACATCCTGTACAACGAGGGCATCTCGTACGCGGGCAGCGTGCTGGACATGGCAATCGACGCGCGCGTCATCGACAAGAGCGGCGCCTGGTTCTCGTACGGCGACATGCGGTTGGGGCAGGGACGCGAGAACGTGCGTGACTTCCTGCGCCAGAATCCCGAGCTGCTGGAGGAGGTCGCGGGCAAGGTGCGCGCCGCGGCCTTGCCGGAGACGCCGGAGACGTCGGCGACGCCGGCCGAGCCGGTGGGCGACAACGGCACTGCGCCAGCGCCGGTCGCATGAGAGGTCTCGCTCCGGACACGCCGCCCTCGCGTAAGACGTTGACGCATGCGACCGACGCGCGAAGCTCCCGCTGATCCCGACAGCGCCGACGCGGCTCTCGCGGCAGCGCTGCGCATCCTTGGTGGTGCGTCGCAATCGGCAGACGCGTTGCAGCGCAAGTTGCATCAGCGCGGCTACTCCAGCTCTGCGGTACGCAGCGCTGTGGAGCGCTGTCGTGAGTACGGATACGTCGATGACAGCGCGTTGGCGGAGTCACTGGTGGGACGCCACGTCCGAGCCGGGCACGGACGCGCCCGCGTTGTCGCGGAGCTCCGCCGGCGCGGTGTGTCGTCCGCAGCCGCGGCGCAAGCCCTTGACGCGGTCGACGAGGACGACGAGCTCCGCTCTGCAACAGAGGTCGCGCAGAAGCTGTACGAGCGAGAGGCGAGGCGCGGCGATGTCGACGACCGCGCCCGGCGGCGCATCGCCGCCGCGCTGCAGCGGCGGGGCTTTGCCAGCGGCGTTATCCTGAACGCTCTGCGCAGCGTGCGCGTGTGATCAGGAGCTGATCGCGGCCCGCTGATGCAGCGTGCCCGGCGGCACGGAGGAGAGTGACGATGCTCATCAGCACCGCAAACGATCTGCCCGGGTTTGTGATCACCGAGGTCCTCGGCGAGGTGTTCGGACTCACGGTGCGCTCGCGTCACCTCGGCGCCCAGATGGGTGCCGGGCTGAAGTCGCTGGTCGGTGGTGAGCTGAAGGGCATGACCAAGAACCTTGTGGAGAGCCGCCAGCAGGTCATCCAGCGCATGGTCGAGGAGGCGCTGGCGAAGGGCGGCGACGCCATCGTCGCCTTCCGCTTCGATACCTCCGAGATGGGCGGCACGTGGACCGAGATCTGCGCATACGGCACCGCGGTGCGCACCCGAGCCGTCCCGCCGCCGGGATAGTCAGGCCTTCGGCTATGGAGTACACGCACCTCGGCCGGTCCGGCCTGGCGGTGAGCCGCCTCTGCCTGGGAACGATGAACTTCGGGCCGACCGCGCCGGAGCCGGACGCGCACGTGATCATGGATGCGGCGCTCGAGGCCGGGATCAACTTCTTCGACACCGCCAACGTGTACGGGTGGCGCAAGGGTGAGGGCGTGACCGAGCAGATCATCGGGCGCTGGTTCGCGCAGGGCGGTGGGCGCCGCGACAAGGTGGTCATCGCCACCAAGGTTTACGGCTCGATGAGCGACTGGCCCAACGACACATTTCTCAGCGCGCGCAACATCGTGCGCGCGTGCGAGGCGTCGCTGCGGCGTTTGCAGACCGATCGCATCGACCTCTATCAGATGCACCACGTCGACCGTCTCACGCCGTGGGAGGAGATCTGGCAGGCGATGGAGGTGCTCGTCGCGCAGGGCAAGGTGCTGTACGTCGGCTCGTCCAACTTCGCGGGCTGGCACATCGCGCAGGCGCAGGAAGCGGCGCGCGCGCGCCACTTCGTCGGGCTCGTCAGCGAGCAGTGTCTGTACAACCTTGCCGTGCGCAACGCCGAGGAGGAGGTGCTGCCCGCAGCGCGCGAATACGGTCTCGGCATCATTCCGTGGAGCCCGCTGTACGGTGGCGTCCTCGGCGGGGTGCTCGCCGCTGGGGACGACCGCGTGCGCAGCCGGTCCGAGACCTCGAGCCGGCGGCTCGAGAAGCACCGACTGCAGATCGAGCGCTTCGAGCAGCTGTGCAATGACGTCGGTCTGGCGCCGGCCACTGTCGCGCTGGCGTGGCTGGTGCAGCAACCAGGCGTGACGGCGCCGATCATCGGTCCGCGAACCCTCGCCCAGCTGCGCGAGACGTTGCCCGTCGTTGAGTCGACGCTCGACGCATCGCTTCTGACGCGGCTCGACGAGATCTTTCCCGGCCCCGGCCCCTCCCCGGAGGCTTGGGCCTGGTGACCGGCGTCAGGACGCTGCCGCGGACCCGGTCCGCAGCGCGCGGTCCTGGCGTCCTACCTGGACGACGAACACGTAGGTGATCAGGAAGATCAGCGCGAGCAGCGCGAGCAGTCCGTCCGCCTGATAGGCGCGGATGGCGACCCCGCCCAGGATCGCGCCGACGGCGCCGCCACCTGCCAGTGTCACCGTGTAAAAGGACATCAGCGCGGATCGGTCGGCGGCCAGTGACTCCGAGCAGTCCGCAAGGTAGGTCACCGCCGCAGGACCGAACCCCGCAAGCCACACGATCCCCACGGCGAGGATGGGCAGCGCCAGTGGCGCGGTGCGCAGACCGGCGTGGTTCAGCAGCAGCAGCGCGGCGATGATCACAGCGGCTCCGGGCAGGGCGCGCCGCATGATCAGCGACGGCCTGGTGCGTGAGAGGACGGGCGTCCACAGCGCGATGCCGACCAGAAACAGGACGATCCCCGCGACGAGCATCAGCCCGATGAGCCGCTCGTCGAGATGATGCATCAGCTCCTCGCCGCGCACAGGAGCGTGTCGCAGCAGCGCGGGGAGGTGCGCGGTGCAGGCGCCGATGAGCGCGAACACGCCGATCCACGCGGGGAGGAACGTGCGCATCGGGCCGGGACCGAAGACAGCACGCACCACGGTGCCGAGCCGGCTGACCGGCAGCGGCGGCACCTTCGGCACGAGCCACAGACACACCGCGGCGGCGATCACGTACAGGGCGGCGAGCAGCACGAAAGCAAGCCGCCCGAAGCTGTGGTACGCGAGCGGGCCGATGGCGAAGCCACCGGCGTAGCCGGCGAGTGTTGCTCCGTCGAACGCACCGGAGGCGCGGGCGCGTCCGGCGCGGTCGTGCGACGTGGCGGCGGCGATGGTGCCCAGCGCCGTGGGAACGAATGCTGCGGCGCCGATCCCCTCGATGAGCCGCGCGATGCCCACGTGCGCCGCGGTGGTGGCGGCAGCCGATATCAGCACGCCGACCGCTCCGATCAGGGGCCCGGCGACGAGGAACATGCGCCGCCCGAAACGGTCCGCGTAGCGCGCGAGGCCAGGCGCAAACAGCATCTCGCTGAGTGCCTGCGCAGCCACGACCAGGCCGATCGTCACCCCGCTGGGCCGCCCACCGGCGAGGTCGCTCAGATAGAACTGCACCGTCACGCTGGTCCCGACCGCGGCGACGCGGAGCAGCGCGGTGCCCGCCAGGAGCGCGCCGAGCGTCAGCGGGCGGTGTTCTTCGAGCTCCGCGTCCGCATCGTTGGTCACCTGCGGGTCGCCCCCTGGTTCGGCCCCGGCCTCCGGCGCAGGCGTGCTCGCGCCGACATCCGCGTGCGAGTACCTCACGGCAACCTAGCCTACCGACAGAAAGGGACGAACGCCGCAAGTAGACCCAGTGCTGCCTCGGGCACCGTACAATCGCGACTGTCTCTGTCTGAGCAATCGGCCCGGTCGCAGTGGTGCGCAGGGCCTTGCCCGGCCGGTGGTGAGCGGGTGCTCACGCCGAACGGTGCGGCTCCAGTCCGGGACTGCAGCGGGGCCTGGCCGCCCCACATCCGAGGTTTACCCCCATCGACATCCTGATCGGAGCCCTGGTCGGGCTGGTCGTCGCAGCCCTGTTTGCTGCCGGCGCCATCGTCTACGCGCGTGGCGAGACGGCGCGCGCCGAGGAGGTGCGCAAAGCCGGTGTGGCCCGGGAGGAGGACGCGCGTCGCGTCGCCGACCAGGAGGCAGAGGCGATCTCGCTTGCCGCCAAGGAGGAGGCCAGTCGCAGGCGCGAGGAGGTCGAGTCCGAGATCCGCGACCGCCGCTCCGAGATGGCGCGGCTCGAGCAGCGCACCGCACAGCGCGAAGAGAGCCTCGAGCGCCGCATGCGCGAGCTGGACAGCAACGAGCAGCGGCTCGGGCGTCGCGAGACCGAGCTCGAGGCCACGCGTGTGGCAATCGAGACCGAGCGTGAGTCGATCGTCACCGAGCTGCACCGCGTCGCGTCGATGAGCCAGGAGGAGGCGCGGGCCGAGATCCTGCACGGCGTCGAGGGCGAGCTGGTGCCAGAGATCGCCGACCGCATCCACGCTGCCGACGTGCGAGTCCGCGAGGAGGCCGCGGAACGGTCTCGCGAGATTCTGATCGCCGCGATGCAGCGGCAGGCGTCGGAGCAGACCGGCGATGCCGCGGTCACCGTGATGCCGCTGCCGTCGGACGAGCTCAAGGGACGCATCATCGGCCGCGAAGGCCGCAACATCCGGGCCCTCGAGGCCGCCACCGGCGTCGACGTGATCGTCGACGACACGCCGGAGGCGATCGTGCTGAGTGCATTCGACCCGGTGCGCCGCGAGGTGGCCAAGGCGGCGCTGGAGCGCCTCTTTTCGGACGGCCGGATCCACCCGGCGCGCATCGAGGAGATGGTCACCAAGGCTCGCAACGAGCTCACCCAGAAGATGAAACAGGAGGGTGAGGCCGCGCTGCAGGAGATCGGCATCAGCGGCGTCAACCCTGAGCTGGCCCGCCTCCTGGGCACGCTGCGGTACCGCTCGATCTACGGACAGAACGTGCTCGCCCACAGCCGTGACGCGGCCGGCATCGCCGGCATGATCGCGGCGGAGGTCGGCTACGACGAGCAGGTCGCCCGTGAGGCCGCGCTGTTCCACGACATCGGCTGGGCCGTCGAGCACGATGTCGTGGGGTCGCACGCGATCATCGGCGGCGAGATCCTCGCGCGGCTTGGGCGCAAGCCCGCGGTGGTCCACGCCGTGCGCTCGCATCACTACGACGAGGAACCCCACTCAATCGCGGCGTTCATCGTGATGACGGCGGACGCCATCAGCGCGTCGCGCATTGGCGGGCGGCGCGAATCGCTGGCCGAGTCGATCAAGCGCCAGGAGCGGCTCGAGGCCATCGCCAACGACTTCGATGGCGTGGATCGCAGCTTCGCTGTGCAGTCGGGCAAGGAGCTGCGCGTGCTGGTCCGGCCGGCGGAGATCGACGACGAGCACGCTCAGGTCATGGCGCGGCAGATCGCCAAACGGCTCCATGCCGAAGCCACGTATGCCGGGCGTGTGAAGGTTGTGGTGCTGCGCGAGACCCGGTGTGTCGAGTACGCGAGGTAGCATGACGTCCTCTGCGTCTCGCAGCACCGTCCCAGCGCCCCAAGGGGCCGAACCTGCAATGGAAGTCCTCAAGGTCTCAGCCACAAGCAAGCCCGTCGCCGTCGCCGGCGCCATAGCTGGAGTCGTCCGCGCCCAGCACAGAGTGGAGGTGCAGGCGATCGGAGCCGGCGCCATCAACCAGGCGGTCAAGGCGATCGCGATCTCGCGGGGCTACGTCGCTCCCGGCGGCCTCGACCTCGTGTGCATCCCGTCGTTCATCGACATCAGCATCGACGGCGAGGAGCGCACCGGCATCCGTCTCGTCGTCGAAACCCGCTGAGTCCGGCAGCCGCGACAGACAAGGCCGGCGCGTCGCCGCAGTAGGCTTCAACGATGCAGCGGATCCCGACGCTCAGCGATGCCGCGCGAGGCTTCCGACCACTGGCGATGGCGGCACGGGTCCCGCGGCGCGAGCCGATTGTGCCGGTGCTCGGCCGCGCCCCGCGGGTGCACCTGTGGCACATCGGGTGCCAGATGAACGACGCCGATCGCGAGCGCCTGGCCGAGGAGTTCGCCGACATCGGGTTCGTCCCCGAGGTGCCGCTGGAGGACGCGGATCTCGCCGTCCTGATCACCTGCACGGTGCGCGCCAACGCCGAGCAGAAGGTGTATGGCAAGTTCCGCGAGCTGATCCCGTGGAAGCGCGAACGCCCCGGCCGCGCCGTCGCCGTCACGGGATGCATGGCGGTGGAACACGGCCAGGCGCTGCTGCAGAAGCTGCCCGAGCTCGACTACGTGTTCGATGTGCGCGAGCCCGATGGGTTCCTCGCCAAGCTGCAGGCGCTGCACGCCCACGACCTCGACGGCCCGCTGACGCTGCCGGCCTCGGACCGGCTCAGCGCATACGTTCCGGTCATGGGTGGCTGCAACGAGATGTGCACGTACTGCATCGTCCCCTTCGTCCGCGGGCGCGAGAACAGCCGCAGCGTGGGCGAGATCGTCGGGCATGTCAGCAGCCTGGTGAGCCGCGGCGTCCGCGAGGTGACGCTCCTCGGGCAGAACGTCAACTCGTACCGAGATCCCGACACCGGGGCGGGGCTTCCCGACCTGATGCGCGCCGTCGATGCCGTGCCTGGGCTGTGGCGGCTTCGCTTTCTGACGTCGCACCCGCGCAACGCGGTGCCGGAGCTGTTCGCCGCGATGGCGGAGCTCCCCACCGCGTGCGAGCAGCTGCACCTGCCGGTGCAGGCGGGGACGGACTCGCTGCTGCGGCGCATGCGCCGCCTGTACACCGTCGAGCAGTACCGAGAGAAGATCGCGCAGGCGCGCGCGGCAGTCACGCCCCGGCTGTCGCTGAGCACGGACATCATCGTCGGCTTCTGCGGCGAGACCGAGAAGGAGTTCCTCGGGACGGAGACGCTGATGCGCGACGTGCGGTTTGACACAGTGCATCTCGCCGCGTACTCGGTGCGGCCGGGCACGGCCGCCGCACGGCGGGTCGACGACATCCCCCAGGTGGAGAAGAAGCGGCGCCTCAACCACCTGCTCGACCTGCAGAGAACGGTTGCGCACGAGCGCAACCGCGACTACCTCGGCGGCGAGGTCGAGATTCTGGTCGAGGGTGTCGCCGAGGACGGCCGCGTGTACGGTCGCACGCGCGAGAACAAGGTGGCGTGGCTGCCGCGTGGCGCCGCCGCCACGGGCTCACTCGTCCGTGCTCGCGTGACCACCGTCAGCGCCTGGCAGCTGCACGCCGAGGCGCTGGACTCCGCGGCGTGAGATCGCGGGGCAGGCAACGCGCCCCGCACCTCATGGGGCCGGCGGCGCCGTCGCGCCGCGCCACAGTCGACGTCGAGTCCGCGGGCAACACGCCGATCCTTCGCCAGTATCGCGAGGTCAAGGCCGAGCATCCCGATGAGCTCGTGATGGTGCGCCTCGGTGACTTCTTCGAGCTGTTCGGCACCGACGCGGAGACAGCGGCGCCCGTGCTCGGCGTCACCCTCACCGGACGCAGCTTCGGTAGTGCAGGGCGCGTGCCGATGTGCGGTGTGCCGCATCAGGCGCTGACGCAGCACCTGCGCAGGTTGCTGGACGCCGGGTTCCGCGTTGCCCTCTGGGATCAGGTCGGTGACGCCGTCGCCGGCCGCCTGGTGGAACGGCGCGTGACGCGCGTGCTCAGCGCGGGAACGGCGGTCGACGAGCTGCTGCTGGAGCCGACGGCAGTCATGCGGTGCGCCGCAGTCGCACGCCTCGGCGACGTCATCGGCATCGCCGCGCTCGACGCCAGCACGGGCGACTGCGAGCTGGTCGAGCTCGCCGGCGCTGCGCCCGCGCGAGTCGATGACGAGCTTCGCCGTCTCGATGTTGCCGAGCTCGTGGTCGCCGAGGACGCGGAGGCCCTCGCGGGCACGACCTTGATGGTGCCGCGCGCCGTTCTGCCGGCCGCGCTGTTCGCGCCCTCGCACTCGGACACGCGCGTGCTCGCGGCCGCGGGGGCGTCGAGCCTGGTCGCCCTGGGCCTCGAGGACGTGCCGGCGTCTCGCATCGCGGCAGGCGCGCTGCTCGCGTACTGCGAGCGCTCGCGGCTGCAGCTGTCGGCGGAGCTGCTGCGACTGCACGTCCGCCGCGCCGGAACCAGCATGGTGCTCGACGAGCACACCAGGCGCAACCTCGAGCTCGTGCGCCCCACTGGTTCCGGCCAGTCTCTGCTGCAACTCCTCGATCGCACGCGCACTGCGATGGGCGCGCGCCTGCTGCGGGCCTGGGTGCAGGCGCCGCTGCTCAAGGCCGGCGACATCAACGAGCGCGCGACCGCGGTCGAAACGCTGGCCGCAGACGCCGAGCATCGCGACGCGCTTCGGGCGGCGCTGCGGGGAATCCGCGACCTGGACCGGCTCGTGGCGCGGTGCGTGCAGGCGACGGCGACACCGCGTGACCTCGGCGCCATTCGCGACGCGTCGCTCGCCCTGCCGCATGTGCAGGCGGCAGCCGCCGGCGATGCCTCATCGCCGCTGCTCCGCTCGTGCGCCGCCCGCTGCGTCGCGCCGGCCGGGGTGACCG
>JBOHUE010000193.1:0-16210 GCA_050734185.1 Candidatus Dormibacteria bacterium | reverse complement strand
CTGCAGCTGGCCGGCCGCGGCCGGGGCAGCGCGGCGCAGGGCGGGCTCGCGTATCTCCGGGACACGCAGCGCGACGGCACGTGGGACGAGCCCACGTTCAGCGGCACCGGGTTTCCTCGCGACTTCTACCTGAACTACCACCTGTACCGGCACATCTTCCCGTTGCTCTCGCTGGCGACGGCGGAGGTGGAGGCCGATTCCCACACCCCGGACACGACATCCGTGTTCGACGCACGAGAGTTGACGGAGGTGACTTACTGACATGGCGGTACCCCTGCGACAGGCGATGAGGGTGGGGGCGTACGTGGCCAAGCAGCGGCTGCGGCGCAACGAAAAATTCGCGCTCGTGCTGCAGCTCGAGCCCCTGTATCAGTGCAACCTCGCGTGTGCGGGATGCGGCAAGATCCAGCACGCCGACGACATCCTCGCGCGCCGGCTCAGCGTGCAGCAGTGCATCGACGCCGTTGAGGAGTGCGGCGCGCCGATGGTGTCGATTGCCGGTGGCGAACCGCTGGTGCATCGTGAGATCGACCAGATCGCCGCGGCGCTGGTGGAACGCAAGCGCTTCGTGTACCTGTGCACCAACGCGCTCCTGCTGGAGAGGAAGCTCGACAAGTTCACGCCGTCGCCGTACTTCTCGTGGTCGATTCACATCGACGGGCTGCGCGAGCGGCATGACGAGTCGGTCTGCCGCGAGGGCGTGTTCGACAAGGCGGTCGCGGCGATCAAGGAGGCCAAGCGACGCGGCTTCCGCGTCACCACCAACACCACGTTCTTCGACGGCGACGACACCAAGTCCATTCGCGACGTGCTCGACTACCTCAACGACGACCTCGAGGTGGACAGCATGCAGATCTCGCCCGGCTTCGCCTACGAGAAGGCGCCCGACCAGGACCACTGGCTGCAGGTGCAGCAGACGCGCAAGCTGTTCCACGACGCGTTCGCCGACGGACGCCGGCGCAAGTGGCGCCTGAACCACTCGCCGCTCTTCCTCGACTTCCTCGAGGGCAAGGTCGACTTCTCCTGCACCGCGTGGGGGATCCCGAGCTACTCCGTGCTCGGCTGGCAGCGACCCTGCTACCTGATGTCGGACGGCTACGCGACGTCGTACCGCGATCTCCTCGACACGACGCCGTGGGAGAAGTACGGCCGCGGGCGCGACGAGCGCTGCGCGAACTGCATGGCACACTGCGGGTACGAGCCGACAGCGGTCGTCGCCACGGCGTCCTCGCTCCGCGAATCCCTGCGCGCCACCGGCGAGCAGGTGCGGGCTGCGCTGCCGCACAAGCGGGTGCCGATCGCGTGATCGCCGCGCGATGAGCGACACCGTGTTCCTCACGGGTGCGACGGGGTTCGTCGGCGGGCACGTGCTCGACGCGCTCGTCGCGCGCGGCTACACGGTTCGGGCATTGGCGCGCAACGGCAGCGCGGACCGGATCGCTGATCGCGCCGAGGTGGTGCGCGGCTCGTTGCTGGCGACGGGCGCGCTCGTCCCCGCTCTGCGCGGCTGCCGCTACCTGGTGCACACCGCCGCGCTGTACTCGTTCGCGCCTCGGGATCGCACTCGCATGCGCCAGGCCAGGATCGGCGACACGTCGACGCTGTTCTCGTACGCGCCGCGGAATCGCTCGCGCATGCAGCAGGTGAACGTCGACGGCACGGCGGGGTTGCTCGAGGCGGCGCGCATCGCCGGTGTCGAACGCGCGGTGGTGACGTCGAGCTCTGCCGCGGTCGGTCCCGCGCGTCACGGCCGGCCCGCCGACGAGCACGACTGGGGCGATCCCCATCACGGCGCAACCGGATACCACGCAACGAAGATCGTGCAGGAGCGCACCGCGCTGGCCGGCGTCATCCCGGTTGTCACCGTGCTTCCCACCGCACCGCTTGGGCCCGGCGACGCCAAGCCCACGCCCACCGGGCGCATGGTGCTCGACATCATGCGCGGACGCGTACCCGCGTACCTCGGTGGCGGCATGAACGTCGTGCCGGTGCGCGATGCGGCGGCCGCACACGTGCTCGCGCTCGAACAGGGCGTCGCGCGCGAGCGATACCTCGCAGGCGGCTCCAACCTGACGCTCGCGGAACTCTTCGCGCTCATCGCATCCGCCGCCGGGACGCCGGCGCCGCGCTGGCGCATGCCGTACGCGCTCGCACTCGCAGCAGCGCTCGCCGACGAGGCGCGCTCGCAACTCACGGGCGTCGAACCGAGCGTGCCGCTCGAGGGCGTGCGCATGGGACGGCTCGACATGTACTCCACGAGCGCAAAGGCCGAGCGCGAGCTCGGATACCGCGCCTCGCCGATCGAGCCGGCGATCGAGGACGCCGTCGCCTGGTATCGCGACCACGGGTACGCCTGAGCTCGACCCGGCCCAGCTCATCGTCGTCACCGCGCTGCGCCTCGAGGAGCGCGCGGTGCGCCGTCAGATCCCGTGGATCCGAGTTGTACGCGGCGGGATCGGTGTGCGCACGCTGGGATCGCACCCCGCGGACGCCGTTCTTCTCAGCCTCGGGCTCGGCGGCGGGCTCACCGCTGACCTCGAGCCCGGAACCGTCGTCGTTCCCGCCGTGATCGGCAACGAGCACGGCGATCGCTGGAGCTGCGACCCCGTGTGGGCCGGCGCGCTGCGCGACGCGGCGCAGCGACTCGGGCTTCCGGTCGCGGCCGGCGCGCTGGTGGCGACCGAGCGCATCGTCACGGGACGCGCACGAGCGACGTGGGCCGCACAGGGCTACAGCGCCGCCGACATGGAGTCCGCCACCGTCGCCGGACGTGCCGCGCGGGCCGTGGCACTCCGAGTGATCCTCGACACGCCGGCGCACGAGATCTCGCCGCGCTGGCGCCATCCCGCCGGTGCGTTCATCGATCCGCGGCTGTGGGGCCAGGGGGTGCGGCTCATGCGCAGCGCCCCGCGATTCGCGAACCGCGCGGCGCTGGTGCTAGCCGAGACGCTCCGAGGACAGGCTGTCCAGGGCGATGTCCACGCCCAGGTATAGCTGGACTGCGCGATGGAGCATCTCGCCCACGTAGGGGCTGTCGAACTCGCGGGCGAGCTCCGCGAGCGCCGCGCGCTGCGACGCCAGCGCCGCGCTGACGACGCGGCTGCCCGCCGCGGTGATCCCGACGCGAACCACGCGGCGATCGGCGGTGGCGCGTACGGTGTCGACGAGCCGGCGCTCGCCGAGCTCGTGCACCAGGAGCGAGACGCGCGCCTCCGGTGTCTGCAGCAGCTCGGCGAGCTCACCCTGCACGATGCCGTCGCAGCCGGCGGCACCGGCCTCGAGCAGCAGGTGGTATTGCAGCGGGCTGAGGTCGTGCTGCGCAAGCGCTCGATTGATCAGCACCATCGCCTGGCGGAAGCCCCGGCGGAACGCGGCCGCGAGCCGAATGTCGCCGAGGGAGGCGTCCTCGAAGAAGCCCGACGCCCCGGCCGCTTCCGCCTTGTGCGTCGCCCTGGAACTGCTCGTGTCAGCCATGATTCCGCGGCCGCTGCGGGCCGCTACCCCGATGGTAGCCGAGCCCGGGAGGCGCCGCAGCGGACGGTGAGGTCACTCGTCGGCGGCGGCGCCGACGTCGTGCCCGAGCGCGCGGAGCGCGCGCACGTACTTCGAGGCGGTCTCCGCAGGCACCGCGCCCGCTGCGCGGAGCAGCTCGAGCACAGGCGCGGTCCGGCCAACCTCGTCGCCGTGCACCTCGACCTCCACCTCACGGAAGCGAAGCACCTGCTCGTCGCCGCGGAACACGGTGACCGTGTCGTCGGCGAGCTCGGCGAGCGGTTGACCGCCCTCGCTCAGGTCGATCACGTGTCGCGCGGTGCGCAGGTGCGCGACCGGGTGCACGTCGCCGGGTGGCGCGGCGGCCCGGAAGCGCGCGATCAGGTCGTCGGGGATGTGCCGAGCGTCACCCGCGAGCTCGGTCTCCTCGCGCACCATCGCGCCGCCCTCGCGGTGCGAGCCGGCTTTCAGCGTCCAGGTGCCGTCGCCGCCGTCGCGGGTGCGATGGCGCAGCCCGAAACCGCCGCGCAGCAGGCGCAGGTCGTCGGTGTCCCAGTAGATCGCATCCAGCTGTCTGACGCCGCGGTCACGCGCACGCAACCCTGCGATGCCGTCGAGCGCTGGCAGCGCGTACGTTTCCGCCACGTCGTACTTGAACTCGCGCTCGATGGCCATGCCGATCAGCCCGCGGTCGCCTGCTGCTCGAGGTACTCGCGAAAGCCCGGCCAGGCGTCCAGCATTCGCTCCTCGAGCGCCGGTGACAGCGGCATGTACGTGCCCTTCGCCTCGGCGACAACGCGACCGTCGGGAAGCACCATGCGCCCCTCCGCGAGGAGAGCGCGGCGCGCCATGCGCAGTGCCCAGCCCTCGGCGCGCAGCGGCACGTGCAGCGGTGCCCCGTCGCGGTAGCGCACCTCCAGCTTGGCGGTGACGACGAAGCGCCGGTGCAGCGCGGCCCACCGCCCCATCGTGTCATCGAGCACCGACGCCACCAGCCCGCCGTGCACGAAGCCAGGAAACCCGACATGACGGTCCTCCGCGGTCCACGTCGTGACGATGCGGTCGCCGTCGACCTCGAACTGCAGCTGCAGGCCGTACTGGTTGCGCAGCCCGTGCACGAAGTTCTGTTGGAACTCGCTGCGATCGTTGAGCCATTCGACGTCGAGCTCGCCGATCATGCGGCCGCGATGCGCTCCAGCCCGCCCATGTAGGGGCGCAGCTCGCCGGGGATGACGACCGAGCCGTCCGACTCCTGGAACGTCTCCAGGATCGCGTCGAAGGTGCGTGGCACGCCGAGGGCGCTGCCGTTCAGCGTATGCACGAACTCGGGGCGCTCTGCGGCCGAGCGGCGGAAGCGGATGTTGGCCCGCCGCGCCTGGAAGTCGGCGAACACGGAGCACGAGGACACCTCGAGCCAGCGCTCCAGGCCCGGTGCCCAGGCCTCGAGGTCGTACTTCTTCCACTGCGCGAAGCCCATGTCGCCGGTGCACATGGACAGCACGCGGTAGTGGATGCCGAGGCGCTGCAGCACGGTTTCGGCATGCTGTGTCAGCAACTCGAGGTCGTCCAGCGAGGTCTCGGGCGTGGTGAAGCGCACCATCTCCACCTTCTCGAACTGATGCAGCCGGATGTACCCGCGCGTGTCCGAGCCGGCTGCGCCGGCCTCGCGCCGCCAGCACGGCGTGAACGCGACGTGCCTGATCGGCAGCGCCGCGCCGTCGAGGATCTCGTCGGCGTAGAGGTTGGTGACGGGCACCTCGGCCGTGGGGATGAGGAACAGGCCGTCGTCGGCGTGATACGCGTCGTCCTCGAATTTGGGCAGCTGCGCCGTGCCCAGCATCGCCTCGCGACGCACAAGGTACGGCGGCGCAATCTCCGTGTAGCCATGGTCGCCCACCGCGACGTCGAGCATGAAGGTGGTCAGCGCGCGCTGCAGGCGCGCGCCGGGGCCGCGCAGCACCGCGAAGCGCGACCCGCTCAGCTTGGCGGCACGCTCGAAGTCGAAGATGCCAAGCCGCTCGCCCAGCTCGAAGTGCGGTTGCGGCGTGAAGTCGAACGATCGCGGCTCGCCCCACGTTCGCAGCACGACATTTTCGGACGCGTCGCGACCGATCGGGACCGACTCGTGGGGCGGATTGGGCACCTCGAGCAGCAGCGTGTGGATGCGCGCCTCGAGCTCGGCGAGGTCGGCTTCTTCCGCCTGGATACGCTGTTTCAACGCGTCGAGCTCGCGCCGCTGCTCGTCGGTGGGGGCGCCGCGCAGCTCCTTCGATGTGCGTCGCTGCTCCGCCCGCGCGCCCTCGACGGACGCGCGCAACGCCCGCGCGCTCGCGTCGAGCTCGAGGATCTCGTCAACGGGGGCGTGCTCTCCCTTGATGCGCGCTCCCTCGCGGATGCGATCGGGATCCTCGCGGATGCGCTGCAGCGGTACCACTCTCTCTCCTAGTCCTCGGCGCGCTGACTCGGCGACTCATGGGCGCGCTGCTCGTGCGCCTGCGCCTCGCGCTCGGCCGACCGATGCTGGGGCCGCATCGTGGGGAACAGCAGCACGTCGCGGATGCTCTGCGCGCCGGTGAGCAGCATGACGAGGCGGTCGACACCGACCCCGAGTCCGCCGGCGGGCGGCATGCCCATCTCGATCGCCTCGAGAAAGTCCTCGTCGATCGGCGGAATCTCCGCATCGCCGGCGGCGCGGAGCCTCGCCTGGTCCTCGAAACGCTTGCGCTGGTCGATGGGATCGTTGAGCTCGCTGAAGGCGTTGGCCAGCTCACGCCCGGTGACGATGAGCTCGAAGCGCTCGACGAAACGCGGGTCGTCGCGTCGCTTGCGTGCCAGCGGCGACACCTCGGCGGGATAGCCGATCACGAACGTCGGCTCCCACAGCGCCGGCTCCACCAGCTGCTCGTAGATCTCGAGCATCGTCGCGCCGGGACCGTGCGACGGCGGGACATCGACCTTCAGCTCCGTCGCGACGCGCTGCAGGTCGTCCCAGCGGTCGATGACGTCGACACCGGTGCGCTCCGTGATGAGGTCCGACATGGTTCGCACCGCGAAGGGAGGCTGCAGATCGACGGTGCGCTCGCCGAAATGACGCACCAGCGGGTTCTCGCATGCGGGGTCTCCCCCCTCCGCGTCGACGCGCGACGGTCCCACCGCCGACGCGGCGTCGACGATGAGCGCCTCGGTGAGCTCGCGCATGTCGTCGTAGTTCGCGTACGCCTGGTACGCCTCGAGCATCGTGAACTCGGGGTTGTGTCGCGGCGACAGTCCCTCGTTGCGGAACACGCGGCCGATTTCGTACACGCGCGCGTAGCCGCCGACGAGCAACCGCTTGAGGTGCAGCTCGATGGCGATGCGCAGAAACACGTCACTGTGCAGCGCGTTCCAGTGCGCCATGAACGGCACAGCAGCGCCGCCGCCGGCGATCGGCTGCAGGATCGGCGTCTCCACCTCGAGAAAGCCGCGTCCATCGAGCGTGCGCCGCAGCGAGCGAATGATGGTGGTGCGCGCCGCGAAGTGCCGCCGCTGGTCCGCGCTGCTCAGCAGGTCGAGATAGCGCTTGCGCGCGCGTGTCTCCTGATCCTGCAATCCGTGGAACTTCTCCGGCGGTGGATGCAGCGCCTTCACGAGCAGCGTCGCCTCGTCTGCGAGCACGCTCGCCTCGCCGCGCCGCGTGCGCGTGACGGTCCCGGTCACGCCGATGATGTCGCCGAGGTCGAGGGACTCGACGATGCGATACCGGTCTTCCATGTGGTCCGCCTTCAACCACACCTGGATGCGGCCGCTCTCGTCGTCGATGTCGGCGAACGACGTGCCGCCCTGCGGGCGCAACCGCATCACGCGCCCGGCGACCGACACGGTGTCACCGGACTCCGATTCCGCGAGCGCGCGGGCGCGCGCCAGTGACACGCTTGGCGAGAAGTCGACCTGATAGACGGGGACGCCGTCAGCGCGGAGCCTCTCGACCTTGCGCAGGCGTTCCGAGAAGAGATCGTCGCCCGGCATGAGTGCCTATCTTCCAAGAAGCGCGGGCGACCGCGCGGCTCAGCTGATGCCGGTGATGCGCACCTTGCGCGAGCCGCCCGGGCTCTGCACCTCGACCTCGTCGCCGACCTTGTGGCCGAGCAGCGCCTTGCCCACGGGCGACTCCAGCGAGATGCGCCCCGCAGCCACGTCCACCTCAGCCGGCCCGACGATCGTGAACGGCTGCTTGCCGAACTCGTCCTTCACCTCGATCGAAGAGCCGAGGCCGACGACGCCCCCGTCGTGAGCCTCCTCGATGACGACGGCATTGCGCAGCATGTTCTCGACCACGAGGATGCGGCCCTCGACCATGCCCTGCTCGTTCTTGGCGTCCTCGTACTCCGCGTTCTCCGAGATGTCGCCGAAGTCAATGGCGTATTTGATCCGCTCCGCCACCTCGGCGCGGCGGACCGTTCGTAGCTCGTCAAGCTCCAACTCAAGCTTCGTGATGCCGTCCTTGGTCAAAAGAACTGGCTTGTCCATAGACGTATGTACCTACCCTTATCCCGGCGCACCAAACCCGACTGTGAAGCACGCGAGTATAGGCTAGCCTGGCGTGTGATGGTTGACACAATCCGCCAGCGGGCCCTTGACGACATGTGACACCTTCGCTATCATCTCCATCACACAGTGACGCTGTGATTGTCTATTGCCCCCCCTCTCGGGGCGTCCTTGGTCTCCAGGGGCGCCCTTTTTCTTTTCCCGGGATTGGGCTTTCGCTCAGCGAGGGTCAGTCAGCCGTCGCCGCTTGTGAAGACTGGCGTGAACCACCCGTTCGGCCCGAGTCCGGACAGGAGCGCAGACCCAAGCAGCTCGTCGAGCTGGTCGAGGGTGTCGAGGTCCTGCACTCGTGCACGCAGACGCGCGGCGCCGTTGCATCCCTTCACCGCCCAGGCGACGTACTTGCGTCCGATGCGCATCCCGCGGCTCTCGCCGTGGTGGTCCGACAGCATCTGCACGTGCCGGCGAGTGAGCGCGAGTCGTTCCGCAAAGCTCAGGTCGGCGATCTGCTCGCCGCTCGTTAACCGTTTGGCCATCTGGCGAACGAGCCACAGGTTGCCGAGCATCCCTCGCGCGACGATGATGCCGTCCACAACGCCGGCTCGCACGCGCCGAGCCGCCGTATCGATGTCGTCGACGTCGCCGCTGCCGAACACCGGGATGCTCACCGCCTCTTTGACGCGCGCGATCTCGGCCCAGTCGGCCCGCCCCTGGTACTTCTGGCAGCGGGTGCGTCCGTGCACCGACACAGCTGCGGCACCCGAGTCCTGCAACACGCGCGCCAGCTCCGGCGCGTTGATCGTCTGGTGGTCCCAGCCGAGGCGCATCTTCGCCGTCACGGGGACCGCAACGGCCGACGCCATGGCGCTGAGCACGCTCGCGGTGGCGTGAACGTCGCGCGCGAGAGCCGCGCCGCTGCCGCGGTTCACCACCTTCGCCACGGGGCAGCCGAGGTTGATGTCGACCAGCTGGGCGCCGCGCTCAACGGCGATCTGCGCGGCCTCCGCCATCACCGCGGGATCGCCGCCGACCAGCTGCGCCGCCACCGGGCGCACGCCGTCCGGGAACTGGAGCAGCTGCATCGCCGGCTCGACCCTGCGCACGACAGCGTCGGCCGCGACCATCTCGGTGCACACGAGCGCCGCGCCGAGCTCGTGGGCCAGCGCGCGCGTGGGCACGTCGGTGATGCCCACCATCGGGGCGACCACGACCGGCGAGTCGAGCTGCAGCGCTCCGATGCGGGGACCGGCCGCGGTTGCCGCCACTGTCACCGGACTCATCCTACGGGCACAGCCTCCAGACGCTCTGCGTACGAGCCGACTGGTTGCGCGGACGGCCACACCATCCTCCGGGCAGGCGTGCCCTCCGATGCCCGGACGGCGCACCGTCCTCCGGACACGCGGTCGGGCTGCTCGCCACCGGAGCTCGAAGGGTCGCCGGCGTGCCGGGAGCAGCCCGCCGCTCGGCACTCGGCGCCCAGTGAGATCCGAGGTCACGTCGGGCGGCTCCGTGA
Source organism: Candidatus Dormibacteria bacterium (assembly GCA_050734185.1). Lineage (GTDB taxonomy): Bacteria > Chloroflexota > Dormibacteria > Aeolococcales > Aeolococcaceae > JAFALX01. Next base: position 6,681 of record JBOHUE010000193.1, on the reverse strand, counting down.
CGGTCCTCTCGGACGGCGTGCCGTCCGCGCAGCAGTGGGCGCACCCGCCGCGCAGTAGTCGGTGTGGCAGTCCGCGCAACCGCCGGCTCGCCCGACGACCACCAGCGGTCGTGCTTGTGGATGAGCCGTGGCAGCGAGCGCGTCAAGCAGTTGTCGACCGTGCCGACGCGCGGGATCAGCGGCGCCAGCATTTCGGTGGATGCCCACCATCGGGACGACAACAAATGGCGAGCTGAGCCGCCGCGCGTCCTTCGGCGCGTCTGATGCGCGGGTGGCCACGCCGTCCGAGAGGCCCTTGACGCGCCGCCCGACGTGACCTCGGATCCCTAGGTGGGCGGCGACTGCCGAGCGGCGAGCTAGTCCCCGCCCGCGGGACAGCCTTCGACCTACGGGCAGGACCGCAAGCCGTCCGTCGGATGAGCCGACCGATGCGCGGGAGGCCATGCCATCCGAGAGGACCGTCACGGAGCCGCCCGACGCGACCTCGGATCTCAGTGGGCGGCGAGTGCCGAGCGGCGGGCTGCTCCCCGCAGGCCGGCGATCCTTCGAGCACCGATCACGAGCAGCCCGACCGCGTGTCCGGAGGATGGCGTGGCCGCCCGAGCATAAAGCTCGCTCGCCCGCAGAACGCCTAGCGGTTCTGCTCGTAAATGAGCCGGAGCCCAGTGAGCGTCAATCGCTCGTCGACCGTGTCGATGCACGGGATCAGCGGCGCCAGCTGTTCGGCGATTCCGCCGGTGGCGATCACGTGCGGGCTGCCGCCGAGCTCGGCGCTGAGGCGGCGGACCAAGCCCTCGACCAGCCCGACGTAGCCGAACACGATCCCCGACTGCATGCTGCTCGCAGTGCTGCGACCGATCGGCGACTCCGGGGCGACCAGATCGACGCGGCGCAGAAGCGCGGCGTGGCGCACCAGTGCGTCGTGGCTGATCTCGATGCCCGGCGCGATGGCGCCGCCCAGGTACTCGCCCTCCGCCCCGATGGCGTCGAAGGTGGTGGCCGTCCCGAAATCGACAAGAATGGCGGGAACGCCATACAGGTGGCGAGCGGCCACCGCGTTGGCGATGCGATCGGCGCCGACCTCGCGCGGGTCGTCGACGCGGATGCGAATGCCGGTGCGCAGGCCGGGCCCGAGCGTCATCGGCTCGCGCTTGAAGTAGACACGCGCCAGACGATCGACCGACCGCTGCAGGGTCGGCACCACGCTGCACACGATCACCGCATGCACGTCGTTCGGCGACAGCCCGCTGCGCTGGACCAGATCGGTGACGAGCACGCCCAGCTCGTCTCCGGTGGCGCGTTCGTCCGTGTGCAGCCGGTAGTCGGCGACGAGCCGCTCCCCATCGAACACGCCGAGCACGATGTTCGTGTTGCCCACGTCGACAGCCAGGAGCACTCAACGAGTGTAGGGAGCGGCATGATCACGTTGTGATCGGTCTGCTCGACATCGGCGGCACCAAGCTCGCGGCTGCGGTGACGGGCGAGGATGGGCTCGAGGCGGTGGTGCGCATTCCCACCCCGGACCAGGACCCGCTCGGCGCCATCGGGGGTTTGTTTCGCGAGGTCGCCGGCGACCGCCGGCTCGACGCCATCGGTGTCTCCGCGCCCGGCCCGTTCGACCGCCAGCACGGCGCGCTGCTCAACCCGCCGGGCATGCCCCGGCGCTGGCACCACCTCGACCTCGCGGCCGAGCTGGTCGACCGCTTCGGCTGCCCCGTTGTTGTCGAAAATGACGCCAACTGCGCGGCGCTGGCGGAGGCCCGCCTCGGCGCCGGCCGCGGTGAGCTCTCGATCGTGTACTTCACGGTGTCGACCGGCGTGGGCACCGGCGTCGTCCGCGGCGGCGAGATCGTCCGCACCCGGCAGGACACCGAGGGCGGCCACCAGGTGCTCTGGCCCGAATGGACCGGCGGCCCACCGTGCCACTGCGGCGGCCACGGTTGCCTGGAGGCGCTGGCGAGCGGGCTCGCCATCGAGCGCCGCTTCGGCGTCCGCGCCGAGCAGCTCGACGACGCCGCGGCCTGGGACGACATCGGCACCTGGCTCGGGCTCGGTGCGGTCAACGCGACCGCGCTGCACGACCCCGACGCGATCATCTTCGGCGGCGGCGTCTGCGCCTCGTGGGACCGCTTCGCCCCGGCGCTGCTGCGCACCGTCGAATCGCACCTCTTTCTCCTGCCACGGCCGCGCATCGTCCATGGCTCGCTGGGCGAGGAGCGCAACCTGCTCGGCGCGCTGGAGCTGGTCAAGTGGTCCGCCGCCACCGGGGGGCCGTCGCGCCAGGCCGACCGGTGACGGTCCGGATCGTCTGCGACTCGACCGCGGACCTCACCGACGACTTCCGCACCGAGCACGGCGTCCAGGTGGTGCCGCTGCAGGTGATCATCGGCGACGAGTCCTTCCGCGACGGCGTCGACATCCGCCCGGCCGAGCTCTACCAGCGCATGCGCCGCGACGGCGTGATGGCGCGCACGTCGCAGCCGCCGCCGGCGGAGTTCGAGTCGGTGTTTCGAGCCATCACGGACGCCGGCGACAGCGTCGTCTGCACCACCATCTCCGCCGGGCTCAGCGGCACGTATGGGTCGGCGGCGCAGGCGGCGACCGCGCTCGAGGGCAGGCCTATCGAGGTCATCGACACGCGCAGCGTCAACGTGGGCCACTTCGCGGTCGTGGCCGAGGCCGCGAGGGTGGCCGAGGCCGGCGGCGACCTCGATGCCGTGGCCGGGGCAGCGCGGCGCCTGGTCCCGACGATCCGGCTCTTCTTCACGGTGGAGACCCTCGAGTACCTCCGCAAGGGCGGCCGCATCGGCGGCGCCCGGGCGCTGGTCGGATCGTTGCTCGACGTCAAGCCGATCCTCGAGCTGCAGGACGGGGCCATCGAGCCCGCCGGCCGGGTGCGCACCTACCGACGCGCGTTGGAGACGGTCGCCGACAAGGCTGTCCGGGCGTCCGCTGAGTGGGGCGGCGCGCGGGTCCTGGTCGCTGACGGCGACACCGCGGAGGCCGCGGCCACCGTGGTACGGCGCCTCGAGACGGCACTGCCGGGAGTGCAGATCACCACGCTCGAGGTGGGCCCGGTGATCGGCGTCCACGCCGGGCCGGGTGCCCTCGGCGTTGCGTTCCACCCCCAGACCGCCTAACCGGAACTTCCTGCCGCGTCCGTTCCCGAGGCGATCCAGGCTTGCGCCTTGGTCGGCTGACCAACTAACATGGTATTGGCCAACCGACCAAGGAGGTCGATCATCATGCAGACACAAGCAGATCTACGGATTCAGGAGATGGCCGTCGTCGACGGCGACGGGCTTGACCTTGCGCCCGCCCACTCGCCCGCGACCCTGCCATCGGGGTCACCGCTCGTCGCCGGACTGCCGGCCGAGGAGGTGGCCGACGTCGTGGCCGCCTTCGACACCCAGAGCTTCAACGCCGGCCACAGCGTCACCCTCGAGGGGTTCCGCGGTCGCGATTTCTACCTCATCGTCGAGGGCCGGGCGGCCGTCACCATCGGCGGCCGTCGCGTCGCCGAGCTCGGCCCCGGCGACTTCTTCGGCGAGGTCGCCGTGCTCCGTGAGGGCCTCAGGTCCGCCACGGTCATCACCGAGACGAGGCTGCGCTGCCTGGTGCTGTCCGACGACGGGCTGGAGCGCCTGCTGGTGGCGCACCCGCGGGTCGGCGTCAACATGCTTCGCGAGGTGCTCGGGCGGTTCACCGATCCCGCGCCGGAGCGGACCACACACGCCCATGCGGCCGAGCTGATCGGCCGCTGAGCCGCGGCCGTTTGCCCACGCTGCGATTGATCGTGCAACATCTCAGCATGATCGGCGGGACACGGACCGGGGCTGCGCTCCCTCCCGTGACGGCGCCAGCCGACGAGGCGGGGCGACGCGGACAGATCATCCGGGCCGCCGCCACCGTGCTGGCGCGGCAGGGATATGGCGGCACCTCGCTCAAGGACGTCGCCCGCGAGGCGGGGGTTGCCCCCGGCCTCCTGCACTACTACTTCGAGTCCAAGCAGGCGCTGCTGCTGGAGGTGGTGGAGCGCCTCGAGCACGAGATGATCAGCGACTGGCAGACGGCGGTCGCCCACATCGACGACCCCATCGAGCGCATCGTCGGCGCCCTCGATCACGTCGCCGAGCGCTGCTCGAAACAGCCGGAGTTCTTCCAGCTGCTGTTCGACCTGTACAACCTCGGCATCCACAGCCCCGCGCTGCGCACGCGGTGCGCGCAGATGTGGACCCACCTCATTGACGAGATCGAGGCGGAGGTGCGCATGGTGCTCGGCCGCCTGCCCGCCTACTCGGTCGTGCCGCCGCGCGACCTCGCCGGGGCCATCGCCGGGGCCATCGACGGCATCGCGCTCTCCGGACTCGTGCTGCAGCGGTCTCCCACCGAGCTGTATCAGGCGCTGAAGGTGCTGCTGCTCTCGGTGGTCGTCACCGCGTACGTCACCGCCGGCCAGGAGCCGCCCGTGGCGCGCCTCAGCCAACTGCTCGCTCGCGCCTGACGAGCCGTGGCCAGGCTCGACCTGCACTGCCCGAGCGGTTGCGCGGGAGGGGAGTTCGAGGAGCTGAACGCGCAGGTCGTGGTCGACCGCGGCGGACGGTACCTGCACCACCGAAGCGACGCGCCCGCGTTTGTGTGCACGGTGTGCCAGAGCGTGGCCGTCGACCTCGCCTCGGTGCCGCGGGAGATGCACCTCGAGACAACCGTGGAGCCACGGCAGCTGGTGTGCCCGTCGTGCGGGTTGGAGATGCTCCCGCCGGAGGACGAGCCGTTCGCCCAAATGGTCGAGTGCCCGGCGTGCGAGACGCGGTTCGGCGTCGACGAGGGCACCTGACGGCGAGGCAACCGAGCCGCGACATGCACCCAAGCCCGGCGAGCGGTTCGCATGGACAACCGGGGGGTCGTCATGCCGGGCCAGGCAGATCGGATCCGGTGGCGTCGAGTTGTCAACGACTGTCGCGCGGACGTGATCGCTCCACTCGCCGAACGCCCCTATAACGGAACTCGGCTCATCACAGGGCGGCCTCGGCGGGGCGGCCTGGATGCAAGGGGGCGCTTGGAGTGGTTGAACGTGACGGAACCGGCTGGGACTGACGTGAGGCGCCACCGCGGCGCGCGACTGCTGCTGCTGACGGCGCTGGCCGGAGCCGGCACCGGGCTCGCCACAACACTCGCCGCCTCGGCGAGCGCGCTGGCCAGCCCGGGCGTGACCGTGATCGTCCACGGAAACGGGAGCGCCTCGCCGGCGACGGTCGCCTCGGCCGTCCACGACCGCGGCGGCCGCGTCCTCGCGCCGCTTTCGATCCTCGACGGCGCCGTCGCCGTCGTCCCCCAGGCCGAGGTCGCGTCGCTGCAGGCACAGCCGTGGGTCAAGACCGTCAGCCCCGACGCAAAGCTGTCACTCGACAGCATCGGCAGCTACGACCCGACGGCAGACGTCGGCTCCCTCTACAACACCGAGCAGATCGCCGGGGTGCAGTCCGCGTGGACCCAGGGCGCCACCGGCCAGGGTGTCGGCGTCGCGCTCATCGACACCGGTGTGACCCCGGTGCGCGGGCTCGACGGTTCCGGCCAGGTTTGGAACGGACCCGACGTGTCATTCGACTCGCAGAGTCCGGCGCTGACCCGCCTCGACGAGTTCGGCCACGGCACGCACATGGCCGGGATCATCGCGGGCAACGACACGTACGGCGCGGGTACGACGTACGCGGGTAATGCGCAGCAATTCACCGGCGTCGCGCCGGACGCGCACATCATCAACGTGAAGGCCGGCGACGAGAACGGCGTCGTGGACGTCTCACAGGTGCTCGCGGCCATCGACTGGGTGGTGCAGCATCGCAGCGACCCGGGTGCGAACATCCGCGTCCTCAACCTGTCCTTCGGCACCGACAGCGTGCAGCCCTACGTCCTCGACCCCCTCGCGTTCGCGGCCGAAACCGCGTGGCACGACGGCGTCGTCGTGGTGGCGGCAGGGGGCAACGGCGGCAACAGCACCCCGTCGCTGAACGACCCGGCCTACGACCCCTACGTGCTCTCGGTCGGCGCCGCCGACACGCAGGGCACGCTGACCACGTCCGACGACACCGTGGCGAGCTTCTCCGCCGGCGGCAACCTGACCCGCACTCCGGACGTTGTGGCACCGGGGACGCACATCGAGAGCCTTCGCGTCCCGGGGTCGGAGATCGACGCCGCGTACGGATCGGTCGCCACCGTCGGCGCACCACCGCGATTCTTCAAGGGCAGCGGCACCTCCCAGGCGACAGCGGTCGTCTCCGGCGCCGCCGCGGACATCCTCTCCGCGCACCCGTCGTGGTCGCCTGACCAGGTCAAGTACGCGCTGGACCACTCGGCCACCCGTCTCAGCGGCGAACCGGCCACGCTGCAGGGCAACGGCGAGATCAACGTCGGCAGGGCTCTGAACACGTGGACGCTGCCGCTGTTTTCCAAGCAGGTCTTCGTACCCTCCACCGGCCTCGGAACGCTGGAAGGCTCGCGCGGCACCCTCCACGTCACGTCGAGCGGGGTGACGCTCGGCGGTGAGCAGGACATCTTCGGCAGTGCATTCAACAGCGCCACGATGGCGGCCGCCGAGGCGAGTGGCGCGAGCTGGGCGGGCGGCAACTGGAACGGCGCATCGTGGGGCGGCGCGTCGTGGGCGGGCACCAACTGGCAGGGCGC
>JBOHUE010000192.1:0-3077 GCA_050734185.1 Candidatus Dormibacteria bacterium | reverse complement strand
GTCGCGAGGTGCACCGCAGGCGCGTGCTGCGCCAGGCCGGTCGCGCGGGCGGCGCGGATGTTGGTGCCGCCAAGGTCGACGCCGACCAGCACAGGGGTCACGACGCCGCCTCCGGGTTGTGCCAGTGGCCCGGCAACGCCACATGGTCGGCCTCGGGCGGGCCCCAGGTTCCGGCCGCATAGAAGTGCAGCGGCGGCGGGTTGGTGATCACCCGCTGCACCGCGGTCCAGCCGTGCTCCACCTCGTCCTCCCGGATGAACAGCAGATGATCGCCCTCGAGCGCGTCATGCAGCAGGCGTTCGTACGCTTCCGGCGGCGACACGGCGAAGGACGAGCCGTAGTCGAAGTCCATGTCGACCGGCTGCGTCACCAAATCCGGTCCGGGCTGTTTCGCCACGAAGCGCAGCGAGATGCCCTCGTCCGGCTGGATGCGCACGACGAGGCGGTCGGTGTTCAGCTGGTTCACCCCGACCCGGCGGAACAGGTGCAGCGGCACGTCGTTGAAGACGACGACGATGCGGGTGTCGTGCACCGGGAGACGCTTGCCGGTGCGCAGATAGAACGGGATGCCGGACCAGCGCCACGCCTCCAGGTTCAGCCGCAGCGCGACGAACGTCTCGGTCTGCGAGTCCGCGGCGACGCCGGCCTCGTCGCGATACCCCGCGACACGTTGCCCATCGACGATGCCGGCCGTGTACTGGCCGCGAACCACATGGCGCGGATCGATGGGGACGATCGAGCTCAGCACCTTCGCCTTCTCGTTGCGGATCGCCTCGGCGTCGAACGACGTCGGGGGCTCCATCGCGGTGACGGCGAGCACCTGGAACATGTGGTTCTGCACGATGTCGCGCAGCGCGCCCACCGTCTCGTACAGGGGCCCGCGCGTTTCGATGCCGATCGACTCCGCCACGGTTATCTCGACGCGCGCGATGGCGTCGCGCGACCAGATGCGCTCGAATACCGAGTTGCCGAAGCGAAAGACGAGCAGGTTCTGCACCGTCTCCTTGCCGAGGTAGTGATCAATGCGATAGATCCGCTCCTCCGGGACAATGCGATGCAGCGCCGCGTTGAGCGCTTTCGCCGACTCCAAGTCGTGGCCGAACGGCTTCTCGATGATGATGCAGGTCCCGTCGGCGAGCCCGGCGCTGCCGATGCTGGTGATGAGCGGCTGGAACGCCGATGGCGGCACTGCGAGATAGAGGAGCCGCTCGCGCTGCGTCAGCCGCGCGCGCAGCGGCGCGAGGTCGCCGCTCTGGTCCAGCGCAGCGAAGCGCAGCCGCTCCGAGAACCTGGCAAAGATGGCATCATCTATGCCGGTCCTGGAGAACTGGGTCACGGCGTCACGCGCGAAGTCGCGAAACTTGTCGTCGGTCCAGTCGAAGGGCGCCGCGCCGATGATGGCACCACCGCGCGGCATCAGGTCGCGCGTGAACAGGTTGTAGAGGGCGGGAAGGAGCTTGCGGTGTGTGAGGTCGCCGGTCGCGCCGACGACGACGATGTCCTGGTCGGGTGGCTGTTTCAGCGGCATGCCGCGCGCGCTACAGCTTGGAGAAGTACCGCGCCGCCGCCGCGCCGATCTTGATGACGGCCGCGAGTCCGGCGCAGATCATGCCCAGGATGAAGATCGGTCCCTCCGCTCCCGGGGTCGCGAACGAGTACACCGCGAGGATCGCTGCGATCAGCAGGAAGATGCCGGCGAGGACGAGGAACGTCAGCGACGCGCGTGTGGCGCCGTCGAGCTCCGGTTTGCCGCGCGCACTCTCCGCGATCGCCGGTGTCAACGGCTCCGCGGGCAGGAAGTGGCGCACCGCAGCAACGGCGATGACGTACAGGATCAGGGCAACGAACCCGATCGTCACGAAGATCGCAAGCGGCGCTTCGATCGACGGCGTGCTGTACGTGTACACCGCGAGGATCCCCATCAGCAGCAGCGCGCCGGCGATCGTGGCGAGCCCCATGGCGACGATCCACGTGTGCGCGTCGACGGCGGGGAGATTTATTGACGGCCAGCGCAGCTGCAATGGTTGCGAGACGATGCCCGCCTCCGCTGCGAGCTGATCGTAGACGCGCGGTTGCACGCTGAGCCCGGAGACACGCGCCTGCATCCCGAACTCCGTCACCTCGACGCTCAGCGGGCTCGCCTCGACGATGAGCCCCGGCTGTGGCCCGGGATAGAGGCGGCGCTCCTCCTTGCGTCCGTCGGGGTAGGTGAGTCGCAGCAGGCCGCACACCGGGCAGTGCCACGCCTGGATGGGCAGGCCGCCGACAACCGGGCCGTAGTACGTCGTCGTCCGGCGCAGACCCTCGGGCCCGATGGCGCCCTCGTAGTGGGAGAACTCGTGAGCCATGACTCCGGTCACTGGCGCCGGATGCGAGCACTCCTCGGGCGTCGGGGGATGGGAACTCGGCGCCTCGACCACGGCCACGAGGCCGGATTGTAGGGCGGCGGCACGCCTGAGCCGAGGAGCGCCCTCAGCGCGCGCCTGCGAGGACGCCGATTGTCATCGTCGCGCGCGCCATGACGCCCGCCGCCCGCAACCGGTCGGCCAGCTCCCTCGCGGCTTCGGCGCCGCCCATGACTGTGAAATACGCTCCCCCACTTCCGGTCAGGTGCCACATCCGCGACGTCGTCAGAGTGCGAAGCCGCGCGGCCGCATCCGCGAGGGCGACGTTGACCCGCAGCGCGGGCGCCTCGAGCGCCGATCCGAGCAACTCGTCCGGCGGTGGTTGTCCGGATTCGATCACTGCCACGAGCTCACGCACGCGTGCGCCATCGCTCCACTCGGCGGGTCGCGCCGCCTGGTACGCGGCCTGCGTGGATGCCGCACCCAGAAACGCGATGACGAGCGACAGCGCGGGCATTGTCATCGGCGCGAGACGCTCACCCCGCCCGGACACGTGCACCGCGCGCCGGGCTCGCAGCGCGGGAACGTCGCTGCCCAGCTGGGCGGCGAGCTCGTCGAGCTGCGCTCCGGCCAGCGCAGCGCCGCGCCCTCGCAGAACGCGGTCGGCCGCGCTGAGCGCGGCTGCGGCGTCTGCGGACCCACCTCCGAGGCCGGCAGCTGCCGGAACCCTCT
>JBOHUE010000191.1:0-22528 GCA_050734185.1 Candidatus Dormibacteria bacterium | reverse complement strand
CGCCGGTGGTCACGCCCGTGCCGAGTCCCACGCCGGTGCCCGCCCTGAAGCCGCTCGAGTTGGTGATCCCGACGCTGGCAATCGATGTGGTGGCCGCCGCCGTCCCGTGCGACACGTCGCTGCTCTCGTACCTGCCGAAGGCGTCGGACATCGTCTACTCGGACTGCGGCGGTTACACGATGTTCATCGCCGGTGGTGGCGGGCGCTTCGATTCCGTGCCGGGCTCCCCGCCGGACACGCCGGTCAGCTGGGCCAACTCGCTGGGCGTGCCCTTCCACGCGACTCTCATCGCCGGCGTGACAACACTGGCGCGCGACCCCGCAACGGGTCAGTACGCCGGGCACGGCGTCGGTGGCCCGTCGGTGTTCCTGCAGGTACGCACCGCGACTCAGGCGCAGGAGCGCGGCGGCGTGGCGGTCGCGGGCTAGCTAACCGGAGCAGGGACGCCCGTAGGCGCGTTCGACCAGCGCGACCAGCGCGTCGACAGCTTCGTCGTCGTCGAGCCCGCCGTGCCGCACCAGCGACTGCCAGGTGAACACGGAAAGCGCGTGCTCGATCGACGCACGTCCCACGCTGACTCGGCGACCGCGTGCACCCCAGCCGCGCGCGAGCCCCGGCACCATCGCGCGCAGCACCTCGGTGCGGTTGGGCGACACCCGAAGCTCCGCACGCATCAACGGCAGGTCACGGAGGAGCACGACGAGTCCGTCGCCGGCGATCGCGTAGTACGCGTACAGCTCGCGCAGCGCGGTGCCCAGGCGCGCCGCCGGATCCGCGATGTGAGCCCACGCGGCGCTGTCGGGCAGCGGCCAGCAGGCGAGCCCGTGCGAGGTGCAGGCCTGGAAGAGCGCGACGTCGGTGGGGAAGTGCCGGTAGAAGGTGACGCGGGTGATGCCCGCACGCTCGGCGATGGCGGAGTCCGTCGTGTGCAGCGGCCCGACGCTCGTGTGCAGCGCCACCGCGGCGGCGACGATCCGCTGCCTTGTCTCCTCCTGACGCTCCGCCCGGAGCTTCAGCTGATATCGTCCGGCCACGCTTCAGTGAACTCCACTGTTCACCGATGTTGACGCCGCGGTCGGGGGCCGCTACCGTGCACTCCATTCAGTGTACAGCCGCGAAACATGAAATGCGGCACAGAGGAGGGCTCGCCCATGGCCACCATCGGAATGTTCCCGCCGCCACCCGAGGTCCAGGGCGCCGTTGCGTCGATTCCCGGGGTGCGCTTCTCCGAGGGCGTCGTCATCGCGATCGACGGTGAGGAGCCGGCCGGCCCCGAATCCGCCGGCGCGGTGCTGCTGCTCGCCGGTGGCCTTGCGGAGCAGGCCAGGGCGAACCAGTTCTGGACGCGTGCGGCAGAAACGCTGCGCGCCGCGCAGGCCGCGCCCGGTCTCGTCCGGGTGCTCACGTTCCACGACGGGACCACCAACTATCTGCTCGCACTCTGGCGGACCCATGAGGACGCCATGGCGTTCCGCAACAGCCAGGTGCATCGCGCCGCGATGGACGAGCTTGCCGAGACGGGCAACCAGTACGACCACTTCGCCGGACTGTTCCGCACCGAGCGTACGCATTCGCGGCACGTGTATTGCGAGCGGTGCAACACCAAGAACACCATGCCCGCAGCGGCGTGCTCGTCCTGCGGCAATGCGCTGGTCGACATCTACGACGTGCGCGTTGCGAAGCTGGCGGAGCCGGCGCAGCCCGTGTAGGCGCTATTCGCCGAACCAGCGTGCGCGACGTTGCGCGCTGAACTCGCGTTTCTCCGACGCGACGGCCTCCGACGGCGGCACGAACACGCCGGACGGCGGCGGGGCGAAGGAATCGACGTCGACACGACCGACGCGGCCGGCACCGAACTCGACGTAACAGGAGCCGCGGCCGTCGTACGGCGCCGGCGCAGCGGTGCCGCGGATGAGCGCGATGATCGACTCCGCCGCCACGCGTCCCTGCTTCTCGGCGAACGCACCTGCCTTCGGTCCGCCGACGCGCGTGACGTCACCGACGGCGTACACGCCGTCGACCCGCGTTTGCATCGTCGCCGGGTCCACGGGCACGAAGCCATCGGCATCGCCGTCGGGAAGCCCGGTGTCGATGACCGCCTGCGGCGCGCGGTGCTTGGGCACGCCGAGAAACAGGTCGCAGGGGAGCTCCGTGGCGTCGTCGAGGATCACCACCTGGCGCGCCACATCCACGGCCGTCACAAGGTGACTCGGCATGAAACGGATGCCGGCCTGCTCGAAGGCGTCGAGCAGCGCGCGCGCTGTGTCCGGAGAGGGCGGAATGGGCGACGGCATCGGCACAACGAGGGTGATCTCGCACCGGTCGCGCACGCCGCGCGCCAGAAGCTCGGCGTGCAGCAGCAGCGCGGCCTCGCTCGGCGCCGGCGTGCATTTGTATGGGGTGCCGCAGACGCCGACGACCGCACGGCCGCTCGTGAACGCGCGGACACGCTCGGCCACGTGCGGCGCGTTGTCCGCGGTGTACAGGTCGCCACCCGACTCGATGAATCCGGGGGTGGCGTTGGGGACGTAGTCGGCACCCAGCGCGATCACCAGGAAGTCCGCGTCGTATGTGGCGCGGTCCGTCGTCACTCGATGCGCCTCTGGGTCGATCGCGGTGACTCGCTCCTGTACGAAGCGGACGCCCGAGTGCGCGAGAGCGGCGTACGGGGCGCGCACGGCGTCGAGCGTCGTATCGCCGAACTGCACGTCGAGCTTGGAGAAGCCGACCATGAAGGCGTCGCCGTGGTCGATCAGCGTGACGTCGATGTCCTCGCCGAATGCTTCCGACAGTGTGGTGGCCGCCTCGAGGCCGCCGAATCCCGCACCGAGAATGAGTACCCGCGCCATCACAGCGCGCAAGCATAGGCGCAGCGCTACAGCGAGGGGTCGACGACCACCTTGCCGCCGCTCGACGGCGCGATCAGGTCGTCGAACGCCGCTCCCACCTGATCCAGCGGGATGCGCCGCGTGACGATCTGCGCCAGCGACGGATCGGCCGCGAGCATGGCGATCGAGGCGCGAAAGTCGTCCTCTGTCGACGCGATGCTGCCGGCGATGCGGATCTCGCGCGCCACCCACATCAGCGGGATCACCGTCGCCTCACCGAAGGGAACGCCCAGCATCACCAGCACACCGCCGGGCGCGACGAGCTCCACCGCCGCGTGCAGCAGCTCCGGCCGGCCCGAGCATTCGAACACCGCCGGCGCCGGCGCGAGCAGCCCACGCACCTCGTGCAATGCGGCCGCGACGCTGCTCGCACCGAGCTGCAGCGCGAGACCGCGGCGGTCCTCGACGGGATCGACGCCGATCACCGGTGTCATCCCGCGCGCGCGGAGCACGGCGACGGTGAACAGACCGATGGGCCCGAGGCCGATGACCACCGCCGCGCCGGGCTGACGCAGCTGGGCCTGCTCGACGCCGTGAATGGCCACGCTCAGCGGCTCGACAACGCACGCATCCCGCAGGCTGAGGGCCTCGGGCACACGGTGCAAGCGGTGCGCGGGCACCGCGACGCGCTCGGCGAAGCCGCCGTCGCGCATGAAGCCGATGCCCGCGGTGAGCGCCATCGCGCAGCGATACGACGCGCCCGCGGTGCAGTCGTCGCACACTCCGCACGGCAGCTTGGGGTCGACGACCACACCGTCGCCCGCCTTCCAGCCATTGACGCCGTCGCCGACGCCTTCGATCAGGCCGGCGAGCTCGTGCCCCGGGACGCCGCCGGTGAACAGCCCGACCTTGTACGCGGTCAGATCGGAACCGCAGATGCCGCAGCCCTCGACGCGCAGCACGACCTCACCCGGTGTGGCCTCGGGTGCAGGGAGGTCCACCACCTGCAGGTCGTGCGCGGCGACGAGTCTCACCGCGCGCATGGCTCGCTACATCAACCCCATGCTTGCGATCATCCGCAGCAGCTCGGAGAGCACCGCGGGATCGGTGGTCACGTCGATCACGCTGCACACGTTGCTGCCGGCGGCGCGTTCCAGCGCGGGCCGGAGCTCCTCGAGCTTGTCGACATGCTCGCCGCGGCCGCCGAGCGCCTCGGCGAGGCGGTCATAGCGCGTGGGCAGCAGCTCGCTCGCGACATGGCGTCCTTCGCCGAACGCCATGTCCTGCTCGTGCCGCACGTCGCCCCAACCTGAGTTATTGGCGACAACGACCACAACTGGCAATCCGTGGCGCACCGCCGTGTCGACCTCCATGGCGCTCAGGCCGAACGAGCCGTCGCCGGTGAACAGGAACACCGGCTCGTCGGGCCGCGCGGCCTTCGCCGCGAGCGCGAACGGCATTCCAACGCCGAGCGTGCCCAGCGCGGTCGTGGTCGTGAGCAACCGGCCCGGTTTCTCCGCGTACGTGTACGCGAGCGCCCAGGCAAGCGCGTCACCGCCGTCGGCGACGAACGTGCAGTTCCCTCCGAAGCGCTCCTGCGCGAACGCGGTCAGCTCACGCGCGACGGCACCCGGGTGCAGCGGTGCACCGGCGTGCTCATCCACCTGCTGGTCCCAGAACTGGCGCGATGCCTGCGCGTAGCCGCGCGCCTGCGCAAGCCACGCCGCGCGATCGTCGCCACCCGCCTTCCATGCGGCGCGCAGGTCGCGCACCACCGACGCGACGTCCCCGATGATGCCGACGTCGGGGGCGCGGTTGCCACCGAGCCGCTCGGCGCTGATGTCGACCTGCAGGATGGTCTGATCGGAGCCGAAGAGAGGCGCGTTGCCGTACATCACGTTCGCGTTGAATGCGGAGCCGAGCACGAGCACGCAGTCCGACGACGGGATCGCGAGCCCGCCGTGCACCAGCGATCCCAGGGACCAGGGGTGCGAGTCGGGCACGATGCCGCGGGCAGCACTCGCCGTGATCACCGGAATGTGCGCCGCCTCCGCGAACTGCGCGATGTCGTGTCCCGCCTTCGACCAGAACGCGCCGCTGCCGGCGACGATCACCGGACGCTGCGCGCGCCGCAGCGCCGCGACGGCCTCGCCGATCGCCACCGGTGATGCCGACGGGGGCTCTGCCGCAACGGCGCCGTCGGTGACGACATCGAGCGCAGCCGGCTGGGCCTCCATCACGTCCCACGGCACATCGAGGTACACGGCGCCGGGGCAGCCGGCGATGGCGCGGTGCACGGCCTCGGCTGCGTAGCGCGGGATGCGCCCCGGCTCGACACAGCTGGCCGCCCACTTCACCATCTGCGCGGCGATGGCACGCTGATCGATGTCCATCACGGCGCCGCGTCCCTGGTGCTTCACGCCGGTGCGGCCCGCGATCATCAGCAACGGCACCGACCATGCGGCCGCGTCGAGCAGGCCGATCAGCCCGTTGGCGAAGCCCGGACCCGCCGTGACGGCCGCCACGCCGATCTCACCCGTGGCGAGCGCCCAGCCTTCAGCGGCAAGGGTTGCAGCGCCCTCATGGCGCGTGTCGATCACGCGAATGCCGGCGTCGCCGCATGAATCGAGCAGCAACAGGATGTGGCCGCCCGGGAGGGTGAAGAGCGTCGACACCCCCGCATGGCGCAGCGCGGTCGCGAGGAGGCGCCCGCCGTGCGGCCGAGCCTGCTCGGCCGTGCTCCGCGGTCGCTCGGTGAGGACATCGGGCATCGCGCCCGAGTTTATCCGTCACAGAAGCAGTCACCCCGTCCGACTTGCCATGCTTGCTCGCGGACATGAGTGACGAACGCCAGACTGTGAGCACGGGCACACCCTGGGAGGAGCGGTTCGGGTATTCGCGTGCGGTCCGCGTCGACCGTTTCGTGAGCGTGTCCGGCACGGTGGGGAGAAACGCCGATGGCAGCGTGCCTGCGGGTGCCTACCTCCAAGCGAAGCGCGCGCTGGAGATCATCGCGGCCGCGCTCGACGAGGTCGGTGCCGGGCCGCAGCACGTCGTGCGCACGCGCACCTTCGTCACCGACGTCGCCGCCTTCGGGCACGTCGCGCGCGCGCACCAGGAGCTGTTCGCCGAGACGCGGCCCGCGACAACGTTCGTCGGCGTCAGCGCCCTGCTCGCGCCAGAGTTCGTGCTCGAGATCGAAGCCGACGCGATCATCGGCTGACGCCGTCAGCGCCCGCCGCCAGCATTCGGCCGTCGATCGTATGCCCAGAGCGCGGTGCGCATTCCGAGAAGCCGCAGTTCGAAACGCTCCGCAGGCCGCAGCGACGATGGGACGTCCGCCCTGGCTATGCGCGGAGCAACAACGACGACGCGCCCGCCCGGCCTCGTCGCCCGCGTCATCTCGTTGAGGACCTGACCCAGCCCCGGCGCGCCGGCCCCGTCGAAACCAAACTGACGGCCGAACGGAAGGTTCGAGACGCAGGCCTGGATCGATGCGTCCGCGACGTCCAGCGACTGTGCGTCACCGACCGCGATGCGCGCCGCCGGCGCGTTCTGCCGCGCGACCGCCACCGCCTCCGCGTCGATGTCGAAGCCGACGGCGCTCCAGCCGGCGGAAAGCGCCTCGCTGAGGATCGTTCCGGAGCCGCAGAACGGGTCGAGGATGGTGCCGGGAGGATCGCCGGCGAGGCGCACCATCGCGGCGGCGAGCGTGGGCCGCAGCGCGCCGTGCCGTTCCACTGCGCGACCCGCGTGCTGCCTCATGCTGCTGTCCGAAAGACGGAGTCCGGCGACGAATGCATCAGTCGCGTATTCGATCACCCACACCTCGAGCTCGGACGGGTCATCACGTCGCCATCGGCGCCGGTCATTCCCGATGACACGCTCCATCGCGGTGCGCAGGTCCGTGCGCCGAAACGACGCTTCGTGGAGCACGCGCGTGATGACTCGAAACGTCATCGCGCCGCGGAGGATGTGCCCGGATTCGACCCAGTGCGACAGCGCCTTCTCGACCGCGCCGGTGCTCCACAGGCGCTGCGAGATCAAGCGCGGCGTGTCGCGCGCAGCGGGGTGCGCGCGCCCGAGTTCGATGAAAACGTCCTCGGAGAGGCGCAGCTGCACTGCGTCCCCCATCCCCGACCGTTTCGCATCGAGGAAGACGACATCCGAGCGGCCGTCGAAGCCCGTTGCCCGCACCGTCAACGACTCGACCGCGCTGGCCTCGCGGCTCATCAACGACGCGAGGCCAGGCAGGCCCATCAGGAACAGCTTCATGCGCGGCGTGGCGCGTCCGCGATGACCGCCATCGCCGCGTTGCGGCCGTTGGCCGCGATCACGCTGCCGCCCGGATGCGTGGCTGCCCCGCACATGTACACGCCGGGAATCGGCGTCCGTGGCGTGAAGCGGTTGCGCCACATCTGTTCCGGGAGGCACTCGCCCTGGAAGATGTGGCCACCGCCGAGTCCGACCTCGCGCTCGATGTCCGGCGGCGACAGCACCTGACGATGCTCGATGCAATCGTCGATGTCGGGAGCGAAGCGCGCGATCTCGTTGATCACGGCGTCTGCGACCGGCTCGCGGCGTGCTTCCCACGTCGCGCCGGCCACATCGTACGGCGCGTATTGAGCGAACACGCTCATCACGTGCTTGCCTGGCGGCGCGACGCTCGGGTCGTACGCGGACTGGAAGTACACCTCAGCCCAGACCGGCGCCGGCTCGCCGGTTCTGCTGCGCTCGTACGCCGCCTGCGTTTCGTCGATGCTGCGAGCGATCGTCACCATCGCGCGCTCGGGGTGCTCGCCCGGCTGCGCGGCGGTGAAGGTCGGCAGCCGCCGCAGCCCGCAGTTGAGCTTGATGACGGGGCCCTCCATGCGCCACGCCTCCACGCGCGCGCGAAAGGACTCGGGTGCGAGGTCGCCGCAGAGATCGAGCGTCGTCCGCGGGTCCGCGTTGCTGATGACGGCGCGAGCGTGCAGACGCGTTCCGTCGTCCAACACCACGGCGTTCTCCTCGATTGCGCCCACCGGCGTGCCCTCGACGAGCACCGCGCCGGCCTCGCGGGCCGCCGCGGCCAGCGCCAGCGACACCGTGCCCATGCCGCCGGCGACGTACCCCCAAGCGCCGCCCCGCCCCTCGATGGTGCCCATCGAATGCATCGCGTGGATGGACGCGGTGCCGGGATCGCGCGGCCCCGCCCAGGTGCCGATCAGTCCCTGACCGTGCAGCGCCGTGCGCAGGCGGTCGTCGCGAACATGTCGCTCGACCACGTCCGCGATCGAGTCGTCGAACAGCGCACCGATCAGATCGCGCTCACCGTGCAGCGCTTCCTCGATCTCCGCTCGCTCCGGCGCGTCACCCAACCACAGGTCGCGCTCCGTGGAGCGCACCGCCCGGCGGATCCGCGCGAACAGGTTCTCGTAGCGCATGTATCCCTCGACATCGCTCGGTGAGAGCCGCGCGACCTCGTCGCGGTTCTGGTCAGGTCTGTCCCAGAGCCTGAGCGCGGAACCGTCATCGAACGGGCACCAGAGATGCGGGTCGATGACGTGGACGCGGAAGCCGTGGCGGCGCAGATCGAGCTCGCCGATCACGAGTGGATGCAGCAGCCCCACCACGTATGCGCAGGGGCTGATCACGTAGCGCTCGTCGGGGAACGGGCGCGCCAGCGTGCACGCGCCACCGAGCCGGGCCCGCGCCTCGAGCACGAGCGTGCGCATGCCGGCGCGAGCGAGATATGCGGCGCACGTCAGCCCGTTGTGGCCGCCCCCGACGACGATCGCGTCCCAGTCACGACGGCCGGCCGGCAGGCGCAGCGACGCGCTCAGGCTGCCGAGCCGGTGTTGATCTGCCCGGTGCCGTTGGTGTTGTCGTACTGCGCGAACGGGATCTGCCAGTCACCCTCGCCGGACGCGTACGTCGCCGTGTTGCCCGTGTTGGCGATGACGACGACGTCGCCCTCCAGGCTCCACTTGAAGAACGTGGTGGCCCTGTCGGTGCTCAGGTTCACGCACCCGTGCGAGACGTCGTCAACGCCCTGGTCGCCGGTGTCCCACGGCGCCGCGTGGATGTAGAAGCCGGTCGTCGAGATCGCCGTGTCCCAGTAGACGTCCTCGTTGTAGTAGTTGGTGGTACCCGGGATGCACGCCGCGCCGCCGAACGTGTTGCACGATTGCATCTTCACGTCCTGCACCTTGTAGAGCACCGTCAGGGTGCCCTGCAGCGTCTCGAAGCCGCTCTTGCCCATGCTCACCGGCCATGTGTCGATGAGCTGGTCGTTCTGGTACACGAGCATCTGATGCGTCTTGTCGTCGATCTGCGAGACGTGCTTGTCACCGACCGTGAAAGTGCGATTCCAGTTGCCCAGCCCCCACACGCCGTCGCCGGCGTCGAAGCCGTTGAGCCGTGCCGTCACCGTCACCTTGGTCCCGCTCGGCCAGTAGTCCTGCGTGCGGAAGTGGACGTCGGAGTCGTCGAGCCAGTGCCACGCACCGAGCACGCCGGGGGTCGACGCCACGGTGATGCGCTGCAGCAGCGCCACCTTGCGGCTGTCGGGGATGTCGCTGTTGAAGTGGAGGTCGATCGTCCCGCCGACGCCGACCGTGCTGCCGTCGTCCGGCGTGACATCGGTGGTGAGCTTCTTTGCGGCGGTGATCGTGCTGAAGGTGCCCACGACCGCGGTCTTCGTGCCGGTCACGCCGACAGCGTTGGCGGTCAGCACGTAGTTGGCATTCGAGTCGAGGCCGGCCGCGTAGGTCCAGGAGTCGTGCTGCGCCGACAGCGTGCCGGTGACGTCATCGCCGCCGGCCTCATGCAGTGTCACGGAGTCGAGATGCCCAGCGGTCACGGTCACGTGCACCGCTGCATCGAGCGCGATGTTGGCGCTCTGGTCGCTTGGCGACAGCTGCACCTTGGCGGGGGGATCCTTGATGACCTGGTCCGCCTCGGCCGCACCGCCCGCAGCGCTGCCCGCAGCAGCCACCCCGCACGAGGCGAGCATTGCCGCGCCGGTGCCCGCCACCAGCAACGCTTGCATGCGCCGCCGGAGCCCGGTAAACGTCGTCATGATGTCCGTACCATCGATCCGTTCAGGTGTTCCCGAAGCACCGCCCAGGCGGTCACAACCCAACGTGGAACGCCGGATGTGAGCCCCCGGTTTCGACCGGAAGAAACGAACCGGCGGCCCCCGTCTGCTCGACCATGGTAGCGCCACTGGTCTCCACCGAAGACCTCGCGGCGCTGATTGGCACAGCCTCGGAACCGGTCCTGCTCGACGTCCGCTGGACGCTCGCGGGGCCTCCCGGGATCGACGAGTACCGCCGCGGACACCTTCGCGGCGCGCAATTCGTGGATCTCGACAGCGAGCTCGCGGCACCCCCTGGGCTCGGAGGCCGGCATCCCATCCCCGACGCGGCCGCGTTCGGCGAGGCCATGCGGTCCCACGGCGTCAGCGCATCACGGCCTGTCGTCGTCTACGACGCCGCCACAGCTATGGCCGCGGCCCGAGCCTGGTGGCTGCTCCGCTACTTCGGCCACCCCGACGTTCGGGTCCTCGACGGCGGCTACGCCGCGTGGACGGCGGAGGGCCGGCCGGTGAGCACCGCCGACCCTGAGGTCATGCCCGGCGACTTCGAGTCGGATCCCGGGCACATGCGCGTGCTCGACGCGGCAGGCGCCGCTGCGCTGGCGAGCTCCGGCGGCCTGCTGCTGGACGCCCGTGCCGCCGCGCGGTATCGCGGCGAGGTGGAACCGGTCGATCCGGTGGCCGGTCATATCCCGGGCGCGATCAGCGCCCCGAGTGAGGAGAACGTCGACGCCACCGGCCACTTCCTCGACCGAGCGCGACTGCGCGATCGGTTCGACCTCCTCGGCGTCCTCGGTGGTGTGGCGGTCGGCGCGTACTGCGGCTCCGGCGTCACCGCCGCACACGAGATCCTGGCCCTGACGATCGACGGCGTCAGCAACCCGTCGCTCTACGCGGGCTCGTGGAGCGACTGGATCAGTGATCCGCGCCGGCCGGTCGCGCGCGGCGACGGCTGAAAGGAGGGGGCTGGCCGAGCGCCCAGACACGCTCGGGCCCACCCCCCTCTGGGGGGAAGTGTAGCCAGCGCCGCTCCCGGTATCAACGCGAGCGTGCGTGGCGAACGCTCCGACCGGCGCAAGAAAGCATGGCGAAACGACGTTCCTCAGTCGAGCGCGGTCGTGCGCGCGAGCCAGGAAGGGCTACCCGGGGGCCGGCGTTCGGGGGAGCGCCGGCCCATTTCCCTCTATTTCCGGCTGACGACCGCGCTCAATTCAGCCTCTCGACGATCATGGCCATCCCCTGGCCACCGCCGACACACATGGTCTCGAGGCCGATCGTCTTGTCCGCCTCATCGAGACCGTTGAGCAGCGTGCAGAGGATGCGGGCCCCGGTCATTCCGAACGGGTGGCCCAGCGCGATGGCACCGCCGTGTGGGTTGAAGCGATCGTCGAAGGGATCAATGCCGATTCCCCGGGCCGCCGGGATCACCTGCGCCGCGAACGCCTCGTTGATCTCGACGATGTCGATGTCGTCGATCGACATGTGCGCCCGCTCGAGCGCCTGCCTGGAGGCCTCGATCGGTCCCAGGCCCATGTACTCGGGCGCGAGCGCCGTCAGCCCGGTCGAGACGATCCGCGCGATGGGCGTGATCCCGAGCTCCTTGGCGCGGGTGTCGGACATGATCACCACGGCGGCGGCGCCGTCGTTGAGCGGGCACGCGTTGCCCGCCGTGACGCTGCCATCCTCGCGAAACACCGGTTGCAACGACGCCAGCTTCTCGAGAGATGTCTCGCGGCGCGGGCCGTCGTCCTTGGCGAAGGCGCCGTCGCCGTTGAGCGACACCGGGAGGATCTCGCGAGCGAAGAAGCCGCTGTCCTCGGCGGACACCGCGCGCTGCTGGCTTCGCAGGGCGAACCGATCCTGCTCCTCGCGCGAGATCTCCTCGCGGCGAGCCACGTTCTCCGCGGTCTGACCCATCGCGATGTAGATGTCTGGAAGGCCCTCGGCGTTGCCCGGCTGCAGGCGGTCGTTCTGGCAGGTGGGGATGTCGCTGGTGCCGTTCAGGTAGCGCGAGACGCACTCGACGCCGACACTCAGGAACACGTCACCCTCGCCGGCGCGGATCGCGTGGGCCGCGATCCGGGAGCTCTGCAGCGACGAGGCGCAGTACCGCGTGATCGTGGTGCCGGGGACGTCGAGCCGCGACAGGATGCTGATGACGCGGCCGATGTTGAAGCCCTGCTCGCCGCCGGGCAGGCCGCAGCCGCAGATGAGGTCCTCGATCTCGGCCCGGTCGAGCTGCGGCACCTTGTCGAGCACCTGGGTGACGATCTGCGCCGCCAGGTCGTCCGGGCGGACGTTGACCAACGACCCTTTCATCGCCCTGCCGATCGCGGAGCGACCGTAGGCGACGACGACTGGCTCGGGCATGGCTGCCGGACCTCCAATCAGCAAAGTTGACGTGGATGTCAATTTTGCGCCAAGCGGCCGCGCGAGGGGGCGTCCGTGAGCGCCACACGCACGCTGGCGTATTCTCCCGAACGGCGTGGAGTACTTCGTCACCGGCGCGACTGGGTTCATCGGCAAGCAGCTGCTGCCGCTGCTGCTCGCGCGTGGCGGCGAGGTCGGCGTGCTGGTGCGCCACGGCTCGGGGGCCCGCTTTGCCGCCCTGCGCGACCGCCTCGGGCCCGCCGGCCACCTCCTGCTCCCCGTCGCCGGCGACCTGGGCGACGAAGGGCTCGGGGTGAGCGTCCAGAACATCGAGCGCCTGCAGGGCGCCGCCGTGTTCCACCTCGCCGCGGTCTACGACCTCCGCGCCTCCGAGGAGGAGTCGGAGCGTGCCAACGTCATGGGAACGCGCCACGTCGTCGAGTTCGCCAACGCGATCAAGTCGAAGTGCCTGCACCACGTCAGCTCGATCACGGTCGCCGGCCACTACGACGGCGTCTTCACCGAGGCGATGTTCGATGAGGGGCAGGAGCTCGATCATCCCTACTACCGCACCAAGTACGAGTCCGAGAAGATCGTGCGCGAGGAGACGACCGTCCCGTGGCGCGTCTACCGCCCCGGGATCGTCATCGGCTCGTCCGAGAACGGCGAGGCCGATCGGACCGACGGGCCGTACTACGCGTTCAAGCTCATCCAGCAGATGCGCGACGCGTTCCCGCAGTGGACGCCGTTCATCGGCCCCGAGGGCGGCCCGCTCAACCTGGTGCCGGTCGACTTCGTGGCCAAGTCTGTGGACCACATCGCGGCGCAGCCGGGGTTGGACGAGATGGCATTCCACATCGTCGACCCGGAACCGCTCTCACTCGGCGACGCGATCAACACGTTCTGTCGCGCCGCGCACGCGCCGGAGTTCGCCCTGCGCTTCGACCGCCGCATGGCCCGCATGCTGCCCAAGGGCTCGCTCGGCGTCCTCGGTCAACTTCCGGCGGTGCAGCGCATCACCGACCGCGTGCTCGACCGGCTTGGCGTGCCCCACGCCGCGCTGCAATACATCGACAACCGCGCGACGTTCGATTCGACGGCCACGCTGGCGGCGCTGCAGGGCAGCGGTATCGTGTGCCCCCCGCTGCACGAGTACGCGTGGAAGGTGTGGGACTACTGGGAGCGGCACCTCGACCCGGATCTGCCCACCGCGCACAACCTGCGGCGCGTTGTTTCAGACAAAGTGGTCCTCATCACGGGCGCGTCGAGCGGCATCGGCCGCGCGGTGGCGAACCACCTGGCGCACTCCGGGGCGACCGTCATCGGCGTCTCGCGCACCGAGGAGAAGCTCGAGGAGATGCGCGCCGAGGTCACTGCCCTCGGCGGACGCGCCTTCATCTATCCGACCGATCTGTCGGACCCGGACGCGTGCCGCGCCGTGGTCGAGCGCGTGATCGCCGAGCACAAGCGTGTCGACGTGTTGATCAACAACGCCGGCCGCTCGATTCGTCGCTCGGTGCTCAACTCGCTGGACCGCTTCCACGACTTCCAGCGCACCATGCAGCTCAACTACTTCGGCGCCGTGGCGATGATCCTTGCGGTGGTGCCGGGCATGCTGGAGCGCAAGAGCGGGCACATCATCAACATCACGTCGATCGGCGGGCAGACGTTCCCGCCGCGCTTCGCCGCCTATGTCGCGAGCAAGAACGCGCTGGATGGGTTCTCACGCTGCTTCGCGCCGGAGGTGTCGGGCGAGGGCATCGACATCACCACGGTGCACATGCCGCTGGTGCGCACGCCGATGATCGCGCCGACCGGCCTGTACCGCAGCTTTCCGACGATCAGTCCCGACGAGGCGGCGGACATGGTGGTGGAGGCGATCATCAAGCGGCCGCACGAGGTGTCGACGCGTCTCGGCAAGTTCGGCGAGCTGGTGAACGCTGTGGCCCCCGGGTTCCAGCACCTGATCATGAGCGGCGCCTACCACATGCTCCCCGACAGCGCGCCGTCGAAGAAGGACGAGGGCGACGGCGCGGCGGTGCGCGCAGAGCAGCCGGTGAGCCCGGAGGCCTACGCGCTCGGCATGCTCATGCGCGGCATCCACCTGTAGCCTCACAGGAAGGAAGGGAGAAGCAGTGGCCAAACCCGCAATCCTGACCGTCGACGACGACCCCGGTGTCTCGCAGGCAATCGCACGCGATCTGCGTCGCCAGTACGGCGCCGACTACCAGATCATGCGGTCCACCTCCGGAGCCGAGGCGCTGACCGTGCTGACCGAGCTGGCGCTGAAGCAGCGGACGGTCGCGCTCATCGCGGCGGACCAGCGCATGCCGGAGATGACGGGCATCGAGTTCCTCGCGAAGGCACGAGCGAACGCCCCCGACGCGAAGCTCGTGCTGCTCACGGCGTACGCGGACAGCGATGCCGCCATCAGGGCCATAAACGACATCGGCCTCGACTACTACCTGCAGAAACCGTGGGATCCGCCCGAGGAGCGGCTGTACCCCGTGCTCGACGGCCTGCTCGACGACTGGCGTCAGGGCCACCGTGACGACGCCGACGTCTGCGTGGTGGGCGACCGCTGGTCGCTGCCCGCCTTCGAGATCAAGACCTTCCTCGCGCGCAACCACGTGCCGTACCGGTGGCTGGACATCGAGCGTGACGACGAAGCCGGTCGCCTTCGCGACCTGGCGCAGGCCGCAACCGGCGACCTCCCGCTCGTCCTCATCCCCGACGGCGCCACCCTGCGCGCGCCCTCGACGCTCGAGGTCGCGACCGCGCTGGGCCTGCAGACAGCGCCGAAGCAACCGCTGTACGACCTGTGCATCGTCGGTGGCGGCCCGGCCGGGCTTGCGGCTGCGGTGTACGCGACGTCCGAGGGACTCGCGACGGTGCTCGTCGAGCGGCAGGCGCCCGGCGGCCAGGCCGGCCTGAGCGCGGCGATCGAGAACTATCTCGGATTTCCCCGCGGCGTCTCCGGCGATGAGCTCGCGCAGCGAGCGGTCGCACAGGCGCGACGCTTCGGCACCGAGATGGTCATCGCTCGCGACGTGGTGGCCTTCGAGAGCCGCGGTCCCGTCCGCGCCATCACGTTCGCCGACTCCACCGCCATCGAAGCGCGCTCGCTCATCGTCGCGACCGGTGTCTCGTACCGCATGCTCGAGGCCCCAGGTCTCAACGATCTCACGGGTCGCGGCGTGTTCTACGGCGCGAGCGCGAGCGATGCGCGAACGGTGCAGGGCGAGGACGTGTACATCGTCGGGGGGGCGAACTCCGCCGGTCAGGCGACCCTCAACATGGCGAAGTTCGCGCGGCGCGTCGTCATGCTGGTGCGCGGCGATTCCCTGTCGGAGACGATGTCGCAGTACCTGATCGATCGCATCCTGGCCACCGACAACATCGAGGTGCGCGCCAACGTCGAGGTCACCGCGGCGCGCGGCGACGGCCATCTCGAAGCCGTCACCGTCTCGCATCGGACCCAGGGGAGCCAGGAGGAGGTCGCGGCGAACTGGCTCTTCATCTTCATCGGCGCGTCGCCGCGCACCGGCTGGCTCGGCGCCGACGTCGCGCGCGACCGCAACGGCTTCATCGTCACCGGACCCGATCTGCTGGGCCGCACCGAGGACCCGCGCTGGCTGCTCGAGCGGCCGCCCCTGCTGTTGGAGTCGACCGTGCCGGGGCTGTTTGCCGCCGGCGACGTGCGCCTGGAGTCGATGAAGCGGGTCGCATCCGCGGTGGGGGAGGGTGCCATGGCCGTGTCGCTGGTGCACCGCTATCTGGCGATGGTGTGATGGACCTGGCCGAGGCCAAGGGGCTCTACATCTTCGACGGAATCCCCGACGAGGCGCTGGCTGCCGCGCTCGCGGAGAGCACCGAGGTCGCCGGCGCACCGGGGGAGGTGCTCTGGGTCGAGGGCGAGCCTGCCGACTACTGGTGGGTGCTCATCGAGGGCAGCCTCGAGTTCCTGCGCCGGGAGTCCAAGGGCCAGGACACGATAGCCAGGACCTTCTCGCGCCCCGGCGACTGGGGAGGAGGGCTGCGAGCGTGGGCAGACTCCGCGCCGTACGCAGCGTCGGGGCGCGCCGGAACGCCGACGCGCGTGCTGCGGGTGCCGGCAGCGACGCTGCGGCGACTCGTCTTGGAGCGGTCTCCCCTCGGCATCAGCATCATCGAGGCCATCTTCGCGACGTGGCGGGGCTTCGAGGCGGTGACGCGTCAGCGCGCGGCCCTGGTCGCACTCGGCCAGCTCGCCGCCGGACTCGCCCACGAGCTCAACAACCCCGCGTCGGCGGCGAGCCGCACCATCGAGGCGCTGCGGCTCGCAAACGACGAGCTGCTGTCGACCCTTGCCAACCTCGGCAAGGCGTCGCTGACGGCCGAGCAGTTCGTCGCCCTCGACGAGCTGCGCCGCGATGTCGGCCCGCCGATTCCCCCTGGCGAGACCGTCGCGCTGGCGGATCGCGAGGAGGAGTTGACCACCTGGCTCGATGCGCACGGCGTGAAGGATTCGTGGCGGTTCGCGCCGCCGCTCGCCGCCGCGGGCGCGGACATCGCCTGGTGCGAGCGTGTGGCGGCGATCCTCTCGGGCGAGCTGTTGGGGCTCGGACTTGAGTGGGTGGAGTGCGCCGTGTCGACCCAGTCGCTCATCACCGAGGTGAAGGATTCGACATCGCGCATCTCGGCGTTGGTGTCCGACGTGCGCGGCTACTCCCAGCTCGATCGTGCAGCACAGCAGCTCACCGATGTCAGCGAGGGACTCGAGAGCACCCTCTCCATGTTCGGCGAGCGCCTGCGCGACGGTGTGACCGTCGTGCGCGACTACGCGCCGGAGCTGCCGCGCATCATGGCCCGCCCGGCGGAGCTGAACCAGGTGTGGACCAACCTCATCGTCAACGCGATCGACGCCATGGACGGCCACGGCACGTTGCGAATCTCAACGCGGGCCGATGGCAGCAACGTTGTGGTCGAGGTGGGGGACACCGGCGCGGGGATGACGCCACAGGTGCAGGAACACGCCTTCGATGCGTTTTTCACCACCAAGGACGTGGGGAAGGGAACGGGCCTCGGGCTCGACATCTCGCGTCGCATCGTCGAAGACGGACACCACGGCTCCATCAATGTCGAGTCGCAGCCGGGGAACACCGTGTTTCGCGTGAGCCTCCCGCAGGCCGGCACCGGCCACTGAGCGGCTTCAGAGAAGAAAGGGCAGCAGCATCTTCGTCCCGCGCCTGTAAGCGGGATACGTTTTCGGGAAGAGCTGCTCGAGGTTCCGCTCCTCGACGGTCGCGCTGTAGATGAAGTACACCGCGATCGCCACCGCAACGATGAGCCAGTACAGCCCGACGGCGAGCCCGGTGCCGATCATCGCCAGGATCACGCCCGAGTAGATCGGGTGCCGCACGAAGCGGTACGGGCCGGTGGTGACGAGCTCGGGATCGATCTTGTGCGACATTGGCATGCCCCAGTTGCTGCCGATGTAGAGCCGTGCCCACACGGCGAGGCCGAGCCCGGCGACGAAGAGTGCGATGCCCAGCGCCTGCGCCGGCCAGCTGTCGATCACGCCCGCGCTCGTCCCGAGGGCTCGCGCGCGGATCAGCAGGAAGATAAGCAGGACGATCCCGAAGCGGATGCCGACGCCGATGATCGTGCCGGCGCGCCGCTGCTGGGTCTTGGCGGTCGTTGCCGCGATGATCCACGCCACCCAGAACGTCGCCCACGTCAGCGAAAAGAAGAGTCCGATCGCCTGCATCAGCCCGAGCGTAAGACGATGCGGAATCAGGCCGATGCGCCGGAGCCGATGAGCGTGGACTCGTCGTCGACTCCGAGCGTGCGTGCCGTCGGCGATGCGGGCACGGCGTCCTTCGCCGGGTGCGTGCGCAGCGCGTAATCGGCAATCGGATTGGTCACACCGAACCAGAACTGCTCGTTCTTGTAGTGATGCAGGATGTGGTTGCGCCAGATGGCACGGAAGATCGCGGAGCGTGGCACGTGGTGCGAATGGATCAGAAAGTGCGTCCACTCGTACCCGAGCAGGAAGGTGGTCATCGTCGCGTAGGCGGTGAGCTTCAGTTCCAGCGGCGGAAACGCGAAGTAGGCGATGGCGCCGAGTGCGGTGAGGAAACCGAAGAGTACCGGCAGCGGCACGAAGATCAGCGGCACGTTGCGCGGGTCGCGGTGATGCATGCGATGCCGGCGCGCGTACAGCGGGTCGAGGCGCCGGCCGAACACGGTCGTGGGCTTCGCATGCAGGCCGTAGACGTGGATGAGCCACTCGAGAAACGGCTCGACGACGAGAATGCCGCCCGCGACGGCGATGTCGCCGTAGCTCCAGCGGCCGACAGCAATGCGTGCCACCAGCGTTGCGGCGCCGATCAGCGCCATGACGCGCGGACTGCCGTAGCCAGCGAAGACGCGTCCTGCGCCGGCAAGCGACGCCGTGCTCTGGGGGACGGCATCCGCTCCCGGCACCGCCGCCGTGGTCATCGTGGCTGCAGTGTAGCCCTGGCGTCGGGCACGGCCTCGGGAGGCTCCGCAACGATGCGGTTGGCGATGCGGCCGAGCCCCTCGATCTCGACCTCGCACAGCTGGCCGGGTTCCAGCCATAGCGGCGGCGTGCGGCCCATCGCGACGCCGGGCGGCGTTCCCGTGAGGATGATGTCGCCGGGTTCGAGCGTGAAGGCGTCGGAGCTGTAGCTGATGAGCGTGGCGACGTCGAAGATCATGTTCGCCGTCGAGTCGTCCTGGCGCAAATCGCCGTCGACCCACGTGCGGATGCGCAGCGCCTGCGGGTCGGGCACCTCATCGCGAGTGACGAGTGCCGGACCAAGCGGGCAGAAGGTGTCGAAGCTCTTGCCACGCAACCACTGATCGCCGCTGTCCAGCTGCGCGGTGCGCGCCGACACGTCGTTGGCGCAGCAGTAGCCGGCGACGTAGTCGAGTGCGCGCTCGCGTGCGATGTGGCGGCCGCCGCGGCCGATGATGACGCCGAGCTCGCCCTCATAGTCAAGGTCGTCGACGCCCACGGGACGGACGATGTCGTCGCGCGGACCGATGATCGCGGTGGCGAACTTCGCGAACAGGATCGGCTGCGTGGGCACGTCATGCCCGAGCTCACGCGCGTGCGACGCGTAATTGCGGCCGACGCAGATGATCTTGCCGGGCCGCGTGATCGGGGGGCCGAGCTCGTCGACAGAGTGCTCCGGGAGCCGGCCGCGCACGATTGCGTTCTGCAGTGACTCGGCCATCTCCGGGATGCCCGACGCGATGGCCAGGTCGAACAACAGCGCGGGTCCGCTGCCGATGAGGCCCGGCTCGTCCGTCACCGAGTCGAGGCCGAGGCGCAGCTCGTAGATGCCGTCGTCGACAAGAACGGCCGGCACAAGGGCATCGCCGCGACGCAGGTTGGCCAGCCTCATCCCGACAGCCCGGCGGCCTCGAGCACGACATCGTGGAGCAGGCCGTTGGATGAGATACCGGTGCCACCCAGGTTCGGGTCGTCTCCGCTGCGATCGGTGAAGCAGCCGCCCGCCTCCTCGACGATGAGTGCCAGGGCGGCGAAGTCCCACAGGTTCGCGCGCGCGGTCCAGCCGAGATCGGCGGTGCCCCGGGCGACCGAAAGATGCGACATCGAGTTGCCCAGGCCGCGGGCGTCCCAGCAGCGGCCGGCGAGCGCGAGCAGCGGCGGGCCGAGGCCCACGCGGACGAACCCGTTCAGGCTGGTGTGCGTGAGCAGCGCCTCCTCGACGCTCGAGATCTCGGACACATGGATGCGGTGGTTGTTCATGAACGCGCCCTCACCGCGCACTGCGTGGAAACGCAGCCGCAGGGCCGGCGCGGACGCGACCGCAACGAGCGTGATGCCGCCGTGTTGCAGCGCGATGAGCGAGGCCCAGGTCTCATTGCCGCGCACGAAGCTCCGCGTGCCGTCGATGGGGTCGACGACCCAGCGCCACTCCCCGCCGGCGTCGTGCAGGCCGTACTCCTCGCCGATCACCGAGTGGCCCGGGCGGTCGCGCTGGACGCGTTCACGGATCTGGCGCTCGATGGCCTGATCCGCCTCGGTCACCGGGCTGAAGTCGGGCTTGCTGTCGACGCGGAGATCGTGCGCGCGCCAGCGATCCATCGAGATGACATCGGCGCCGTCGGCGAGCTCCATCGCGAGGGCGAGATCGTCCACCGCGCCCCATCGTATCGGTCGCTCGCGTGCAGCCGCGGCGTGTAGCCTTGGTCCATGGCCTATCGCAAGCTCGACGTCCTCGATCCGACCGGCTTCGTCATCCTGCGCGACTACGAGGGTCCGCCGATTCCACCCGCGGAATGGGAGCGGCTCGAGTACGTGGACTGGAAGTCTGGCGGCGACACGAACTTCGCACCTCTGGCGTCAGCAGAGGGGCAGATGGAGTGCCGCGGCTTCTGGGACCACGGCAAGCCGGACAAGGACGGGATCTGGACGGAGAACCGCAAGATCGCGCCGACGCTGTGCGACTACGTGGAGGCGGTGGGCGCGGTTTTCGGACGTGTGCGCGTGATCAAGCTCAACCCGTCGAGCGACGCCGACGCGGTGCGGCAGCTGCATGTTGATGACAACAACCGCCTGAACCCCGACGGTGAAGGCTGGGTGGTACGAGCGTGGCTGGAGCTGAACGCGCCGGCCGGGTCGCAGTTCGTGCTGCGTGAGGATCGCGAGGATCCGACGACGGAGTCGCGCATCGATCTGCATCCACGACGCCAGCTGGTGATCGACACTGAACGGCTTGCTCACGTGGTCCACAACCCGGGGCCGGAGCCGCGCTACGCGCTGATCAGCTCCTTCGAGTCCGGCGATGCTCTGCAGCGCTGGATGGATGCGGAGCGGGCGACGGAGGCTGCCGCAGCCCGCTAGGGCGAAACCGCTCGGAACGGGCGGTATACTCCGCGTCTGCGGTGCGGGAGTAGCTCAGTGGTAGAGCACTACCTTGCCAAGGTAGGGGTCGCGAGTTCAAGCCTCGTCTCCCGCTCCAGCCCGGCCCACCGCGTCTAACGCCCGAACGCGGCTCTGGTTACAGATGCGGTTGCGGTGAAGTACTCGCGTGGCCGCACGAACCCCCACTCGTTGAATGCAACGCCATTTGCGAGCGCTCGTCGGTAGCCGAAACACGCGAGGTAGAGAGTCCGGATGTACATCACCGCCTCGAGACGATCGAGTTCTTCGTCGGTCGGCTCGACGTGCCGGCGGTACGCGCTGACGGCCGCGTCGATCCACTCCTCGTTCGGCCGGCGGGTTCGCCACAAGCCCGCGCCCCACAACAGGTACGCGAGGTCGGCGAGGCGCGGGCCGCGTCCCGACGCCTTCCAGTTGATGGCGACCGCGCCTTCCTCACTCAGGACAGCGTGATCGGGGGCATGAAGCAGGTTTCCGTGCAGCAGGCCTTCCGGAAGGCCGTGACCGTCGTCGGCCGAACGCACCTCGTCGCGCAGCTGCTCGAATCGCTCGCGCTCGCCGGGCGCAACCTTCGTGTCGACGGCGTCGAGGAACGACAGCGCAGCGAGCAGGTCCTGCCGCGGTGTGCCTTCGCGACTTGGATCCTCACCGCTCGATCCACCTGGGCGGCTGACCGAATCGTGAGACGGCAGGGCGTGGAGCCGTCCCAGAAGATCGCCCATCATGGCGAACTTCGCGGCGCCATCGGGAAGTTGTGCGCCCTCAACGAACCGCGTCACCAGAACCGAGCTGCCATCGAAGTCGGAGACGGGATCCTCGACCGCCACGCGCTCAGCGGGGTACTCCTGCCGTTCGAGGAAGCGTAGGATCGCCGCGTCGCCCTCGACACCTGCGCGCGGTCGCGCGGGGGGAAACGCGCGCGCGACCCACGGACTCCCGTCATTGCGATCCACGCGGAACACATAGGTTTTGTGCACGCTGAGCTTGGTGATCGCGGCCGGGTCGATGCCGTAGCTATCACGCAAATGGACGGCAAGCCGTCCCGCGTCCGGCTCATGCTCCATGCGAAGAGCGAGACCCTCGAGGTCTGTCAGCGCCTCGGTGTAGCGCTGCCCGGTCTCCTCGGCGTGGCGGCGGACGGCCTTCTTGAAACTGGCGTCCCTGGTCATTGGACAAGCCTCCCCGTAACACCGTCGCCCCTAGCAGGGTGTTGATTTTCGATCTCTGAGGGCCACCCACTGCTGACGCGGGTATGCGAGTCTTCGGGCAACGCCGTCAACGCCGCCTCGGAGATCCAGCATGCGTGGCACCACAGATCCGCAGACGACG
>JBOHUE010000190.1:0-1682 GCA_050734185.1 Candidatus Dormibacteria bacterium | reverse complement strand
GGGACACCGCGGGTTCCCGTGGGTCAGAGTCGGCTGGCGTTGAGTTCGATCGCCGCCTGATCTGAACTCGCGCTGCCGAGCGCAGAAGACGCGCACGTGGCTCCGTTAGGTTTGGGTTGCTCACACCAACCTGACGGGGGTCATCATGCGCGTCTCGACGGCATTCAACATCATGCTGGGCATCCCCGGCGCGACGGTCATCTCGGTCACGTTCGACCCGCGCGGCATCGTGGTCCGGCTGCGGCAACGGCGCCGCCATCCGCAGTGTTCCTGCGGCCACCGGCAGCGGGCCGTGTACGACCGCTCGGTGCGACGCTGGCGGCATCTCGATCTCGGCGGGATGCGACTGTTCCTCGAAGCCGAGATCCGACGTATGCACTGCTCGCAGTGCGACCGCGTGCGCACCGAAGCCGTGCCCTGGGCTCGACCCGGAGCGCGCCACAGTCGCGACCTCCAGGACGTCATCGCCTACATGGCGCAACGCATGGACAAGACGACCATCACCAGGTTGCTCCGGGTCAGCTGGGAGGCGGTGGCCAAGGCGGTGGTCGATGTCGTTGCCGACCACCTCGACACCCACCGGCTGCACGGCCTGTTCCGCCTTGGCGTCGATGAGGTTTCGTACCGCAAGGGTCACCGCTACCTCACCGTCGTGGCCGACCACGACCGCGCCGGCGCCGTGGTCTGGGCCGGCGAGGGACGCAGCGCCGCCACGCTGGACGCCTTCTACGACGAACTCGGCGACCACGGCTGCGCGCAGTTGGAAGCCGTGAGCATGGACCTGGGACCGGCCTTCAGCCTGGCGACCACCCAGCGGGCTCCGCAGGCGCGCCAGTGCGTTGACCCCTTCCACGTCATCCAGCTCGCCAACAAGGCCATCGATGACACCCGGCGCCGGGAATGGAACGCGACGCGACGGCCGCGTCGCCGCCGCGGACGGCCGCCCGCCGATGCCGCCGCCACGGCCCGCACCCAGTCGCGCTGGGTCAAGCACACGCGCTGGGCGCTGGTCAAAGATCCTGATGCCCTCAGCGACGATCAGCTCGACGTCCTCCACCAGCTGCGTCTGGAACGCTCACCGCTGTATCGCTGCTGGCAACTCAAGGAGGGGCTGCGCGATCTCTTCCGCCTGCGCCGTCCGGCTGATGCACCTCGGCACCTCGCGTGGTGGCTCAACTGGGCATCGCGCAGTCGCCTGCCTGCGTTCGTCGCCCTCGCCGCCACTGTTCGTGCCAACCGTGACCGCATCCTCGCCGCTGTGGAACTCGGCCTCTCCAACTCCAAACTCGAGGGTCTCAACAGCAAGATCCGGCTCATCAATCACCGTGGCTACGGCCACCACTCCGCCGCTGCGCTCATCTCGATGATCTACCTCTGCTGCGGCGGCATCACCGTCACGCTGCCCTTCTCATGACGCGCATCGACCCACTCAAACCCGAGGAGAACCATAAAACCGACATGGAGAAGGAGATGCCAGCGCTCTGCATCGAAGGGTTAGCGACCCACGATGACCCCGGGTCATTGCGCTGCCGGCTGTGAGGGCGGTGGTGAAGCGTTGACAGGGGCAGGCGTAGGCCAGGCCATTGAGCCACGAAATAACCTGGTTCGGGGTGCCGACGCTGTTCCCCGACGCGGACGGCAACATCTCCGGCCGCGATATCGCAAGTTGCCGGGGAACCCCG
>JBOHUE010000189.1:0-43460 GCA_050734185.1 Candidatus Dormibacteria bacterium | reverse complement strand
GCCTTCGCGTGCTCCAGGGCGGAGCGGGCGGCGAGGCCGAGGACGCGCTCGGTTGGGTGGCGGCGTGGCGCGCGCCCCGGGCGCGGCTCGACGAGGGTCGGCACCTCGCTGCCGTCGGCGTGCGCTGCGCCGGCGACATCAGTGACGGTCTCGTCGTGGACGCTGCCCGCACCGCCGCTGCGTCCGGATGCGCCGCCGAGCTCTGGCTGGACGCGATCCCGGTCGAGCCCGGCGTCGGGGCCGAGCTGGCTCTCGCCGGCGGCGAGGACTTCGAGCTGCTCTGCGCCGTCACCCCGGCGGCACTCGAGGGAGTCTTGGCGTCATGGCCGGGGGAGCTCGCCCCGCTGCGGCACCTCGGGCGCCTGGTCGAGGGTGCCGGCGTGCTGCTCCTCGACACCCGCGGTGGGTCCCGACTCCCGCTGCCCCCCGCGGCGTCGCGGCACTGGGGATGAGTGGCGATCGCTCGCTCGACTGCAGGGCAGAGCTGGACACGGTGGCGCTGGGCGAACGCATCGGCACGGCCCTCGTTCCCGGCGACCTCCTCGTGCTCAGCGGGCCGCTCGGCGCGGGCAAGACCGTGCTGGTTCGCGGCATTGCCGAGGGGCTCGGCGTCGATCCGCGGCTCGTGCGAAGCCCCACGTTCGTGCTGCACCACGTGTACCGCGGCCGGCAGATGCCGCTGCACCACATCGACCTGTACCGCCTCGGACACGACGCCGACATCGCCTTCCTCGACCTCGACGGGCTGCTCGACGGCGGTGCGGTCGCGGTGGAGTGGGGGGAGCTTGCCGACCTGCGCCGGTTCGACCCCGTCCACATCGGCATCGACGCCGCCGCTGGGGACACGCGCACCTGTGTGCTCGACGCGACGGCGCCGGAGCGTCTCGCGGCCGCATGGGAGGCGCGAGCCCGGCCATGACCGTGCTCGCCATCGACACCTCGGCCCGGCGGCGGATCGTCTGCCTACGAACGGAGCCGGACGGCGAGATCGTCTCCGCGCTCGTCGAGGAGGATGCGGACGTCGACCGCGCGCTGCCCCTCGCCCTCGCTTCGCTCAGTGACGGGCTCACCCATGTGGTGGTGGTGGTCGGCCCCGGGTCATACACCGGGGTCCGCGCGGGAATGGCGGCGGCGCTTGGGGTCGCCCACGCGCGCGGGCTCCCGCTCCACGGGGCCGGCTCGCTCGACGTCGTCGTGGCGGCAGCCGGAGCAACGGGCGTCGATCACGGCTGGGCGCTCGTCGAAGCCGGCCGCGGTGCCGCCTTCGCGGCGCGCTTCAACGGCGGCGCCGCCGGGCAGTGGGCCCGCGTCGAGCTCGATGCCTTCGTCGCGGACGACCGCGTGTACAGCGCCGACGCGCTCACGGTCGTCGGGCTCCACCGGGTCGACCCGGTGTCCGGACTGGCGCGCGCGATCCCCGCGGCGCTGGCCCGGCCCCCATTGCGGCTCGACGCGCTCCAGGCGATGTATCCGGCCTAGTCATCCGCTCGCCGAGCCGCGCGTATCATGAAAAGTCCGACCCAATCAACAAGAATCGAACATGCAGGTTGTTCCCCGACTCGCAATAGAGCCGATGCGCTACGACGACATCGGCACCGTCCAGCAGATCGAGCGTGAGATCTTTCTCTCGCCGTGGCCGCGCAATGCGTACGCAAGTGAGCTGGCGCAGAACCGCCAGGCGTCGTACATCGTGCTGCGCAACGGCGGCGTGATCGTTGGGTACGCGGGGGTGTGGCGCATGGTGCACGAGGCGCACGTCACGACGATCGGCGTGCGTGCCAGCGATCAGCATCGCGGCTACGGCACGGCATTGTTCGCCGCGCTGGTGCAGCGCGCGTACGAGATGGGAGCGCGCTGGGTGACGCTCGAGGTGCGCGCCAGCAACCTGCAGGCGATGCGCCTGTACGAGCGCTTCCTCTTCACCGTCATCGGGCGGCGGCGCGGGTACTACACCGACAACGGCGAGGATGCCGTGATCATGTGGAGCGACAGCATTCAGTCGCCTGCGTTCAAGCGTCGCTTCAGCGACATTCTCTCGGGCATCGAGGTGGCGGGCCTCGGCGGCGGGCCGACGCAGGAGTACCTGGGAGCCTGAACCTCCTCGCCATCGAGACCTCGTGCGATGAGACCGCGGCCGCGGTTGTTTCTGACGGCCGCGACATCATCTCGAGCGTTGTCTCGTCACAGATCGCGATGCACGCGCCGCACGGCGGCGTCGTTCCTGAGCTGGCGGCCCGCACGCACCTGGAGTCGATCGCCACCGTCGTCGACACCGCGCTGCGCGGGCTGGCCGGCGGCTGGGACGGCGTCGACGCGATGTCGGTCACGCGCGGCCCCGGTCTCGCAGGCTGCCTGCTCGTGGGGACGCTGTACGCGAGCGGAGCGGCCGCTGCACGCTCGCTGCCGCTGTGTGGCGTGTCCCACATGGCCGGTCACGTGTACAGCGCATGGCTGTCGGACCGTGAGCTCGAGCCGCCGTACCTCGCGCTGGTCGTGAGTGGCGGTCACACCGAGTGCGTGCTGCTGCGTGAGCACGGCGTCGCGCAACGGCTTGGCGGCACGCGCGACGATGCAGTCGGGGAGGCATTCGACAAGGTCGCGCGGCTGGTCGGGCTCCCGTATCCCGGCGGCCCCGCGATCGAGCGCGCTGCGCGCGACGGGGACCCGACGCGGTTCCCGCTGCCGGTGACGCGTATTGCGGGCGGCTTCTCCTTCAGCGGGCTGAAGACAGCCGTCCGCTACATGGTGCGTGACCTTCCGGCGAACGAGCTCACCGACCAGGGGGTGCCGCGCGATCCGCAGGCGGTCGCGGACGTGGCGGCGTCGTTCCAGCGCGCCGCCATCGCGCAGCTGCTCTTCGGGCTCGACGACGCGCTGGAGCGGACCGGCGCCGACCGTATCGCCGTGGTCGGTGGGGTTGCTGCGAACGGCGCATTGCGCGAGGCGGTGCGGGAACGGTTCGCTCCGCTGCCCGTCGTGGTGCCGCCGCTCAGCCTGTGCACCGACAACGCAGCGATGATCGCCGCCGCAGGCTGGCACCGGCTTCGCGTGCACGGCCCGGACCCGCCGGGCATCGCCGTCCACCCGTCCCTCGACGAATACGCGTGATCGCGGCCGCAGAGTTGCGGCACTGGCACTCGATTCGGTAGAGTGTTAGCACTCAGCAATCTAGAGTGCTAACTCCCCGGAGGTGCAAATAAATGGCCCTTTCCCTGCGTCCCCTTGGCGATCGCGTCGTGGTCAAACCCCTCGAGCGTGAAGAGGTCACCAAGAGCGGCATCGTGCTGCCCGACACCATCACCGAGAAGCCCCAGGAGGGCACCATCGAAGCGGTCGGCAGCGGCCGGTACAACGAGCAGACCGGCAAGCGCGTCGAGCTCGATGTGAAGCTGGGCGACCGCGTGATGTACGCGAAGTACGCCGGCAGCGAGGTCAAGGTTGACGAGACCGACTACCTGATCCTGTCCGAGAAGGACATCCTCGCCGTCGTCGAGAAGAACGGCAAGAAGAGCTGATTTCACAATGCCCGCCAAGGAGCTCCGCTTCGACGAGGAGGCTCGGCACGCGCTGAAGCACGGCGCCGACGCTGTGGCGCGCACCGTTGCCGTGACGCTCGGGCCGCGCGGCCGCACCGTCCTGCTCGACAAGAAGTTCGGCGCGCCGCTGATCACCAGCGACGGCGTCACGATCGCACGCGACCTCGAGTTTGCCGACCACTTCGAGAACATGGGCGCGAGCCTGCTCAAGGAAGCGGCGATCAAGACGAACGACGTCGCCGGTGACGGCACCACAACTGCGACGGTGCTCGCGCGGGCAATGCTCGCCGCCGGGCTTCAAAACCTGGCCGCCGGCGCGCAGCCCATGGCGTTGAAAAACGGCATCCAGAAGGCGGCGGACGCCGCGATCGCGGACATCAAGGCGCGGTCGACGCCCGTGACCGGCACGCAGGACATCGAGCGCGTGGCCACCATCAGCTCCAGCGATCCCGAGATCGGTCACATGATCGCCAACGCGTTCGAGAAGGTCGGGCGGGAGGGCGTCGTGTCGGTCGAGGAGGGAAGCTGGCTGCAGACCGAGGTCGAGGTGGTCGAGGGCCTGCAATTCGACCGCGGTTACCTGTCCGCGTACATGGTCACCGACCAGGCGAGCATGGAGGCCGTGCTCGACGACGCGCGAGTTCTGGTCACAGATGCCAAGATCTCCGCGGTTGCGGACCTGATGCCTGCGCTGGAGACGTCGATGCGCGTCGGCCGGCCGCTGGTGGTCATCGCCGAGGATGTGTCGGGCGAGGCGCTGGCCACGCTCGTGGTCAACCGCATGCGCGGCACGCTGAGCGCGGTGGCGGTCAAGGCGCCTGGATTCGGCGACCGCAAGGACGACTACCTCGAGGATATCGCCGTGCTCACCGGTGCGACGATGATCTCCGCGAAGACCGGCCTGCGCCTCGATCAGGTGCGTGACGATCAGCTGGGCAGCGCGCGGCGCGTCACCGCCGCGAAGGAGACGACGACCATCGTGGGTGGCGGCGGCTCGACTGTGGCAATCAAGGCACGCTGCGAGGAACTGCGCGTTCGCATGAAGGAGACCGAGTCCGAGTGGGACCGCGAGAAGCTGCAGGAGCGGCTCGCGCGCCTGACCGGCGGTGTTGCGGTGGTGAAGGTCGGAGGCGCCACCGAGACCGAGATCAAGGAGCGCAAGTCTCGCGTCGAGGATGCGATCGCGGCGACGCGCGCCGCGATTGAAGACGGCATCGTGGTGGGCGGCGGCGTTGCGTACGTCCGCGCGATCCCGGCCGTCGAGAAGCTCACGCTCGACGGCGACGAAGCAGTCGGCGCGAGCATCGTGGCGCGTGCGCTGAGCGAGCCTCTGCGCGTCATCGCCGCCAACGCCGGCCTCGAAGGCATGGTGGTGGTGGAGAAGGTTCGTGCGCTCACCGGCAACGACGGGTTCGACGCCGTGTCGGAGACCTACGGCGACCTACCGTCGAAGGGCGTGACCGATCCAGCAAAGGTCCTGGTGTCGGCACTAGCGAACGCTGCGTCGATTGCCGGCATCGTGCTCACGACCGAGGCGCTGATTGCCGAGGCGCCGGAGAGGGAGGATGCCGCCTCGTCCGCCGGCCATTCCCACGGGAACGCGGGATTGGGTGGGCTGGACGACATGGATTTCTAGCCGGGCTGCTCGCCGTCCAGCTCGTACGACCAGAGGTGGTCGACCGTGCGGAACCCCACGCTCTCGTACAGGTGTATCGCTGGACGCCGGTCTCTCGATGATGGATCGTCGTGGTCCACGTAGAGGATGAGTCGCCGAGCGCCAGCCGCACCCAGCAGCTGCATCGCCTGGAGCAGCAACGCGCGCCCGTAGGACTTCCGCCGGTGCGTCGCCTGGACTTCGAGCCACCATACGATGCCCACGTTGTCGTGTGCGAGCTCGGCCGTCGACCTGCCGATGACGCCGCCGGCAGCGTCGCTGATTGTCAGCTGCCATTTCTGCTCCTCGACCTGTTCGACGTGCGCGACGTCTGTGCCGCGGGAGACCGGCTCCCCAACCATGTACAGCCACTCGTCGTGCGCGGAAAAGCCGCGGCGAAGCAAGGCGTCGTGCGTGACCGGTCGATGTTCAACCGGTAGTGCTTCCATTCCCAGAGCAAGCGGCGTGGCGATCCAGAATCCGCGGACGTTTCGTAGCGGGGAGAGCCGGTCGATCGTCGCGTCCAACAACGTGGTGACGACGCTCGGCTCCTCACGCGCCTCCAGCCACAGGAGGTAGCCGCGGTTCTCCGTGCTGTGGACCGCGAACGATGCGGCACCGACGACGGAGCTCCCATTCGTTGCGACGATGGTCTCGAGCCTGCGGAAATTGTCCCACCAGGCGCGCTCCATCGTGGCGGCGCCGAGCACGGCGAGACGGATGTCGTCAGGCCGGCAGCGCGGCAAACCCAGGACGCGATCTGCATTCACCAATGCGGCAATCGCGTCGATGTCTCCGTCATTGGCGTTACGGATACCGATCACGGCTGCGCTATCCTCGCAGCGTGAAGCTTCGATAGCTCCGCGTCGCGCACTTCCCTCTGCCGCGGCGGCCTCACCACTCTCAGAGGCGCCGCCGGATTGAAGCAACAGCCCGCTCGCGCGCGTGCTCATACCACGCCTCGGGCGCACGTGGAGTGAACTCACATGGATCTGTCCGAAGACGTCCGACTCGACTTCGCCACCCGCGGCTACATCGTCGTTCCGTCCGTGGTTCCGGAACACCTGCTCATTACGGCTCGCACGACGGTCGATGCGCGTTTGAAGAACGACCCGCAAGGGGCTTCGGTGCGTGGCGTGCATTCGCTCTGGATAGAGGACGAGCCCGCGTTGCGCGCATTGCTGTTCGAGACGTCAGCCTTTGACCTCGCCGCAGCACTTGTCGCTCCGCGCGGCCTCGAAATATCGCACCCGTATCAAGTTGCTCTGACTATCTCGCCGTATGGCCACCGGCCCGGAGGCGGACACCTCGACGGCTTCAGCATCACGGAGCCGGACGGCCGCCCGGGGACGTTCACGCTCCTGGCCGGGGTGATGCTCTCGGACCAGTCACAACCTGACAGCGGCAATCTGTGGGTGTGGCCCGGGACTCACCGGACCCACGCCGCGTACTTCCGGGAGGAACACAGTCTCGAAGAGCTGGTCGCAACCGGCGGCCATTTCCCCATCGCGCTACCGGCCCCTGAGCAGGTCCTCGGGCACCCCGGCGACCTGCTCCTTGCCCATTACATGCTCAGCCACAACACCGGGTGCAACCTGTCCGCGCACACGCGGTGCACCGTGTACGTGCGCCTGCGCTGCACGGGGCATCGCGACCACTGGGAGGACTGTCTTCGGGACGAGGCGTACGAGTTCAGAACCCAGCTCTGACCAACGGCATCCGCACGGCTTGACCGTTGACAGGACGTTCCCGGCGCGGCGACAATCGGCGTCGGCGCGGCCCGACGCCCAGCACTCCGGTTCTCCCCAGTAGACCGGAGAACGCGAAGGGGGGAATACTCCCGGACCCGAGTGACAACCTCGCGTTTCGCTCGACGGGCTGGGGCGCACGGCGAAACGACGGAGGTGTGTCCATGCCGCGCGACAAGGACCTGAAGCGCGTGGTACGCACGCGCATGGCAAAGAGTGGTGAGCGTTACACGGAGGCCCGGGCCGCGATCCACCCCGGGAAGGGGCGCACGGGCAAGGGCTCCATGGTCAGCGGGTTGGTCGAAGTCGAGATACCGGCGGATGGCATTCGAGTTCACCTTGCAACCGGCCAACACTGCGTCGTGCTCACAGAGCGGGGTGGCGCTCGCTCGCTCCCAATCTGGATCGGAATCACAGAAGCCAACGCCATTGCGGTGGCGCTGTCCGGGATGGCGGTGTCGCGTCCCCTGACCTCTGATCTCATCGTGTCGACGATTCGAGCACTCGGCGGCGAGGTTGATCGCGTGGTCATCACTCGCGTCAGCGACGGAGTGTTCTACGCCGAGGTGCAGGTTCGCCGCGAAGGCTCTGCCGTCCCAGCCATGGACGCGCGGCCTTCCGACGCCCTTGGCGTCGCTGTTCGAACCGGCGCCCCGATCCTCGTCGCGGCTGAGGTCATGGATGCCGACGCTCCAAGGGGGGAGATGCTGCCGGATGCCGTCTCGGTGCTGGGCGTGCGCGTACGGCAAGCCACCGGTGCTGACATCACGAGCACCCTGTACACACCGGTGGACGCGCCGACGCACATCGTCGTCGACGCCGCGGATCACCGGGTGCTCGCCCTCCTCCGGTTCCCCGCCGAGGCATCCGAGCAACCGGTGCCGGGAACGCTCCTCCGCCTGGGAATGGGGACCGGTGCAAAAGCCTTCCGTGTCGAGGCCGTCGATCCTGCCGTCGACGGGCTTGTCCGGCTCCGCGTGACTGCCACCGCCGATGAGCCGCCGGCCGCCTGACGGCCCCACCTCTTGTCAGCCGGGCAGAATTCTTTATGCTTACACCCTATGGGAGCTCATAAAGGCGATCTCGTTCGTGCCAGGACTGCCGGGCCCGATCATGCGGCCGTCGAGGGGATCCTCAACATTCGCTACCGCAAGGCCTGGAACAAGGTGCTCGTCGACGTCATCACGTCGCACGGCCCGATGTCGGTGGATCCGCGGTCAGTCGAAGTGATCCAGGCTGGAAAGGTGACGGCGGAGTCTCTCGAGGCCATCGATCCGATCGGCTGGGAGGACGGGGCGCGCTACGTTCGCGACCTCGACACAGCGATCCGCGAGGACCTCATCCAGCGCGAGCGCGCGCCGGCCTGACCCGAGCCCGCCGCTACCGGGCCCCGAGGAAGTAGAACTCGCGGCCTGCGGCCATTGCTTCGGCGCGTTCCCGCCGCCATGGCTCGTACGCCGCGCCTCGGGGGATCGGCTGCTGCGCGAAGGTGAGAAGCGCCTCGTAGAAGAACGGCTCATTGGAGGCCTCCTGCAGATTGCTGCAGACGCGGGCGCTGGCCGGCTCTCCTCCGATGGCAAAGTGCGCCGCCGCCCGGACGGCGAGCTCTTCCAGCGGACCCGGGTCGTCCTGGTCTTGGATGCGACCCCAGGTCAGGAAGTAGCGCGACCTTCGGTTGTGGGTGCGCACCTGCACCGCAACCCACTGGTCCACCCGTGAATCATCGGCGAAGCGAGACGGGGAGCGATCCCGGCCGGGTGCGCCCGCTTCGTTAGACTGGAGCACAGATGTGCGGCATCGCAGGGTTCCTCGGAACCGACCGCGAGCTGCTGGCGCGAATGCTCGCTGTGATGGAGCATCGTGGCCCGGACGGCGCCGGCACCGAGGTCAATGACAGCGTCTCGATCGGCATGCGCCGGCTTGCCATCGTCGACATCGACACCGGAGATCAGCCGCTCTACAGCGCGGACCGCCTCCTGGCACTCGTGTTCAACGGTGAGATCTACAACGCACCGGGGCTGCGCGAGGAACTGAGCGCGCGCGGGCACGCGTTCGTCACCGATCACTCCGACACCGAGGTCGTCCTGCGAGGGTACGACGAGTGGGGCGGTGACGTCGTCAATCACCTCACCGGCATGTTCGCGTTTGCCATCTGGGACGGACGGCGCGGCGAGCTCTTCCTGGCTCGCGATCGCCTCGGCATCAAGCCGCTGTACTGGGCCGAGCACGACGGCCGCGTGCTGTTCGCGTCGGAGATCAAGGCGCTGCTGCAGGACGCCGAGGTGAAGCCGGATCCTGATCTTGCCGTGCTGCACCGCTTCCTGCTCTTCCGCGTGCACGACGCGACCGCTGACACGTTCTTCGCGAACATCAAGCGGCTGCTCCCCGGCCACACGATGGTTGTCGGTGTCGATGGCAGCGTCCGTGCGCAGCGGTACTGGTCGCCGCGCGTCAACCTGCAGTTCGCGTCGCGTCGCAGCGATGCCGACTACGCGCGTGACTTCGGGGACCTCTGGGACCGCGTCGTCAAGCGTCACCTGATCGCGGACGTCCCCATCGGCGTACCGCTGTCCGGCGGCCTCGACTCGAGCGGCGTCGCCACCACCATTGCGCATCTGATGCGCGACGGCGCCGACCTGCACACCGGCGGCGCGCTGCACACGTTCTCGGCGCTGTACCCCGGACAGTGGCTGGACGAGAGCGAGTACATCCACGAGATCGAGCGTCACGTCGGCAGCACACCGCACTACTGCTACCCGAACCTCGACGAGTTCTGGAACGAGATGTCGGAGTGGATGTGGTTCCAGGAGGAGCCGACGATCGCCACGGCGCCGTACGCGTACTACTGCGTCTATCGCCTCGCCCGCGAGCACGTGAAGGTGATGCTGTCGGGCAACGGCGGCGACGAGCTGCTCGCGGGCTACATCCCGTACTTCCGTGCGTATCTGACGTCGGCGCTCGACCAGGGCCATTACCTCGCAGGCGCACGCGAGGTGGTTCGCGGGTTCGACCTGTACAGCGGCTACTTCGCGGAGATGGTGCGCGCCCGGCTGCCGGTTGGGCGCGCGCCGATCGCGGCGCGGCCGCTGCTGCTGTCGCACAACGGGCACGCCGACTCCGTCAGCTACGCCGCCAACCGCAACCTCAACCGGCGCCTCGCGGACGACGTCCTCGCCTACTCCACACCCAACCTGCTCCGCTACGAGGACAAGAACTCGATGGCGTTCTCCATCGAGGCGCGCGTCCCGTTCCTCGACCACGAGCTGGTTGAGTTCATCTTCAACCTGCCGATCGACCAGAAAATCAAGGGCGGATGGAACCGCGCCGTGTACCGCACTGCGATGCAGGGGCGGATGCCGGAGAAGAATCGCCGCCGTCGCAAGAAGATCGGGTTCTCGAACCCCGAGTACATCTGGCTCCGGTCGCGCGCCGACCACATCCGCGACATCTTCGCCGCCGAGGTCACACGCGACCGCGGTCTCTACGACGTGCCGAAGCTGCTCGAGTCCTTTGAATCGTGGCTCGGTGGCGCCCCGGGGGACGGGCTGATCTTCTGGCGCATCCTCGTCTCGGAGCTGTGGATGCGGCGGTTCGTCGATCAGCCCGTGGCGGTGCATGCCTGAGGACACCCCGGTAGCGCGCGCGACCACGGTATCGGGGACGACGATCGTCGTCGACGGTCGCGAATTCGAGCGCATCCCCGTGCAGACGCACCTGGTCCACGTCAAGGAGTCGCTCGTCGACGTGCTCCGGCGCTA
Source organism: Candidatus Dormibacteria bacterium (assembly GCA_050734185.1). Taxonomy (GTDB): domain Bacteria; phylum Chloroflexota; class Dormibacteria; order Aeolococcales; family Aeolococcaceae; genus JAFALX01. The sequence goes on along the minus strand of JBOHUE010000189.1, from coordinate 32,764 downwards.
CGTGACGCCGGTGGTCCAGCCCGGTGATTTCCTGGCCGTGTCCGAGAAGGTGGTCGCGATCAGCCAGGGCCGGGTCATTCACCGCTCGCTGGTGCGCCCCGGGTTGCTCGCCAAGCTGATCGTGAAGGGCGTGACCCCACTGAAGGACGACGTCGGCTTCTCCGACCCCGCGAAGATGCAGATCGCGATCATGCGTGCCGGCTGGTGGCGGATGCTGGCTGCGACGAGTGTCGGTGGCGTCACCCGGCTCTTCGGACGCCGCGGCGACTTCTACCGCATCGCCGGCAACCGCGTCTCCGAGATCGACGGGTTCAGCCACCACACCATCGAGCCGTTCAACGAGTTCGCGATGCTCGGCCCCGAGGATCCGCCGCGCGATGCGCAGGAGCTCGAGGACGAGACCGGTTGGCCCATCGCCATCGTCGACGCGAACAACATCAACGTCGAGGTGCTCGGGATGAGCCGCGGCGTCCCGGTGTCCGCGGCGACGGTGCGCCGTGCGGTGCTCGACAACCCGCTCGGGCAGGACGACGAGCGCACGCCGATCATCGTGGTGCGGCCGCGCGCGTGAGCGGCGCGGTCACCGACGGACTGCTGCGCTGGGTCGAGATCGACACGCGGGCGTTGCAGCACAACGTGCGCACGATGCGCGCGTTGCTGCGGCCGTCGACGCGGGTCATGGCGATGGTGAAGTCGGACGGGTATGGCCATGGTGCGGTGACGGTGGCCCGCGCTGCACATGGTGCGGGCGCGACGTGGCTCGGGGTGTACACGCCCGACGAGGCGCTGGCCCTGCGCGCGGCGGGCATCGACGGACGCATGCTGGTGACGGGCTGGTCGCCGCCTTCGACGGTGGGCGAGACGCTGGCGCACGACGTCGACCTCAGCATCTGCGATCTGCATGACGTCAGCGTCATCAGCGAGGCGGCGCAGGCACGGGCCGCCCGCGTGCACGTCAAGCTCGACACGGGACTTGGGCGCCTCGGTCTGCGCGAAGATGAGATCGACTCGCTTGCGACCGCGCTGCGCGACGCGCGGGGCCGTCTCGAGGTCGCCGGCATATTCACGCACTTCGCCGAACCGGATGACGTCGAGTTCACGACCGTGCAGCACCAACGCTTCGCGGCATGGGCCGCGCGGTTGCGGGTGGTTGCGCCGGAGGCGGTGTTGCACGCCGGCAACAGCGAGGCGATCATCACCGCTCCCGAGACGCAGCACGACATCGTGCGCGTGGGTATCGCAACGTACGGCTACATCTCCGCCTCCCGCGATGTGCTGGCGTCGCTTCGCCCCGTGATGACGATGCGGGCGCGTGTGGCGCAGGTGAAACGCGTGCCGTCGGGCGAGCCGATCGGCTACGGCCGCACGTGGTCGGCGCCCACGGACCGGTGGATCGCGACCGTGGCTGCGGGATACGGACAGGGGATCCCGCGGCTGCTTTCGAACAGCGGGCAGCTCGTTGTGAACGGTCGCAGGGTGCCGATCGTCGGCACCGTGAGCATGGACCAGGTGACGGTTGATGTGACCGACGTGATGCCGGTCGCCGCGGGCGACATCGCCATGGTGTTCGGCGAGCGCGACGGCGTGCGACTCGGCGCCCACGAGGTTGCCGCGCTGGCCGGCACCATCTCGTACGAGGTGCTCACCGGGGTCCCGCAGACCGTTGCGCGCGTGGTCACGGGTGACGGCGACGCGTCTGCGGTACTGTGATTCGTATGGCACGACCGGTTCGCATCGCAGTCGCTCAGTACGAACCGCGTGTCGGGGACCGCGATGGGAATCGTGCCCGCGCCGAGCGATGGTTGCAGGAGGCGACCCGTCGCCGCGCGCAGCTGGTCGTTCTGCCGGAGCTGGCGTCGAGTGGCTACGTGTTCTCGAGCGAGGACGAGGCAGCGGCGTCGGCGGAGCCGCTCGACGGTGCATTCGTGAGCGCGCTGCAGGCGGCATGTGTGCAGAGCGGATGCGTCGTGGTGGCCGGGCTCAACGAGTTGGATGGCACGCGCCGCCACAACAGCGCGGTGATCGTCGGCCCGCGAGGGTTGCTCGCCGTCTACCGAAAGTTGCATCTGTTCAACGACGAGAAGTCGTGGTTCGCGCCTGGCGACGAGCTCGTCGTCGCCGAGACGCCCGCTGGGATGGTCGGCGTCGTCATCTGTTACGACCTGCGCTTCCCCGAGGCTACGCGCGCGCTGGCTCTGGCCGGCGCCGAGATCATCGCGGTGCCGACCAACTGGGTGGCGTCGTTCAAGCGCACCGTGTGGGACGACCGCGGCTACGTGCAGGCCAACTACGTCGCGATGGCGACCGCAGGCCAGAGTGGCGTGGTGGTCGCGTGCGCCGACCGAGTCGGCGTCGAGCGCGACGTACGGTTCATCGGCGCGTCGATCATCGTCGGCCCCGACGGCTGGCCGGTGGCGGGACCCGCGAGTCGAGGTGGCGACGAGCTGCTGATCGCGGACGTCGACCTGGACCAGAACGAGCAGCAGCGAATGAGCACACCTCGCAATCACCTGATCACCGACCGCCGCCCCGACGCGTACCGAGTGCACGTGCGCCGCGGCGCCGCATCCATCGCTTGAGCCCGGCGGCCAGCGCCAGCGCGCTGCTCGAAGGCCTCAACGCGCCGCAGCGCGAGGCGGTCGAGGCGCCGGATGGTCCGCTGCTCATCTTCGCCGGTGCGGGAAGCGGCAAAACGCGCGTGCTGACGTACCGGATCGCCTACGTGATCGCGACGCGCGGCGTGTATGCGGAGGAGATCTGCGCGGTCACCTTCACCAACAAGGCGGCGCGCGAGATGCGCTCCCGAGTCGAGGACCTGATCGGCTCGAGCATCAAGGGCATGTGGCTCGGAACATTCCACGCGCTCGGCGCGCGCATGCTCCGGCGCGACGGCGACGCCATCGGCATCTCTCGCGACTACACGATCTACGATGAGGCCGACAGGACGTCGGCGCTGCGCAATGCCCTGCGGGCTGAGGGGATCGACGACAAGCGGTACACGCCCTCTCGCGTCGGCAGCGTGATCAGCTCGGCCAAGAACGAGCTGATCGACGCGCGCGATTACATGGCCCGCGCACAGGGCGATTTCGAGCAGACGGTCGCGCGATGCTACTACGCGTACGAGCAGGAGCTCGACGCGGCGTCGGCGCTGGACTTCGACGACCTGCTGTTTCGCGCCGTGGTGCTGCTGCGCGATGACGCGTCCGCGCGTGAGCACTACCAGACACGGTTCCGGCATCTGTTCATCGACGAGTACCAGGACACCAACCGCACGCAGTACGAGCTGGTGAGGCTGCTGGCCGCGAAGCACCGCAACATCACCGTCGTCGGAGACGACGACCAGTCCGTGTACGCGTTCCGGGGCGCCGACGTGCGCAACATCCTCGCGTTCGAGCACGACTACCCGGATGCGCGCAAGGTGACCCTCGAGCAGAACTACCGCTCGACACAGCCGATTCTCGACGTCGCGCACGCCGTCATCCAGCGCAATGAGAAACGCGCCCCGAAGAAGCTCTGGACCGAGTTTCGCGGCGGGGAGCCGGTGCGCCTCATCTCCGTCTACGACGAGCGCGAGGAGGCGCTCTGGATCACGGGTGAGATCGAGCGGCTCGTGGGGCGCGAGGGCATATCGCTCAGTGAATGCGCCGTGCTGTACCGAACCAACGCGCAGTCGCGCGCCTTCGAGGAGACCCTGCTCAGGCGTGGCATCCCGTACCGCCTCGTCGGCGGCATCCGGTTCTACGAGCGCAAGGAGGTGAAGGATGTGCTCGCGTACCTTCGCCTCTGCTTCAACCCGAAGGACGCGGTGTCGTTCGCGCGTGTCGTCAACGTACCGCGCCGTAAGATCGGTGACCGGAGTGTCGCCGAGCTCGAGCGGCTGGCGCGGCGTAAGCGCCTCTCGCCGCTCGAGGCAGCCCAGCGTCTCGACGAAGCGGAAGGCCTCGGCGCCGCGGCCATGCAGTCCATCACTGCATTCGCGCAGCTCATGGAGCGTCTGCGCCAAGAGGCCGGGCGGTTGCCGCTGCCGGTGCTCGTCGACACCGTGCTCAATGCGACGGGCTACCGCGAGTGGCTGCGCGACGGGACGCCGGAGGGCGAGGAGCGGTGGGGCAACGTCGTCGAGCTCGCCGGCCTCGCCGCGGAGTATGAGGACGTCCCCGCGCCCGACGGGCTGCAGCAGTTCCTCGAGAACGTCGCGCTGGTCAGCGACGTCGACAGCATGGACGACAAGGACCAGGGCGTCCTCCTGATCACTCTCCACCAGGTGAAGGGCCTCGAGTTCGACGTCGTGTTCGTCGCGGGGATGGAGGAGGGGCTGCTGCCGCACGTGCGCTCGCTCGAGGAGGGCGACGCGGGAATCGCTGAGGAGCGCCGCCTCACCTACGTGGGGATGACGCGCGCCCGCCGCCATCTCTACCTGCTCCACGCCTTCCGTCGCCACCTCTACGGCACGCCGCAACTCGCCGAGGCATCGCGCTTTCTCCGCGAGATCCCCGCCAACATGATCGAGCTCATGGCGCGGCCGGGCGGCCGCCTCACCGACGACTTCCGGAGGCCCGGCGCAGTCCGTCAGGCCGTGCATGCCCGCGCGGTGCAACCGAACCCGGTGGCGGTGGCGCCGCAGAGATATCGTGCGGGCATGCGCCTGCGACATGAGCGCTACGGCGAGGGGACGGTGCTGAAGAGCACCATGACGCGCTCCGGTGAGGAGCTGGTGATCAAATTCGACGACGTGGGTGTGAAGATCTTCGCCGTCGGGGACGCGACGCTGTGGGCCGTGGAGTCGTAACGATTCCGCGCGCGGAGCGGGAGCGCGTCTCGGAGCTGCGCTCGACCATCGAGCATCATGCGCACCGCTACTACGTGCTCGACGAACCGGAGATCTCCGACGCCGAATACGACGCGGTCTTCCGCGAGCTGCTCGACCTCGAGACGCGATACCCGGGGCTGCAGTCGCCGGACTCGCCGACGCGGCGCGTCGGCGGCGCACCGTCGGAGGCGTTCACCAAGGTACGGCATCGCACCTCAATGCTCAGCCTCAGCAACGCGTTCTCGCACGACGAGGTCCGCGACTTCGTCCGTCGCGTGGAGCGCGCCGCCGGTGACGTCGATGCGTACGTCTGCGAGCTCAAGATCGACGGACTGGCGATGTCGCTCACCTATCGCGACGGTGACTTCGTGCGGGCCGCCACGCGCGGCAACGGCGTCGAGGGCGAGGACGTCACCGCCAACGTCCGCACGATCCGCTCGGTGCCGAGGGCGCTGCGGAAGGTCGAGACGAAGCTCGCATCCGAGTTCGAGGTGCGCGGCGAGGTGTATCTGCCCAAGAAGGCGTTCGCGGCGCTGAACACGCGCCTCGACGAGGCGGGTAAGCCGACCTATGCGAACCCGCGCAATGCTGCGGCGGGCGCGGTGCGACAGCTCGATCCGACCGTCACGGCCGGACGCGGGCTGCAGACCTTCATGTACCAGCTGGACCCACCCGGTTCGGCGGCCTCACAGGAGCAGGTGCTGGAAACGCTCGAGCAGCTTGGCTTTCGGGTCAACCCGCACCGCCGGATCGCGCGCTCCGTAGACGACATCGTCGCGTTCCTCGATGAGTGGGTCACGCGGCGCCATGACCTCGAGTACGAGACCGACGGCGTCGTGATCAAGGTCGCGTCGCTCGCGGAGCAGGCCGAGCTCGGCGCCATCTCACGTTCGCCGCGCTGGGCCATCGCGTACAAGTTCCCGCCGGAGGAACGCGAGACGGTGGTGCTGGACATCGCCGTGTACGTCGGCCGCACCGGCGCGGTGACGCCGGTGGCAATGCTCGAGCCGGTGGTCGTCGCCGGCTCGACCGTTCGCCGCGCCACGCTGCACAACGAGGACGAGGTCGCCCGCAAGGACGTGCGCATCGGAGACACCGTCATCCTGCACAAGGCCGGCGATGTCATCCCCGAGGTGGTGCGCCCGCTGCTGGAGAAGCGCCCCAAGAGCGCGACGGCGTGGCGCATGCCGGAGCGCTGCCCCGCTTGCGACACCGAGCTGGTGCGCGAGGAGGGCGAGGTGGTGCGCCGCTGCGTCAACCCGCTGTGTCCCGCGCAACGGGTGGAGAAGCTGATGCACTTCGCGTCGCGCGCCGCGATGAACATCGAAGGACTCGGGCCCGGCGTCATCGACCAGCTGGTGAAGCAGGGCGACGTGATCGAGCCCGCCGACTTCTTCACCGTGACACGCGAGCAGCTGCTCGAGCTCGATGGATTCGCGGAGCGGTCCGCGGACAAGCTGCTGGCGTCGATCGAGTCTCGTAAGCATGTGCCACTGCCGCGGTTCATCAACGCGCTGGGCATCCGCCACGTGGGTGAGCACACCGCCGAGGCGCTGGCGACGCACTTCGGCACCATCGATGCGCTGCTGGCTGCGTCATCCGGCGACCTGCGCGAGGTCGAGGGCATCGGCGACGTGGTCGCGGAGCAGGTCGGTCACTGGTTGCAGTCGGCAGAGGGCCGAAAGGTGATCGAGGACCTGCGCCGCAACGGCGTCGAGCCGGAGGCGACCGAGCGCGGAGGAGGCCCGTGGACCGGTCAGACCTGGGTGCTGACCGGCACCCTGGAATCCATGACGCGGCCGGAGGCCGAGGATCGCATCAAGGCCCTGGGCGGCAACCCAGGCTCGAGCGTCTCCAAGAAGACGCACACCGTGGTCGCGGGCGCATCTCCGGGCAGCAAGCTGGAGAAGGCACAGCGGCTCGGCGTCCGCGTGCTCGACGAGACGCAGCTTGCGGCGGAGCTGGCGGCGGCCGAGGGCGGAGCGTAGCGATCTTCATGCGCCGGTACAGTGGGTTGTATGACCAGCACCGCTCGCACGGCTGAGCGGCTCATCGACGATCCAGAGCTGCTGCGCGCCCGGCTGCGTGCCGCGCCCGAGGGCGCGGGCGTCTATCTGATGCGCGGCATCGACACGCGCGTCATGTACGTCGGCAAGGCCGCCAACCTGCGCAGCCGGCTGCGCTCGTACTTCACCGGGCTCAACACCCTCATGCCGCGCACGCGCGACCTCGTCGAGCGCGTCTTCGACTTCGACGTGGTCGCTGCGGCCAACGAGCGCGAGGCGCTCATCCTCGAGAACTCGCTCATCAAGCAGTACCGCCCGCGCTTCAACGTCCGGCTCAAGGACGACAAGAACTACCTGTACCTCAAGATCCCGCGACCGGGCGTTCACGACGCGGTGGCGCCGGCCACCGCGCGCGAGGAGATCCGCACGCCGCGCGGCGAGAGCGCGCGCCGCGCGACCGAGTTCCCCCGCCCGTACTACACGCGCAAGGTCATCCGTGACGGTGCGCGGTACTTCGGTCCGTACACGAGCGCGCAGTCGCTGCGCACCACCGTGCGCTCGCTGCGGACGATCTTCCCGTTCCGCACGTGCAGCGACGAGATCTTCCGCCGCGGCCGCGTCTGCCTCGACTATCACATCAAACGCTGTGCCGGACCGTGCGAGGGACGCATCGCGCCGGAGCAGTACGCGACGCTGCTCGACGAGGTGCAGCAGTTCATGGAGGGTCGCTCCGACTCCCTGCAGGCAGAGCTCACCGGGCACATGGATGACGCCGCGGACGATCGCGACTACGAACTCGCGGCGCGCTTCCGCGACCGCCTGCGTGCGATCGAGCGCATCAGCGAGCGCCAGACGGTGTTGCGCGGCGGACGCTGGGACGAGGACTGCGTCGCGGTCGCGGTCGAGGCCGGGCGCGCGATGGCGGCGGTGCTGTCGGTGCGCCAGGGTCGCGTCATCGCGATGGACACGCACGAGCTCGAAGGTGTGGCCGACCTGGATGCGCCCGCGTGCCTGAGCGGCTTCCTGCCGCAGTACTACGCCAACGTCACCGCGGTGCCCAAACGGCTCCTGCTCTCTGACACGGTCGACGACGCGGCGTTGCTGAGCGAGGTGCTCAGCGAGCAGCGCGGCAGCACCGTGGAGCTGCACGTCCCGCAGCGCGGTGACGCGCGCCGGTTGGTGGAGCGCGCGGCCGAGACCGCCCTCGTCGCGCTGCGGCAGCAGCGCATCGTCGACGACTACGACGAGGCCAAGACCGAGGCTTTGCTCGAGGACCTCGCGTCCCGTCTTGGCCTGCCGGCGCCGCCGCAACGCATCGAGTGCTACGACATCAGCAACACGATGGGCACGAACTCCGTCGGCTCCATGGTGGTGTTCGAGGCCGGTCGCCCAGTTTCTGCCAAGTATCGCCATTTCGGTATCAAGACCGTCGAAGGGGCGAACGACTTCGCCTCCATCGAGGAGACGCTGCGGCGGCGCTTCGGCCGTCTGCAGCGCGCGCTCGGGGCATCGCCCGACGTTCCGATCGCCGACCCGGCGGGCGCCAACGGCGAGGAGCGCACGGCCTCGCTGCGACGCCGAGAGGAGCGCGAGGACGTGGATCTCAGCTTCGGGGTCGTCCCCGACCTCATCCTCATCGACGGCGGCAAGGGTCAGCTCGCCGCCGCCGTGAAGGTTCTGGAGTCCTACGCGCTGCAGTCGATTCCCGTGTTCGGCCTGGCGAAGCGCAACGAGGAGCTGTTCCGTCCCCGCGATCCCGATCCGATCGTGCTCGACCGCGACAGCCCAACGCTGTTCCTGGTGCAGCGTGTGCGCGATGAGGCGCATCGTTTCGCCATCACGCGGCACCGCGCGCGGCGTGGTCGCTCCGCCCTGCGCTCGCGCCTGGACGTCGTCCCCGGGCTCGGGCCGGCGCGCCGTCGCGCGTTGCTGCGCGAGTTCGGCACCATCGACGCCATCCGTGACGCACCGGTCGACGAGCTGACGCGCGTTGTCCCACGTCCGGTGGCACTCCGTATCAAGGAGCTCGTGTGACGGTGTGGCTGATCACCGGCACGTCCGGTGCGGGCAAGGCCGAGGCGCTCGGTGCGTTGGAGAGCGCCGGCGCCGAATGCGTCGACAACCTCCCGGTGGAGCTGCTCGGCGCGATGGCCGGGCTGCAAGACGGCGCGCCGGTGGCCGTCGTGGTGGACGCTCGCCAGGGCGACCGCCTTGCCCGATTCGCACCCGTCGACGGCGTGCAGGTGCTGTACCTCGATGCGCGCGACGACGTCCTGCTCCGCCGGCTCGGCGAGAGCACCCGGCCGCACCCGCGGGCCGCGGCCGGTTCGGGCCTCGCGGCGGTCGCCGACGAGCGGCGCGTGCTGGCGCCGCTTCGGGAGAGTGCCGACGTGGTGCTCGATACGAGCGAGCTGGATCCCAGCGGCCTGGCGGAACGCGTCCGTGGCATCGTGATCGGCGACGCGGCGACTCCGCTGGCGTGCACGGTCTCGTCGTTCGGTCACAAGTTCGGCCCGCAGATCGAGGCCGACTGGCTGATCGACGCCCGTCTGGTCCGCAACCCCTTCTGGTCGGCCGAGCTTCGGCCGCTCACGGGGCTCGACCCCGCCGTCCGCGACTACGTTCTGGCCGATCCGGCGGCCCAGGAGCTGTTGCGCACGGTCGCGGCCACCTTCGACTGGGCGGCCGGCCAATCACGGGAGCGCGGGCGCCGGTTCCTCCACATCGCCATCGGCTGCACCGGCGGCAGGCACCGATCGGTCGTGCTCGCCGAGGAACTCGCCGCCCGGCTGCGGAGCCAGGGCCTCGACGTCGCCGTGCGCCATCGCGACGTGGCCAAACCCGATGAACGCCCGGCGTAGCGCTTGCTCAGCGCGGCGTCGGGGAACCTTTGGTAGTGTGGCGCCCTCGCTAGTCCAGGGAGAAGCTTGAATGGCAGTCAAGGTAGGGATCAACGGCTTCGGCCGTATCGGCCGCAACATCCTCAGATCGGCGCTCGAGCGCCAATCGGACCTGGAATTCGTGGCGGTCAACGACATCACCACCGCGGGCACGCTCGCCCACCTCTTCCTGCACGACAGCGTGCTCGGGCGCTACCCGGGCACGGTGGCGGCAAACGGCGACACCATCACGATCGACGGCAAGCCGCTCAAGGTCTTCGCGGAGCGCGACCCGCAGCGCATCCCGTGGGGTGACGCCGGCGTCGACGTCGTCATCGAGTCCACCGGTCTGTTCACCGACGCGGCGAAGGCGCGCGCGCATATCGACGCCGGCGCGTCGAAGGTGGTCATCTCCGCGCCGGCGACCGGCGAGGACATCACCGTGTGCATGGGCGTCAACGACGCCGCGTACAACCCGGCCGAGCACCACGTCATCTCCAATGCCTCGTGCACCACGAACTGCCTCGCGCCCGTGGCCAAGGTGTTGAGCGAGTCGTATGGCATCGAGACCGGCTTCATGACAACGGTGCACGCGATGACCAGCGACCAGGTCATCCTCGACGCCCCGCACAAGGACCTGCGCCGTGCTCGCGCGGCGGGGCTGTCGATCATCCCGACGACGACCGGCGCCGCCAAGGCTGTATCGCTGGTGCTGCCCGAGCTGAAGGGCAAGTTCCACGGCGTCGCGCTGCGCGTGCCGGTGCCGGACGTGAGTCTGGTCGACCTGACCGTGACCCTCAACAAGAGCACGACCGTCGAGGACATCAACGCCGAGATGCACGAGGCGGCGGATGGCGCGCTGCGCGGGATCCTCGCGGTGAGCGATGAAGAGCTCGTGTCGATGGACTTCCTGAAGGACAGCCACTCGTCGATCCTGGACGCGCCGAGCACGATGATGCTCGGCGATCGCACCGCCAAGGTGCTGGCCTGGTACGACAACGAGTGGGGCTACTCCTGCCGCTGCGTCGACCTCGTCGAGCACATCGCCGCGCGTCTCTGACCGAGCGCATGGCGAAAGCAACCGTCGACGACCTCGACGTCGGTGGTCGGCGCGTGCTGGTGCGCGTCGACTTCAACGTCCCAATGCGTGATGGACGCATCGTCGACGACCGCCGCATCCGCGCGTCGCTGCCGACGATTCAGACGCTGCGGGAGCGCGGCGCGCGCGTGATCCTGATGACCCACCTGGGCCGGCCCAAGGCGAAGCCGGATCCGGCGCTGAGCACTACGCCGCTGGCGCAGCGACTCGGCGAGCTGCTCGCCGTGACCGTGCCGGTGGCGACCGATGTCGCGGGCGACGGCGCGCGCGCGATGATCGCCGGCCTGCGCGACGGCGACGTCGGCATGCTCGAGAACGTTCGCTTCGAACCCGGCGAGGAGGCCAACGACCCGGAGTTCGCGCAAGCGCTGGCATCGCTTGCGGACCTGTATGTCAATGACGCCTTCGGCACCGCGCATCGCGCCCACGCCTCAACCGAGGGCGTGGCGCACCTGCTGCCCGCAGCCTCGGGAAAGCTCATGGGACGCGAGCTCGAGGTGCTCGGTGGCGTGCTCGAGCATCCCGAGCCGCCGCTGGTCGCGGTGATCGGCGGCGCCAAGATCTCCACCAAGCTGGCGGTGCTCTCCAATCTCATCGACCGCGTCGACACGATGTGGGTCGGCGGCGCGATGGCCTCCACCTTCTACCGGGCACAGGGATTCAGCACCGGGACGTCGCTCGTCGAGGATGACCAGGTCGACACGGCGCGTTCGCTGCTGCAATCGGCGTCGGCGAAGTCGGGGTCGCTCGAGCTGCCGGTCGACGTCGTCGTGGCCCCGTCGCCGCAGGCCGGTGCTCCGACCGCGGTCGTCACCCCTGACGCGATTCCTGACGATCAGATGGTGGTGGACGTCGGACCGCAGACCTGCGCGCGCATCGCCGCCGACGCCGCGAGCGCCGGGACGGTCGTGTGGAACGGGCCGCTCGGCATCTACGAGATCGATGAGTTCGCGCAGGGCACGCGCGCGGTGGCGCGCAGCGTGGCGGATTCGCCGGCGTTCACCGTCATCGGCGGCGGCGACGTGGCGGCGGCCATCGAAGACGCCGGTGTTGCAGACAAGATCGACCACATCAGCACCGGCGGTGGCGCCACCATCGAGTTCCTCGAGGGCAAGGTGCTGCCCGGCGTCGCAGCGTTGAGCGACCGTGACGCGGTGCTCGCCGCCCGTGGGGCGGTCAGCGGCTGATGCCGAATCCCGGGTTGCCGCTGGTCGCGGGGAACTGGAAGATGAACACCACCATCGACGAGGGGGTGAAGCTCGCCGAGGCGGTGCGGCTCGGCACGGCGGGTGTCGAGGGTCAGGTGGAGGTCGCGGTGCTGCCGCCGTTCCCGCACCTGCGGCCGGTGTACGACGAGATCCGGCACAGTCACGTCGAGCTTGGTGCGCAGGATGTGTTCTGGGAGCGCACAGGCGCGTTCACCGGCGAGGTGTCGCCCGTGATGCTCGCCGGGTGGTGCGAGCACGCGCTCGTGGGGCACTCTGAGCGCCGGCACGTGCTGCACGAGTCCGACGACGAGGTGGGGCGCAAGTTTGCCGCCGCCCTGGCGGAGGGGCTGCACGCCATCCTCGCGGTCGGCGAGCTCGAGGAGGAGCGCGACGCCGGCGAGTGCTTCACGGTCATCGACCGCCAGCTCGGCGCCGCGCTGCAGTTCGTGCCATCGGCGCCGACGCCCGATCACTACGTGATCGCGTACGAGCCGTGCTGGGCGATCGGCACCGGACGCACCGCCACACCGGAGCAGGCACAGGAGGTGTGCCAGCACATCAAGGAGTGGCTCACCGAGCGCACGGGCGCTGCGCCGCGGGTGCTGTACGGTGGCAGTGTGACCCCCGAGAACGCAGCGTCGCTGTTCGCCGAGACCGCGATCGACGGTGCGCTGGTCGGCGGCGCGAGTCTGCGCGCGGAACAGTTCGCGGCCATCGTCGCCGCCGCCGCGCCCGGGGCGCGCGTCGGCTGACGCGCCTGGCGCGGGCGTGCGACCGTTCGTGCTCGTCATCCTGGATGGCTGGGGCTTCAGCGCCGAGCGCCTCGGCAATGCGATTCAGCAAGCCGACACGCCGGAGATGGAGCTGCTGATGCGCCGCTGTCCGACGACGCTCGTTGCGGCGAGCGGCGAGGCGGTGGGTCTGCCGCGCGGCCAGCAGGGCAACTCCGAGGTGGGGCATCTGACCATCGGCGCGGGACGCGTTGCGTACCAACCGCTGTCGCGCATCAACCGCGCCGTTGCCGACGCGTCGTTCTATGAGAACGCGGTTCTGCGCGCTGCGATCGATCGCGCCCGCGAGCGCGGCCGGGCGCTACACCTGCTCGGTCTCGTCTCGCCCGGCGGCGTGCACAGCCACATGGACCACGCGGTGGCGATCGCCGAGCTGGCGCGACGCCGCGGCCTCGAGGCCGTGTACGTGCACGCGTTCACGGACGGCCGCGATGAGCCACCGAGGAGCGGCGCCGGCTACATGCAGGCGTTCATCGACGACCTGCATCGCGTCGGCGTCGGACGCGTCGCCTCGATCGCGGGCCGTTACTACGCGATGGATCGCGATCGCCGCTGGGAGCGGACGCAGGCGGCGTACGACGTCATCGTCGCCGGCACGGGGCCGGAGGTCGGCGATCCGATCGCCTACATGGACTCCGCGTACGCGGAGGACGTCGGCGACGAGTTCATCGAGCCCGCGGCGGTGGTGGCGCCGGGCTCGCAGCGTGTCCGCGTCGACGATGGAGACAGCGTTGTCTTCTTCAACTTCCGCCCCGACCGGGCGCGGCAGCTGGCGCATGCCATCGTCGACCGCGATTTCTCCGGCTTTCCGCGGCAACGCGTCGTTCACGACGTCGCGTTCGTCTCGATGACCGAGTACGAGCGCACGCTGCCGGTCCACGTCGCGTTCCCCACCGAGGACATCGCCCACACGCTTGCGCAGGTGGTGGCCGAGCGCGGGCTGCGCCAGTTCCACGTCGCTGAGACCGAGAAGTATGCCCACGTCACGTACTTCATCAACGGCGGCCGCGAGCGCGCGTTTGCCGGCGAGGAGCGGCTGCTCGTGCCATCGCCGCGCGTGGCGACCTACGACACCGTGCCCGAGATGAGCGCCACCGCGGTCACGGATGCGGTCGTGGCGCACGTGAAGCGCGGTGAGGACGCACTCATCGTCGCCAACTTCGCCAACGCCGACATGGTCGGGCACACCGGCGACCTCGAGGCCACCGTGCGTGCCGTGGAGGTCGTCGACGAGTGCATCGGCCGCATCGTCCGCGCGGCCGAGCTTCGGGACACCGCCGTGATGATCACCGCGGACCACGGCAACGCCGAGCGGTTGACGGATCCGCACGACCTCTCACCGGTCACCGCGCATACGACGAATCCCGTGCCCGTGATCCTCTGCGGCAGCGACGCCACCGCGCTGCGTGATGGTGGCGGTCTGCGAGACGTCGCGCCCACGGTGCTGGACGCCATGGGCATCCCGGCACCGGAGGCGATGACCGGCCGCTCGCTGGTTCTCAGCCGAGAGCAATAGTCTCTAGTTGTCGGCCTTGTCCGCCGGCGACTGCGGCTCGCCGGCCAGCAGCATGTACAGCCGCCTGCGCGCATCGCGAAGGATGTCCTTGGCCGCATTCAGCTCCGCGCCCTCGCCGTTGCTGGCGATCTGCCTGGTGGCAGTGATGAGTCCGACGACGAGGCCCTTGAGCTCGACGAAGTCGTCGGGCACCGCACCCGCTGCCTCGTCCCACGGCGCGCGCTCGGTCTTGAGGCGCTCCGCCTCGGCGCGGCCGGAGTCGGTGAGCTCGTACACGCGCCGCTCGGTCTCGCCGGCGACGAGGCGCACCAGGCCCTCGTCCTCGAGCTGCTGCAGCGTGGGGTAGACCGAGCCGGGGCTCACCCGCCAGGCGCCGTTGCTGCGTGACTCGAGCTCCTGAATGATCTGGTAGCCGTGCGACGGCTTCTCGGCGAGCAGCACGAGGATCGCGGCGCGAATGTCGCCGCGCCCCGCGCGACGGCCGCCGCGACCCCACGGACCGCCGCCGAAACCGCCACCGAAGCCGCGGAACCCGCCGAAATCGCCGGGTCCAAAGGACTGCCAGCCGTGACGCCGCCCCGCGGCGTGAGCCATCCGGTGCAGCCGCGCCGCCGCCTCGAGCGGGAAGGGCGGCCACACGTCGGCCTCGTGGGCCGCGTGATGTCCGTGCATCTGTGATTCCTCCAACGCAAGGTGAGATGGCCCTTGGGCACATCGAGCGTGCCATCACGATATATCGCAATGGCTCGTCTGTCAAGCCAGGAGGTCAGCGGCTGGCGGTCCAGTCGAGTGCCATCTGGTCCAGCATCTCGGCGGCCACGGCGGGCGCGCGCGGCATCTCGATGTCGACCTCGTGGTTGCGGGCAAACCCTCCGCCGGACCAGTTGGCGCTGCCGAAGAGCACGGCCGACGAGTCCGCCACGATCGTCTTCGCGTGGAGAAGCTCGCCGCGCGCGCGGTACCAGCGGATGGGAACGCCCGAGCCGAGCAGCGCCTGGTACGAGGGGTCGCTGGAGTGCTGCGACGGGTCCAGCAGCAGCCACACGGCGACCCCGCGTGCGTGCGCGGCCTCGAGCGCGTGCACGATGCCCGTGTCGGTCAGCACGAAGAGCTCGAGATGCAGCGACCGCGTGGCGCCGTTGATGAGCTGCAGCGCGAGCGGGCGGATCTCCGCCGCCGGCAGCGTGCTGGCGACGATGACTCCGGTGTCGCGCAGCGGATCGGGGACGGTCGCGGTGCCGCCACAGGTGACCACATCGCGCAGGAACACGCGATCGAGGTTGCTCACCGCGGGGCCGCGAATCATGGCGTCGTAGTCGTGGTTGGCCGACGATGCCGTTCCCCAGTTGATGCCACCAACGACCGCAACCTCTGAATCGACGACCAGCAGCTTGACGTGGTCGATCATCAGCCGGCGCACGGGATAGTCGACGATGTCGACGCCGGCGGCGCGCAGCTGCTGGGCCGTAGCGGCGCTGCTCGTCTCCGACGGGTCGTCGATCACCACGACGGCAACGCCGCGCGCGTGCGCTGCGATGACCGCGCCCACCAACGATGGCAGGGTGAACTCGTACATCTCGAGATGCACGCTCCGGCGCGCGGCGTCGAGCAGCAGCTGCAATTGCGCGAACGTCGCCGCTCCGCTGCGCAGGAGCGTGACCGAGTCCGGGCCCACCGCCGACGGCGGCGCCGAACCCAGCAGCGGCGCGGGCGCCGGCACTGGTGCCGCCAGCGCGCCGTCGCAGCCGCAGAGAAGCGCGGTGAATGCTGCAAGCCCAAAAAAGGAGCCGCAGCGCAGGTGCCACATACTTGTCATAGTGCAGCCACGCTATCACAGAAATGTGGTGTTCGGCTGCGGTCCGATGGTGCGCGTCCCAACGCATGTGCGGTGAGTTGGGAGATCGGCTCCTATACTTGCGGCCGTGGGCGATCGTGAAGGTGCCGTTGAATGAAGACCGCACTGCAGGTGGCGCAGGACGCCGTGGGAATCCTGGCGATCCTTGGCATCCTGCTCCAGACCCCGAAGGCGACGGGCTTGGGGGGGACGATCGGGGGCGGCGGCGGGGACGCGGGCGGCGGGTACCGCCGGAGGCGCGGCCTGGAGGCGGGGCTGCTCCGGTTCTCGGCGGGGATGATCGTCCTGTTCGTCATCCTCTCGGTTCTGTCCACCTACGTCACCAAGTAAGGTTCCGCCACCGGCCACGGCGGATCGAGGTCGTCGCGGCGCTGTCGCTCGCGGTGCTCGCGGCAGTCTCGCTGGCGGTCGCCGCGTCACTGCACTTCGGCGTCATCGGCGGGCCCGACTTTCGTGAGGCGCTTGTCGTCCAGGGGTCGCCGCTGTCGCTCAACCCGCTGATCGGCAGTCAGGACCCCGCGGTTCGCGACGTCGGGCATCTGCTGTACCGCGGGCTGCTGAAGCTCGACGACAGCGCGTACCCGCGCGCCGACCTGGTGGAGTCGTACGGCGCGAGCAGCGACGGCCTCACCTATCTCATGGCGTTGCGGCCGGGGCAGCGATGGTCCTCGGGCGGTCCGATCACGCCGGCGGACGTTGCGGCGACATTCACCTTTCTGCAGACCTCGCCCGCCGCAGACAAACGGCTGTCGACCCTGGTCCAGGGCGTGAAAGTCACCGTGGCCGGCGCCAACCTCGGGTTCACACTGCCATCGCCGCGTGCGTCCTTCCCCTCCGCGCTCACGCAGATCCCGATCCTGCCGATCAGCGCGTTGAGCCCACCCAAGCTGGCAGCTGCCGCCGCGCACCCGAGCCGCCCCATGGCGACGTCCGGCGCGTACCGCGTCATCTCGGCGACAGACGCCTCGATCGAGCTCGAGGGCAACGCGTACGCGTCGCCGAAGCCACGTTTGCGCCAGATCCGGCTTGATCTCTACACCACGTTCACCGGCGCGTCAGCCGCCTTCACCGGTGGCGGAGCCGACGCTCTGCTGGCCACCACGCCGCAGGACCGAGCCGCGCTGCTCAAGCGGGGCGGGTCAACAGCGCACGACATCCGCACGTTCCAGTTCGTCGACCTGCTGTTCAACGAACGGGTGCCCGGCCTCGACGACCCGGTGGTGCGGCGCGCCATCGGCGAGGCGGTCAACCGCGCCGACATCCAGGCCGGCGCGCTGGAGAGCTGGGGCGGCGTGGCACAGGTGGATGCCGTGAGCCGGGGTCTAGCCTGGGCCACGACGGCGCCGGTGAAGGAGGCGGCGTCTCCGGTACAGGCGAGCACCGATCTCCAGAAGGACGGATGGCAGGTCGCACCAGACGGCACCCGTGTCCGGGGCTCCGTGCAGCTCGCGTACACCCTCACCGTGCCTGACGTCAACCCGCTCTCGACGGTGGCGGCCGAGCTGTCCAGCCAGCTCGCGCAGATCGGGATCACGCTCCGGGTGGCGCCGGTGGCGGCTGAGAGCTTCATCACGCCGGATGTGACCGAGCACGATTTCCAGGTCGCGCTCGGCGACTGGGACAACGGCCCCGACCTCGACGTCAGCGCGTTCTGGCGATCCAACGCCACGCCCCCGAACGGGTTCAACGTCTCGGGCGCCCGGATCGACCCCTTCCTGGACCAAGCGCTCGACGTGCTCGCCTCCTCGACCGATCCGCAGGCTCGCGTCGCCGCTGCCGCCACGGTTTCCGGGGACCTCGCCAGCGACGCACCCGCCGTGTTCCTCTACACGCCGGTCGTCGCCTACGTCACCCACGGCTCGCTGACCGCCATGCCCATGCCCACCGCTGGGGACAGCGCGGCCCGGTACAGCGACATCGCCGCCTGGCACCACTGAGGACCGGGTGGATGTGTGGATTTGCTGCGGCCAAATGATGGATAATCTCCCATCAGCGATGGCATCTTTGGCACCAAGACAGGACAGGGACGACTCCAGCGAGCGGCTGCGCAGGTTCATCGAGACTGTCCCCGACTACGCGATTTTCATGCTCGACACCGAGGGTCGCGTCGTCACCTGGAACAACGGCGCCGAGCGACTCATCGGCTACCCGGGTGGCGAGATCGTCGGCGAGCACTTTCGCGTTTTTGCCACCGCGGCCGCGCAGGCGCGGCACCAGCCTGAGCGCGAGCTCGAGCTCGCGTTGCGCGACGGACGCTACGACGACGAGGGGTGGCGCCTGCGCAAGGACGGCAGCCGTCTCTGGGCGAACGTCGTCATCAGTCCGCTCACCGATGAGCGCGGCGTGCACTGCGGTTTCGGCGTGGTGACGCGCGACAACACGGATCGCCATGCCATGAATGTCGAGCGCGATCGCGCGTCACGGACTCTCGGGGAGGCGAACCGTAAGCTGCGCAAGCTCGCCGACGAGAAAGCCGAGTTTGTCGCCATCGCCGCGCACGAGCTGCGCGGGCCGGTGATGCTGATGCGCGGCAGCGCCGACACGTTGCTCGACGACTGGGACCGGCTCGACGACCCGAATCGCAAGCGACTCCTCGAGCTGCTTGCGGCCGGCGGCAACCGGCTGCACCGCTTGCTCGAGGACCTTCTTCTGGTGACGCGTGCCGAGGCGGGCCGGCTGGACCTCGACGTCGCGCCGTTGCAGCTGCGGCCGCTCCTCACCGACACCGTGGACGAGGTCAACGGCCACTCGTCCATCGCCATCGAATGCGACGACACTCTCGTGGTCGATGCTGACCGCGGCCGGATCGTGCAGGTGGTGTCCAACCTCGTCGGCAACGCGTTGCGCTACGGTGCGGCCCCGGTTGCAGTCAGCGCGCGAGCCGCCGGCGACACCGTCGAGATCTCAGTGACCGATCAGGGTCCGGGTGTCCCCGAGGCCGATGTGCCCAAGCTCTTCACGAAGTTCGCCACGATGCGACGCTCCGCCGGCGGGACGGGGCTCGGCCTGTACATCGTGAGCCAGCTTGCGCAGGCGCACGGTGGCAGCGTCGCTTACGAGCGGCCACCTGACGGAGGCTCGCGTTTCACCGTGCGCCTTCCCGCCTCGGCTCGCACCGACCGCTGCTAGTATCGAGACCGTCCTCGCCGGGATGGTGGAATTGGTAGACACGCAGCGTTCAGGGCGCTGTGCTCGTATGGGCGTAGGAGTTCAAGTCTCCTTCCCGGCACACCAACGGCGAAGACGGTCAGGTCCTGTGCTCAGCGAGCGCGTCACTGATCCAGCGTTCGAGCTGGCTGTAGCCGACGGCGCCGACCTGCCGCGACAGCAGTTGACCGTGGTCGAGCAGCACCAACATCGGGATACTTCGCGCGCTGAACCGCTGCGCGATTCGCTGCGCGTCATCGACGTTCACCTTCACCACCTTGAGCCGGCCGGCGAACGTCCGGCTCGCGTGCTCGACGTGCGGCGCGATCGCGTGGCATGGCCCGCACCACGGAGCCCAGAGGTCGACCAGGACAGGAAGGTCGGTCTGCACCGCCACGCGATCGAAGTCGGCATCGCCCGAGTGCACCAGCCACGGCAGAGGCTTGTGGCAGTCACCGCACGCCGGCGCCCCGGTCGCGGCCGTCGGTAGACGGTTGTTGCGACCGCACTCGGGGCACGCGATGACTCCGCTGGCGGTGTTGGCGGTGCTTTCCATCACCATCAATCTGCCACGATGAGACCGACGCGAAACGACGCCGGAGGACAGCGACGATGAGCGACAGACGCGAGATCGCGACACTTGGCGGCGGTTGCTTCTGGTGTCTTGACGCCGCATACCGCGAGATCAAGGGCGTGACCCACGTCGTGTCCGGCTACGCGGGCGGCACCGTGCCGAATCCGACGTACGCGCAGGTGAGCACCGGCAGGACCGGCCACGCCGAGGTGGTGCAGGTCGAGTTCGACCCCGAGGTGATCTCGTACGACGCAATCCTCGACGTGTTCTGGTCGATTCACGACCCGACCACCAAGGACCGACAGGGCGCGGACTCCGGCACCCAGTACCGCTCGATGATCCTCACCAGCGATGACGCTCAGGCGGCCGCGGCGCGGGCGTCGGCGGAGGCGATCCAGAGATCGTGGGCGAATCCGGTCGTGACCGAGATCGAACCGCTGACCGCGTTCTATCCGGCCGAGGAGTACCACCAGGACTACTTCGCGCGGAATCCGAACCAGGGGTACTGCCAGATCGTGATCAACCCCAAGCTCAAGAAGGTCCGCGATCACCACGCCGAGCTGCTGAACGCGCCGCTGACCGCCTAGCCCGGAGCCTCAGACGCCGCTCATCCCGCCGGTGATGGTGGCGATGTTGGCGGGCACCCGAAGATCACCAGCGTGCACGTCGGGGGCGTCGGCGCCGGTGTCGGCGTCGGCCCTGCGAAGAAGGTCGTGCCCCCGCTGTTGTCGGACGGCAGCGGCGTCGGCACCGGCAGTGGCGTGTCCGACGGGCTCGGGTAGGGGGTCCCCGTTGGGTACGGCGTCGGGATCGGTGTCGACAGCAACTCCGAGCCCGACGACGGCGTCGACTGGTCGCTGCCGGAGGAGGTCGACTGGGCCGGTGGGGCGGTGGAAGCCGCGGTTCGCGGCCCGGCGAGGCTGCCGGCGACGCTCGCGCCGATGATCACGAGCACCAGGCCGACGAGAATGATCCCGAAGCCGGTGATGACACCGGGGTCGCCCCGCGCCATCCGCCGGAACAGCCCAGGAGCGGGCCCGCTCTCCCGCTGCGCGTCGACGAATCCGGGCGCCGTGTACTCGGGCACCACGACGTTCTCGGCTCCCGGCACGGGCTGCGACTGCCAGGGGGGCACGAACTTCGGCTTGGTCGGTTCCGGCACCGCTGCCGAGAGCCACGCACGGCCGCGGCTGCGCCAGTCCTGCGCGGGGAAGCAGTCGGCCGCCACCTCCGCGAGCAGTGCGCGCAGCGCCTCAACAGAGTCCGGCCGCCACGCCGGGTCGCCGGCGAGGCCGGCGTCGACCAGGCGCCGCACAGCCGGCGGCGCCGGACTCTCCATCTGGTGGGTCGGCGTCGCGCCCGGCGCCGAACTGATCACGTCGCGGCCGATGTCCGGCGGCATGCCGGTCAGCGCTTCGACGAACACAGCGGTCGCGCCGTAGACGTCGGCCCGCGCGTCCAGGGGAGCGCCGCCACGGACCTCGGGCGCGGCGTACCGCGCCGCTGCCGGTGAGGGCACCAGCCCAAACCCGGTCCGCGACGTCGGGACGCTCAAGCCGACCCGTCCGTATTCGTT
Organism: Candidatus Dormibacteria bacterium; assembly: GCA_050734185.1. Lineage (GTDB taxonomy): Bacteria > Chloroflexota > Dormibacteria > Aeolococcales > Aeolococcaceae > JAFALX01. Next base: position 11,303 of record JBOHUE010000189.1, on the reverse strand, counting down.
GATCGTGACAACGGCAGGCTGCAGCTCGACGTGCGCCGCGCCGGTCTCCTGGATCAGCTCCAAGCGTTCCAGGACATCGTCGAGCATGAGCAGTGCGGCGGCTGGCGGAAGCGAGCCGGATCGCTCGATGACGTCCTGTAGCGACGTCCCCCGCTCCTCATTCCACCCGCCCTCGGTGGTCGCCGTCATGGCGAGGTCAGTATGCGACGAACGCCGTCGTTGGTAGCTCAGCCAGAAGCGGCGCAGGTGGCGCAGACGCCGGCGAACACCACCCGGTGGCTGGTGACGCGGAACCCGGTCATTGCCTGGGTCTGAGCCACGACGTCGTCAAGGACGCACCCGGGCACCTCGTCCACCCGGCCGCACCGCTCGCAGCGGATGTGCTCGTGGTGCCCGTCGCGGATCTCGAAGCGGGCGTGGCCCTCGCCGAGGTCGATGCGGTCCAACGCGCCGTCACGCTCGAGCTGCGTGACCGCGCGGAAGACGGAGGAGTAATCCGCGGACCCGAGCGAGTCGCGGACAGCGGCGTGCAGCTCGTCGATCGACCACGCGTGACGCCCGGCGGTGTCGAAGATCTGCCGCACTGCGTCGGTGACGGGGCTGGGACGGGGCATCTCGCATAAGTATAACTCGCGCATTTGCCTTGCGCATGTCATTTGTGCAATAGTCATGCGCAACTCTGTTGCGAATGTTCAGGAGGTAGACGATGCAGCCCCACACGTGCCTGCCCGCCGCCGGTCTTCGCAGGCGAGTAGCGCTGGTATTGGGCGTCATCGCCGTGGCGGTCACCGCCGTGGCGTGCGGCTCGTCGTCCACAGGCGGCGCCACCGGGACCATCCACGTGGTCGCGGCCGAGAACTTCTGGGGCAGCATCGTGACGCAGCTGGGCGGCACGCACGTGAGCGTCACCAGCATCGTCAGCGACCCGAACGCCGACCCGCACGACTACCAGTCCAGCGCCAGCAACGCGCGCGCGTTCGCGACTGCGCAGTACGTGATCCTCAACGGCGCCGGCTATGACAACTGGGCGTCGAGCCTGCTCGACGCCAATCAGAGCTCGAGCCGCACGGTGTTCACGGTCGCGGATCTGCTGGGCAAGAAGGAGGGCGACAACCCGCACTTCTGGTACAGCCCGTCGTATGTCACGCAGGTCGCTGATCGCATCACCGGCGATCTGAGCAAGGTCGATTCAGGCGACGCGTCGTACTTCGCGCAACAGCGCGCGACGCTCACCAGCGACCTGAAGCCGTACACCGACCGCATCGGCGCCATCAAGCAGCAGTTCTCCGGGCGCAAGGTGGCGGCCACCGAAAGCATCTTCGTGTACATGGCGTCGGCGCTCGGGCTCGACCTGATCAGCCCTCCGGAGTTCATGCAGGCAGTGTCAGAGGGCAACGACCCGCCGGCAAGCACCGTGACTGCATTCCAGCAGCAGTTGCAGACCGGGCAGGCGACCGTGCTCGTCTACAACCAGCAGACGGCCACCGATGTGACCACCAACCTGCGCCAGCTCGCGTCGCAGAAGAACATCCCGATCGTGGGCGTCACCGAAACCATTCAGCCGCCCGACACCAGCTTCGAGCTGTGGCAGGTGGGAGAGTTGAACGATCTGCAGAACGCGTTGAACGCTTCGAAGCTGACGAATTGAGGTGACGATTGCCGTGTCGCTGCGCGGCGCCGGGGTTCGGCTCGGCGACCGGTGGATCTGGCGCGACGCCGACCTCGACATCCGCGCGGGTGAGTTTCTGGTCGTGCTTGGCCCGAACGGCGCCGGCAAGACCACGCTGCTGCGCGTGCTGCTTGGCCTGATCCCTCCGGCCACGGGCAGCGTCTCCGTGTTCGACGAGGATCCGCGGGCCGCGCGGCGGCTCGTCGGTTACGTGCCGCAACGACGCACCCTCGACCGTGACCTCTACGTGCGCGCCCGCGACCTTGTGGGGCTTGGTGTCGACGGCACCCGCTTCGGTCTCTCCCCCGCGCCGGCCGCGCGGCGCACCAAGCGCGAGCTGGTCGATGAGGCCATCGCAGCCGTCGACGCCGGTGCATTCGCCAACCAGCCGGTGGGACACCTGAGTGGCGGCGAGCAGCAGCGGCTGCTGCTCGCGCAGGCGCTTGTGACTCGGCCTCGTCTGCTGCTGCTGGATGAACCGCTGGCGAGCCTGGACCTGCGCGCGCAGGCGCAGGCGACGAGTCTCGTCGCGGACGTCGCCCGTTCGCGCGGCATCACGGTCGTGCTGGTTGCGCACGACGTCAACCCGCTGGTGTCGGTGCTGGATCGCGTCGCCTATGTGGCGCGCGGACGCATCACCGCGGGAACGCCCGACGAGGTGATCACCTCCCAGCGTCTGAGCGCGCTGTACGAGCACCGCGTCGAGGTGCTGCGCGACAGCCTGGGACGTATCGTCGTGGTCGGCCTCGAGGACATCGACTCGCACCATGAGTGACGGGCGGTGATCACTGCAGCTGCCGCGTTCTCGTGGAACCCGGTGACCGACTGGCAGGCGCTCACCAGCGAGGAGTTCATGCGCTCGGCGCTGATCGCGGGGACGATCGCCGCTGTCGTGTGCAGCCTGGTGGGCACGTTCGTCGTGCTGCGTGGTCTGACGTTCGCCGCCGACGCGCTGACGCACGTCGGCTTTGCGGGCGCGTCCGGCGCAGTGCTGCTCGGCGTCTCGCCGATTGCCGGCCTCCTGACGCTGACGCTGCTCACCGCCGCGGGCATCGGCGCGCTGCGCGACCAGCTGCAGGGACGCGACGTGGTCACGGGCATGATCCTCGTCGGTGCGCTCGCCCTCGGCGTCCTGTTCCTGCGTCTGTCCTCCGGCTACTCGAACCAGACCTACGCGCTGCTGTTCGGTGACATCCTCGCGTTGTCGGGACGCGATCTCCTCGTCCTCGGGATCGCAGGCGGCGTCGCGGTGGCAGGGATGTTCGCGATCTTCCGCCCCCTGCTGTTCGCCACCCTCGATGAGGAGGTGGCGGAATCGCGCGGCGTGCCCGTGCGCGCACTGAGCATCGCGTTCCTGCTCATCCTGGCGCTCGCTGCGTCGGCGGCGACGCAGGTCATCGGCGCTCTGCTCGCCGTGTCGCTCATCGTCGCGCCTGCCGCGTCGGCGCAGCGCCTCACCGCGCGTCCGGGTGTTGCGGTCGTGATCGCGATGGTGTTCGGCCTGCTGATCATGTGGGCCGGGCTCGTGCTCGCGTACTGGCTGCCGTATCCGGTGAGCTTCTTCGTCACGTCGCTGGCAGCGCTCACGTACGCGGCCAGCCGCCTCTCCGGCGGGCGGACGTCCCTGCCGGCGGTGTTGCGACGGCGACCGCAGCGCCCAGCGGCGGCGGCGGCATGAACGCGATGCTCGCGACCGCGGCGCCGCTCACCAGCGGAGTCCCGTTCTCGCTGAACCCGATCGACGACCTGCAGACGCTGTTCCAGTTCGAGTTCATGCGCAACGCTTACATCGCCGGGACGGCCGCCGCTGTTGCGGCCGGAGTTGTCGGATACTTCGTGGTCCTGCGGGGCCTCAGCTTCGCGGCGCACACGCTGACCCAGATCGGGTTCGCCGGCGCCACGGGCGCGCTCGCCGCCTCGGTCAACCCACTCTACGGGCTGTTGCTGATCAACGGCATCGGTGCTGCGGTGATCGGCACCTGGGGCAAGCGCCCGCAGGGCCGCGATGTCGTCACCGGCATCGTGCTCACGTCAGCGCTTGGGCTCGGGCTGCTCTTTCTTGCCCTCTCGCACGCGCCCGAGGCTGTGCCGGTGCTCGTCGGCGACGTGCTCGGCATCAGCGCGAGCGAGGTGCTGATCACGGTGATCGCCGCGGTGGTCATCGTCGTCGCGATCGGCGCCATCTACCGCCCGCTGCTCTTTGCGTCGCTGGACGAGGAGATCGCCGAAGCGCGCGGCATCCGCGTCGGCTTGATGTCGGTGCTGCTGCTCTTCGTGCTTGCCGTGAGCACGTCGGTGGCCACGCCGATCGTGGGCGTGCTGCTCACGTTCGCGATTCTCGTCGGGCCGGCGGCGACGGCGACGCTGGTGTCGACACGGCCGCCGCGCGCCATCGCGCTGTCGGTCACGCTGAGCGTCGTCTACATGTGGGTCGGTCTCGGCGTCGCGTACTGGATCGACATCCCGCCGAGTGTGTTCGTGACCGGGCTGGTGTTCGCCGGCTACCTCATCGCGCGCGGCGCCCACACAGGCATACACATGCGGTCGCCCCTGCGCCTGGCCACGCCGCCCGCCTGACGGCGCAGCGCTCAGGCTGACTGCTGCGGGGCGAGCTCCACCAGTGGGGATTGGTCGTCGGCGTGATCGCGGGTTAGCCCGGATACCACGTGGGCCGTCACGCTTTCGCTGTAGCCCTTGAGCTCGACCAATCGCGACGTCTCGCACTCGACGACGCGACGAGTTGCCGCATACGCGCGCTGGTCGATCAGGATCTCACCGTGCTGTGCCTCGTCGCAGAGTCGCGAGGCGAGGTTGACCACGGGCCCGAGCGCCGTGTAGTCGCCGCGCGACTCCAAGCCGATCGTTCCCAGCGTCGCGTAGCCGTACGCGATGCCGATGCCGACTCCGAGGTGGAACCCCTTGTGCTCCCATTCCTCACGGAGCCGCCCCAGGTCGTCGCGCATAACGAGCGCCACACGCACGGCGGTGGCCGCGGGATCGGGGCACGGTACGGGGTCGTTGAAGTACGCCATCAGACCGTCGCCGGCGAGGGCCCCGACCGTGGCACGCGCCTCCTGCAGCGGTTCGGCCACGGTGCGGTAGTACTCGCCGAGCAGGTCCACCACCTCCTCGGGTGCGGCGTCGGAGGCGAAGCGGGTGAAACCGCGCAGGTCGCAGAACAGGACGGCGATCTCGCGTCGGTGCGGGGCGAGCATCTCCTCGCTCCCCGAGTCGAGCAGCGCGGTTGCGACCTGGTCGGGGAGGAAGCGCCGCAGGCGGTTGAAGCGCCCAACCTCGACGAGCGCCCGGGCAAGCAGGCCGCCGAACGTTGCGCCGACGGCGATGACCGTGCCCAGCAGGAACGCCCACTGCGCCACGGGCGAGGGGTAGCCCGGCTGGATGATGAGCACGACACCGAGCTCGACCCCAATCATCGCGATGACCGCGTACGCGACCACCGTTGGCATGAGGTAGAAGCTGAAGATGGTCACCTCGACGTAGAGCAGAAAGGGCAGGATCGTCCGCGGTCCGATCGAGTACTGCGCTGCGGAGATGAGCGCGGGCGTCGCGAGCTGCAGCGTGTACGCGATCAGCGTGAAGTGGCGCTGCAACAGGGACGCGTGCGTGAGGTGCAGCGTGAGCATGGTGATCCCGAGCGCACATCCGATCGCGGCCACCACGCCGAGGGCGACGGGATACCGCACCAGATCGGTGGCGAAGAGGTCGAGCGCGCCGCCGCTGATGGAGCCGAACACGGTGAGCAGCCCGGCGAAGAGCAGCACCAATCGCTGCGTCTCAGGCGGCACCGGGCGCCCCAGCTGAAGCAGTCGCCCCTCCATCGCCGCGAGTATCGCACACCAAAAACCGTGCGAATCGAGCGGTCTCAGCCGGTGTTCTGCAACCCCGCTGCGATGCCGTTGACGGTGCGCAGGATGACCTCGAGCAGCGCGGGTCGCGACTCGTCATCGGCCGGCAGCTCGCGGTACCGAGCCAGCATCTGTGCCTGCAGCACAGAGAGTGGATCGATGTGGGGATCGCGCAGGCGCAACGTCTCCTTCAGCTGCGGTTGATCGGCGAGCAGGTCCTCTTTGCGCGTCACGTGAAGGAGCGCGCTGACGGTTCGCCGGTGCTCGTCTGTGACCTCATCCCACATCCGCGCACGCAGGTCCGGGTCGCGCACCAGCTCGGCGTAGCGGCCGGCGACTCCGAGGTCGGTCTTGGCCAGCACCATCTCGAGGTTGCCCACCAGCGCCCGGAAGAAGGGCCACCGCTGGTACATCTCGTGGAGCAGGTCCCAGCGCGCCTGTCCGGCCGGGGGAAGCTGCCCGTCGCTGCCGGCCGAGGGCGGTGCGTTGTGGTCATTGCCGACCACAACGTCCTGGTCATCGACAAAGGCGTGGAGCGAGCCGCCGACGCCGTACCAGGACGGCAACATCAACCGAGTCTGCGTCCACGCGAACACCCAGGGGATGGCCCGCAGGTCGTCGATGCGCACAGAACCCGACCGTGCCGCAGGGCGCGAGCCGATGTTCAGCAGCGCCAGCTCGGCGACGGGAGTGACCTCGACGAAGAAGCGCGCGAAGTCGTCGCTGTACACGAACCTGCTGTAACGTCCATAGCTGTCCGCTGCGATCCGGGCCATCGCCGCCTCCCAGCGGCACTCGAGCTCCGCGGGCAGCGGTCCTTGCAGCGAGCTCGCCTCCCACACGGCGGCGGTGACCAGCTCCAGGTGGTGCTGCGCCACCTCGCCGCGCGAATAGCGGTAGTGCAGCACCTCGCCCTGCTCCGTCAGGCGCACGCGGCCGCGCACGGTTCCCGGGGGCTGTGCCAGCAGCGCCTCGTGAGTCGGCCCGCCGCCGCGGGACACCGAGCCGCCCCGGCCGTGGAAGAGCCGAAGCCGCACGCCGTGGTCGTCGCAGACACGTGCGAGCTCGCGGTGCGCGACGTAGAGCGACCACTGTGCAGCGAGGTAGCCGCCGTCTTTGGCGCTGTCGCTGTAGCCGAGCATGACCTCCTGCACGCCGCCGCGCGCGCGCACCTGCCCGGCGTACTCGGGTTGTTCCAGCAGGCGGCGCAGCATGCCGGCAGCGCCGCGCAGATCGCTGATGGTCTCGACCAGCGGCACGAGGTCGATGCGGCTCTCGACCACGCCGCCAAAGGACCACGACACGAGGCCCACCAGCGACGCAAGCCACAGTGCGGCCATGACGTCCACCGGCGAGCTGCTCATCGAGATGATCAGCTCCTCCGACGCCCGCGGCGATACCGCACGCTGGGCGCGGCCCATCTCGACGAGCGTGTCGAGGAGGTCGCGGTCGTCGCCGTCGAGCTGCAGCGTGCCGATGTGCGGGCCGCGCTGCCGCATCGCCTGCGCCAGCAGCGATATGGCGGTTTCTTCGTCGAGGTCGTCGAGCGTTCCCTCGAGCTGGCCGCACGTTCGCAGGATCACGGACGCGACCTGGCGCAGTCGCGAGGCGTGCTGGCGCACGTCGATCGCGTAGCCGCAGAAGTCGAACATCGCCACCTGGCGGCGCAGCGTCTGCAGCTCACGATCCGCGAACTGCTGGCCGCGCTGGCGGCGCAGAGCACGGTCGACGACATCGAGGTCGGCGCGGAGCTCATCTGCCGACGTGTAGGGCCGCTCGGCAAGCCGTCCCTCGAGCTTGCTGAGGCTGTCCCAGAGTCGCCGATGGATGAAACCGAGCTTGCGCCGGTACAGCTCGTCGCCGGAGCGCGCGCTCATCGCCTGCGTCGCCTGTGGCATCGCCGTCTCGTCCGCGTCGACGGACGCCTCGAGCTCGGGGTCGCGACCCGTCCAGCGCGTCGACTGACTGTACTTGCCAGAAATGGCCCAAACGGAGTCGCGATAGTGGGTGAGCATGTGCTGCTGCTGCGCGCGGAGCGCGTCGCGCAGGCTGCCGGACCGCGTATGTGGGTTGCCGTCCTGGTCGCCGCCGGCCCACGAGCCGAGGCGCAGCACCGCCCGCCACGACGGTGGGGGCTCTGCGAACACCTCACCCCAGCGGCGCTCCAGCTCCGCGTGTATTGCGGGGAGTACGTCGAGCAGCAGGTCGAGGTGCTGGCGGACGTTGCGCGCCTCGTCCAGCACCGTCGGTCGCGTCAGGCGCAGCTCCTCGGTCTGCCACAGGAGCTCGATGCGCTCGCGCATCGCACCCACGAGATCCGCATGCCCGGGTGTGCCTTCGCGCTGCGCGTCCAGCGCGTCGAGCGCCATGGCCACACCCGTGATGTGGTCGAGGACGGACCGGCGGGCCGCTTCGGTGGGGTGGGCCGTCACGACGGGGACGACGTCGAGCTCGGCGAACGCGGCCGCGAGGCTCTCGCGCCCGCCTTCGATGGTCGCGGCGCGACGGAAGAGATCGTGGAACGTGCCCGCCGCCGGTGCGTCGTTGCCGCCGAGCGCCTGCATCGAACGGAAGAGATGCACGCGGTGCTCGAGCTCGGCCAGGTTGACCAGCTGGAAGTACAGGGTGAACGCACGGATCAGCCGCGTCGCGGTACCGACGTCGATGCCGCGCAGCTGCTGGTCGAGGTCGCGGCTCACCTGCTCGTCGTGACGCTCGCGAAGCAGCCCGGTCTTGGCCCGGACGTCCTCCTCGAGCTCGAGCAGCCCCCTGCCCTCCTGCTGGATCAGGGCGTCGCGGAGCAGACCCTCGAGCAGGCGGATGTGCCCCGCCAGGCGGCGGTCGGCCGCCTCGGCGGCGCGTTGGTGCGCGGGATGGACTGCTTGCAGCACGGTGCAAGCATTCTGTGGCCTAGCCCGTGCAGGAGAGCGGGTGCGGCTGCAGGAGCCCGGATCCCTGACACGACGCGCAGTGCTGACCCGCGCCCTTCGAATCCTTCTCGTCGGACTTCACGTGCCCGGTGCCGTCACAGCTCGGGCACCGCGTGAGCCCGGCGTGTCCGCGGCCGCACGACACCAAATCGCCCTTCGCCATGGTTGTCCCTCCTGACAGGGTGTTGCTGTTGGTGCGCATAGTGCCACCGACTTCGGTGCAGTGACATCATCGGTGCCAGCAGGGGAGAAGACGTCAGTGCTCACGCAGATCCGGAGCCCGGTCATGGTCGGTCGCGACCGTGAGCTGGCACGGCTGGAGGCAACGCTGCTGGCCGCCGTGCGGGGCGAGAGCCGCGTTGCACTGATCACCGGCGACGCGGGGGCGGGCAAGAGCCGGCTCGCCGCCGAGGTGATGCAGCGCGCGCGCTCGCTCCGCATGCGCACGCTTCACGGCGAGTGCTCCGAGTCCGAGCTCGCGCTGCCCTACCGGCCGCTGGTCGACGCGTTCGGAGCGCACCTTGCGGACCCGGACGTTCGCGCGCAGGTGCACGCGACGCTCGCCGACGAGCTGCAACCGCTCACGCGCGTGATGCCGCAGCTCCGCGGCGACGAGCACTTCGACGCCACGGGGACGTCCCTGGACACGCTGCGCCTGTTCGAGGCGTTCGTCGCCCTGGCCCGCGCCATCGCCGGCGACGGCGGGCTTGTGCTGCTGATCGAGGACGTCCACTGGGCAGACCGGGCTACGCAGGAGCTCCTCGAACACCTGGTGCGGCGGTTGGAGGCGTGCGGCACCGTGCTCGTGATGACGCTGCGCGACGTCGACGTCGACCGCGAGCACCCGTTGCGCGCGACGGTGCAGCGATGGGAGCGGACCGCCGAGGTCGTGCGTCTGCAGGCGTTGAGCATTGATGACGTGGCGGCGATGACGTCGGCGATCTTCGACTCCGACCAGACGCCAAAGGACATCGCGCGACGCCTTCACGAACGCACGGACGGCCTTCCCTTCGCCGTCGAGGAGCTGCTGCGCCAGGCGATCGAGGAGGGGGGTATGGTGGATGTGGGCCGCCAGGGGTGGGAGGCGGCGCGACTTGCCGACCTGCCGCCACCGCGCAGCCTGACCGACGGCATCCTGGTCCGCAGCGCCCGCCTCGAGCGCGAGCAGTTTGACGTGCTGCGCAGTGCCGCGATTCTCGGCCGCAGCTTCGAGTTCACCACGCTGCAGGCGATGGTGTCACTTCCTGCAGAAACGGTCATCGATGCGCTGGAGCAGTGCGAAGGCATGCAGCTGATCGAAGAGGACCGGAGCCGGGAGCACGGCTACCGCTTCCGTCACGTGCTGGTGCGCGACGCCGTCTACAACGACGTCATGCTGGCGCGCCGGCGCGTCCTGCACGGCCGCGCCGCCGACGCGCTGCGAGCCACGGGCGCCGACGACCCCGCGGAGCTCGCACACCATCTGATTGCGGCGGGACGAACCGAGGACGCCGCGGTCGCCTGCGCCGACGCCGCAGACCTCGCGCTGCGGCGGCTTGCGCCGCGCGAGGCCGCGGAGCTCTTCTCGCAGGCTCAGGGCTTCGCCACCGACCCACTGCAGCGGGCGCGCCTGGAGTGCCGCCTCGGTGAGGCCGAACACGCGGCAGGCGAGGTGGTGACGGCGCAGCTGCACCTCGAGGCCGGCATCGCCGCGCTTGAGGACCTGGGCGATATGCGTCAGGCGGCACGGCACCGCCTGACACTCGGGCGCTGCTGCTGGCTCCGCTCGCAGTACGCGGAGGCGACGCGGCAGTTCGAGCTCGCGCGGACCACCCTCGAGGAGCACGGGCCGAGCGACGACCTGGCGCTCGCGTACATCCGGCTCTCAGGTTTGCGGTCGTTCGAGCTCGAGGCGGACGAGGCGGCCGAGCTCGCGGAGCGCGCCGTGGTCGTCGCCGACGAGTGCGGCTCCGTCGAGCAGCGCATCGCGGCGACCGACTGGCTCGGGCTCGCCCTGTGTCTCGGCGCGAGGTTCGACGCCGGGATCGCCCAGCTCGATCGCAGCCGCGAGGAGGCGCGCGTCCGCGGGCTGCTTGCGACCGAAGCTCGCGTGCTTATTCACGAGCTGAGTGTGCTCGAGACCTACGGCCGCGTCGGCGCGCTGCAGCCGCTGTTGGAGCGCCTCAAGGCGCTCCCGGACGACCCCTGGGTGCGCGTGATGCTGCCCTACTACCAGAGCTGGGCGGCGTTCTGGTCGGCACAGCTCATCGAGGCGGCCCGCGAGGCGCGCCGCTGCGCGGACCTGGCGACCGGCTTTGGGATGGATGGTCAAGCCGGGTGGGGAAGGGCCGTCCTCTGCCTCGTGGCCACCGAGCTGGGCGACCTCGATGCGGCGGCCGAGCTGGTGCCACCCCGCGGGCACGCACAGCAGCGTCAGGAGAAGCTGGAACAGGGCTGGGTCACGCTGCGATTGCACCTGGCGACGGGCAGGCTCGACGCCGCGGTGGAGCTGGCGTCGGAGCTTGCGATTGAGCCCTGGGCGCTCGCCGGCATGGTGCTGACCGACACCGTTGTGGAGTCGCTGCTGGCCGGCGAGCGGGTCGACGATGCCGCAACGCTGCTCGACGCGGTGGCGGCCCACCCCCGCGCAGCGATGCATCCTGGTCACCTGCTGCGAGCCAAGGGACGGCTGGCGCTGGCTCGCGATGAGGGCGAGGCGGCGGCAGGACTGCTCCGAGCCGCGGGTGAAGCGTATGCCGCGGGCGGGTACCGGCTCGAGCTGATGCGAACCCGCGCGCTGCTCGGCGCGGCGCTGGCGGCTGGTGGCGATCGCGACGGCGCGCGGCGCGCGCTCGAGGT
>JBOHUE010000188.1:0-6103 GCA_050734185.1 Candidatus Dormibacteria bacterium | reverse complement strand
GCGCAGCGTCTTGCGCCGCTGCTGGAACACGGGGCGGGCGAGGGCGATGAGCCGCTCGCGCTCGCCGGGGTCCAGGTCCGCGCGCGGCTCGAGCCGGATGACCGCCGAATGCACCGCGGGAGGCGGTTCGAATGCGGCGGGCGGCACGTCGGCCACTCGCTCCACGTCGGCGATGGTGCGCAGCGCGACCGTCGCCAGGCTCCACTCGGCGTCCGGCCCCGCACTGAGTCGCGCCGCGACCTCTCGCTGCACCAGGAACACCCCGCGCACCGGCGGGTTCGCCAGCTCGAACACGTGGCTCAGCAGCAGGCCGGTCAATTGGTACGGGAGGTTGCCCGCGGCGAGCCAGCGGCCCGCCATGCCGCGCTCCGCGGGGTTCACCTGCAGCGCGTCGGCGTTGAGCACCTCGACGTTGTCGCGGAAGCGCTGCGTGATGCGCGCGGCGGCGACGCAGCGCGCGTCGACGTCGACAGCGAGGACCCGTGCAGCGCGGGTCGCAAGCGCCGCGGTCAGCGTTCCCACGCCGCAGCCGATCTCCAACACGCTGTCGTCCGGTCGCGGCTCGAGCGCATCGACGATGCGCTGCAGCACGGCGCCGTCGACCAGGAAGTGCTGACCCAGCCGCCTGCTCTGGCGCAGCCCGACGCGGCGCGCGACGGCGCGGACGGTCGCGACGTTGGTCAGATCCAGTGGACGGCGCGGTCGCGCGGCGGTGGGCATCAGTGCTCGAGCCTGAACAGACGGCGCGCGTTGGCGGTCGTCTCCCGCCACACGCGTTGCTCGGAATCGCCGCGCAGCGCGGCGATGCGCGCCGCGGTGTCGGCCACGCGCTCGGGCAGATTGACCGTTCCGCGATGCGGCGCCGGCGTGAGAAACGGCGCGTCCGTCTCCACGACGTAGGAATCCGGCGGCACCTCGCGGGCGGCGCCCTGCAGCGCGTCGGCGCGCGCGAACGTGACGATGCCCGCGAACGACACCGTGTAGCCACGGTGCACACAGCGGCGCATGTGCGCTGTGTCACCGGTGAAGCAGTGCATCACGGCTCGTGTGCCCGGTACCTCCCCCAGCGCGTCCAGCACCTCGTCGTGCGCGTCGCGGTCATGTATCACGACGGGCTTGTCCTGGTCGGCCGCCAACTCCAGCATCTGTCGCAACGAGCGTCGCTGCACGTCGAGCGCCGTCTCGTGATACCCGGGCCGGAAGAACAGGTCGATGCCGACCTCGCCGACGGCGACGGCCTTGGGGTGGCGCAGCAGCGCCGCCAGCTCCGCGGTCTGCGCGGCGTCGGGCGGCTTCGGCTGCTGCGGGTCCCAGCCGACACTGAACCACACGGCGTCGTGTGCGTCGGCGATGGCGCAGCTGCGCGCGCTGTCCTCCAAGTTGACGCCAATGGCGACGATATCGGTGACGCCGGCGGCGGCCGCGCCGTCGAGCGCCTGCTCGAGGAGACCACGCTCCTGCAGCAGGGTGAGGTGGCAGTGCGTGTCGATGAGCGACGCCTCCCCGGTCACGGTGCCACCAGCACGGTGCACTCGCCTCGCGGTGGCGTCGTTGTGAATGCCTCCGCAAGCTCCTCGGCGGTGCCAGCGTGAAACGTCTCGTGCACTTTGGTCAGCTCTCGTGCCACCATCACATCGCGATCGCCGAGCAGCGGGGCGAGCAGACGCAGTGTTTTGGTCAATCGCTGCGGAGACTCGAAGAACGCGACCGTATGGCGCGTCAGCAGCGCCTCCTCCACGGCGCGCTTCATGCGCGACGGTGTGCGGGGCAGAAACCCCAGAAAGCAGAAGGCGTCTGCGGGAAGTCCGGCGGCAGACAGCGCCGCGGTCAGCGCAGAGGGGCCGGGAATCGGTCGCACCTCGTGTCCGGCGGCGCGTGCAGCGCGCACGAGGCGTGCGCCCGGATCGCTCAGCGCCGGCGTCCCCGCGTCGGTGCAGAGCGCGAGGGTCTGCCCGGCACCGAGGCGCTCGAGGATGCGTGGCAGGCGGCGTTGCTCGTCGAATGCCGGCAGCGAGATCACCGTGCGCGCGATCCCGTGTGCGGTCAGGAGCACCCGCGTGCGCCGCGTGTCCTCGGCCACCACCGCGTCGCAGTCGCGCAGCGTCCTCAGCGCACGCAGCGTGATGTCCTCGAGGTTGCCGATCGGAGTCGCCACCACCGCCAGCACGCCGGGCGGCGACAGTGTCACAGGCCCCAGTCCCGCGGATAGCGGAAGTCGCGGTCGATGGTGCGCTGGCTCACCTTGGCGATCACGGGGAGACGGCGTTTGTACTGCGACGTGCGCACGCGGCGAAGCACGGTGTCGACGATCGCAGCGTCGTATCCCGCGTCGAGCAGCTCTGCTCGTGGACGCCGCTCGTCGATGGCCTGGAACAGGATCAGATCGATGGTCGCGTAGGGAAGGCCGAGGTCGGCCTCGTCGGTCTGCCCCTCGAACAGATCGGCGCTGGGCGGCTTGGTCAGCACCGCCTCGGGGAGGCCGACGGCCGCGCCCAGCGCATACAGCTGCGTCTTGTACAGGTCCCCGATGGGATTGAGCGCGCTCGCCATATCACCGAACAGCGTGCCGTAGCCGAGCAGCAGCTCGGTCTTGTTGGACGTGCCCAGCACCAGGGCGTGGTGCAGCATCGAGTGGTCGTAGACCACGCTCATGCGCTCGCGCGCCATCTTGTTGCCCCGGCGGGTGCGATCCGCGCCGGTGAAGCGCTCGAAATACGCGTCGATCTCGGGGCTGATGTCGATCACCTCGAGGCTCACGCCGAACTGCGCGCACACCGTCCGTGCGTCCGCGACGCTGTCCGCGCTGCTGGTGCGGTACGGCATGCTCAGCGCGTGCACGTGCTCGGGCCCCAGCGCGAGCGCGCCCAGCGCAACGACCAGCGACGAGTCGACGCCGCCGGACGCGGCGACGACGACCTCACTGAACCCCGCCTTGCGCACCTCGTCGCGGATGAACCCGGTGAGCAGCGTCTCGACGACGCCGGCGTCAATCGCCAGCAGGCTGTCGGCGGAGTCGCTCGTTCTCGGAGTCGTTGACATCGTGGCGTTCGTCCCGCAGCAGCGGGGTGGCGATGCGCGCCCGGCGCAGCGCGGCCTTGTCCAGACGCTGATAGATGATCGTCTCGTCGCTGCCGGCCGCCTCGGCGAGCAGCGTGCCGTCGGGGCCGACCACGCGCGAGCCGCCCCAGAAGCCGATGCCGTCCTCGTAGCCCACTCGGTTGCAGTACACGACATACGACGTGTACAGCTGTGCGTACGTCCGAGTCATGACGTCGTAGCTCTGCGCCGATCCGAGCGCCGCGCCCCGCCCGATACCGCGCGCCGGTGAGGCAGAGGGACACAGCATCACGTCGACGCCCTGGCGCGCCAGCACCCCGACCGCGGACGCGTGCCACAGGTCCTCGCAGATGAGGATGCCGGCGCGCCAGCGACGGCGCGAGCCCTGTGTCAGGTCGAACGCGCGAAAGCTCGATCCGGCGGCGACGTAGCGGTGCTCGTCGAAGATGCCGTACGTCGGCAGGTACACCTTGCGGTGCACGTGCGCAACCACGCCGCGAGACAGGTGGAGCGCGGCGTTGTAGAAGCAGGCCTGGTCGGTCTCCAGCACGCAGCCGATCACCGCGTCGACGCCGGCACACGCCTCGGCCAGCGCGAGCACCTCGTCGGAGTCGATGCGCAGCGCGCAGTCGGGCACGAGGTCCTTCAGGAAGTAGCCGGTGAGCGAGAGCTCGGGAAACACGACGAGCGTCGCGCCCGCGGCGCGCGCCTCCGCGATCAGCGCGAGGTGGCGCTCCAGATTCGCGTGCACGTCGCCGAGCCGCGGCGCCATCTGCACCAGCGCTGCGACGACAGACCCCTGTGGTCCGGTGACCGGGACACCTCGCGCAGCGGTCAGGGTTGCATCGACCGCCATGACGCGATTGTCCCACGAGACAGGAATGTGGAACCGGCGCCTCAGCTTGCCGCGGGGCGCTGCGCGCGGCCCACGAAAGCGGTGACGAGGCCGGGAACGTCGGCCGCGCCGCACCGCGTCTGCTCGGCGGGCGGCAGCGCGCGAAGGAACACCTCGCCGTAGTCGCGCGTGTCGAGGCGCTCGTCACACAGCACCACCGCGCCGCGGTCCGAGTAGCCGCGGATGAGCCGCCCGAAGCCCTGGCGCAGACGGAGCACGGCGACGGGCAGCGCGTACTGCATGAACGGATCGCGCAGGCCCTCACTGCGTGCGCGCACGAGCGGGTCGGTGGGCACGGGGAACGGCAACTTGTCGATGACCACGCAGCGGAGCCGCTCACCGGGGATGTCAATGCCCTCCCAGAAGCTGTTCGTGCCCAGCAGCACAGAACGCGGGTCCTCGAGGAAGCTCCGCAGGATCTGACGCCGGGTGCCGTCCAGCCCCTGGCCGAGCAGCGCGATGCGCCGGCGCTCCAGGCGATCGCGCAGCAGCCCATGGACGCGGCGCAGCGGCCCGTAGCCCGTGAAGAGCGCGAGGGTGCGGCCATCGAGCTGCTGCGCAAGGCTGCCGACGATTTCGGCGATCACCTCGTCGTGCTCCGGGTCGTCGTACGGGGGGACGCCGCCGGCGAGCACCGTCAGCGCGTTGGCGAGGTAGTCGAACGGCGAGGCGAGGGCGAGCTCCTCGGTGTCCTCGCCGAGGCCGACGCGGCTGCGGATGAAGTCGAAGCTCCCCGCCACCGTCAGCGTGGCCGATGTGAGCACCGTGCTCTCGCACCGGTCGTAGAGACGGCGGCGCAGCGGCTCGGCCACGCTCACCGGCGCGTCGTGCAGCCCGGCCTGCTCGGCGCGCAACTCGAGCCAGGCCACGCGTCCCTCGCCCGGGTGCAGCAGGACGCGGTCGATGTCGTCCGCAAGTGAGCGGAGCGCGTGGGCCTGCATGCGCGCTTCGTCCTCGGCGTGACCGCCCTCGGGAAGCAGCTCGACCTGCAGGCCGGTGTCCGCACCGGCGCCGTCGACCGCCACCGCCGCGTCGTGGAGCGACGCGACCATCAGCCGCGCCGCGCGGACGACGGTCTCGAACCGCGGGTCGGCGCGGACCTCGTCACGAAGCCCGAGGCGAGCGTTGCTGGCGTGATCGAGCCCGAGCCCGCCCGTGACGAAGCCCTTGGTGTCACCGAACAGCCGCTGGGCAGCCTCCCGGCAGCGGGCGAGCGCAGCGGCCAGTTCCGTGCCGGCTCGCGCCGGCAAGCGGTCGAGGACGAGGGCGACGTCGAATGGCCGGACCGACGCGCCGAGCTGCTCGGTGGCTGACGCCTCCAGCTGGTGCGCCTCGTCGACCACCAGCGCGGCGTATGGGGCCAGAACCTGGCCCTGGAGCTCCGCGTCCGCGAGCAGCAGCGAGTGGTTGGTGACAACAATGTCCGCATCCGCCGCGCGTTGCCGCGCGGCCACCATGTAGCAGCGGCGGGATCCCCAGTTGGCGCATGCCGTGCCGAGGCAGTCCTCGCGGTCCGAGGCGACGCGCCGCCAGAACGGCTCCTCCTCGGCGCTGAGATGCAGCTCGGAGCGGTCTCCGCTCGACGTCTCCGTGAGCCAGACGGCGATCTTGAGCGTGAAGCGCACGGCGGTGAGGTCGACGCCGCCCTGGCGCAGCTCGGGCTGCGCAAGAAACCGCGCCCAGCGGCGCAGGCTGATGTAGTGGTTGCGACCCTTGAGCACGGCCGTGCGCGGCGGAGGGTCGGTGACCGCGGCCAGCCGGGGGAGGTCGCGGTCCGCAAGCTGCTCCTGCAGCGTCACGGTGTGCGTCGCCACCACAGCTCGCTGACCGTGGCGTGTTGTCCAGAGCGCGAGCGGCACCAGGTAGGCGAGCGATTTGCCCACGCCCGTGCCGGCTTCGACGAGGAGGCGACGTCCGCGATCCAGGCTCTGGGCGACGGCGCGCGCCATCTGCACCTGCGCCTCGCGGTACTCGTAGCCGTCGCCGGTGTCGAGCGCGCCGCCCGGGCTGAGCGCCGCTGCGGCCGCGTCATCGAGTGCGAGCGTCGCCGGTGCGTTGTTGGCGCCGTTCACCGCCGGCGCAGCGGCACCGTGCTCGAGCGCCGGTGCGCTCGCCGCCGGTCCCTTCGCCGGGGCGGGCATCGACGCGACC
>JBOHUE010000187.1:0-7299 GCA_050734185.1 Candidatus Dormibacteria bacterium | reverse complement strand
GCGCTGATCAGCGCGGGCGCGACCCAGCTCGGGGTCCGCTCGGCGATGCTGCTCGTGCTCTGGTACGGGCTTCGCGGCGTGGCGGGGGCCCTTGCCGGCCGGGGCGGGCGCCGGACACTGATGGTGCTCGAGTACGCAGCGTTCGTCGCGCTCGCGCTCGGCGCCCTGCGCTGGCTGGCTCCGTAGGTCGACGTCAGTTCGTCGTTGTTCGCCGCCGGTACAGGGCGGCGTCCGCTCCGGCGATGAGTGTCTCCGCGCTATCGCCGTCGCTCAGCTCGGCGAGGCCGATGCTCACTGTGTGGCCCCCCGACTCGCTCACCAGCCGGTTGCTGATATCGGAGAACGTGCGCTCTGCTTGCTCGCGCGTGACACCGAGGAGCACGCAGACGAACTCGTCGCCGCCGTAGCGGAACAGGATGTCGTACGAGCGGATGCGGTCGCGCACCGCGCGCACCACGAGCCGCAGCAGCTCGTCACCCGCCCCGTGTCCGCCGCCATCGTTGACCGCCTTGAGCCCGTCGACGTCGAGAAACCCGACGACGACACCGCCGTTTCCGGTGCGCCGGGCACGGTCGACCTCACGGGAGAGCTCGGCCATGCCGGCGCCACGACGCAGCGCACCGGTCAAGTCATCGGTCATCGCTTCAGATGCGAGCCGGTCGCAGTACGCCACGAGTCCGCGGAGCCTCGCCAGGGCGGCATCGACCGACGCGTCCTCCCACCCGGCAACCGCCTGCTCGTCGATGCCAAGCGCCGTGGCGACGACTCGGCGCGCGACGGCGCTCGACAGCGCACCACCCCGCATCGGCGACTGCAGCGCCCAACCCACGAGCTCGCGTGTCGCGGCGCCGTCGGCGGTCACAGGATCCGACGCGGTGCCACCCCCTGTGGACACCCCCCCGAGTTCGCTCATGGCGTATGCAGCGACTGCCTCCGTAGCCGATCCTACGGCAAACGTAGCGGCCGCGCAGCCGTTCGAAGCCCCACAGCGCGGCTCGTTGCGTCCTACGCTACACGCATTCGATATGGGTGTGCGATATGCGTGTGAATGACGTCGGCGGTATGGAGGGCTTCGGCAGGCTCGAGGTGAGCGAGTCCGATCCGCCGTTCGATGCCGACTGGGAAGCGCATGTGTATGCGCTCACCGTCGCGCTCGTGCGCCGCGGCGTCTACTCGCTGGACGAGTTCCGCGATGCGGTGGAACGGATCCCGCCTGCCGAATACCTCGCGACGTCGTACTACGAGCGCTGGTTCAGGGCGACCACGACTCTGCTGCGCGAGAAGGGTGTGCTCGATGAGTGAACGGTTTCACGCCGGCGAGCGGGTGCTGGTGCGAGAGGTCGATGCGGCGGGCCACACGCGCTCCCCGCGGTACACCCGCGGACACGTCGGAGTGGTCGTCGGTGTGCACGGCCGTCACACGCTGCCAGACGATGTGGCGGCGCACGTCACCACGCCGCGGGTCGAGGCTGTGTACGCCGTCCGTTTCGCGGCGCAGACGCTGTGGGGCGGGGGCGATCACACCGTGACGGTCAACTTCTGGGATTCGTACCTGGACTCCGCGGAGGACGGCGAGTGAGCGACGGGCATCATCACGACGGATCGATTGCGCAACAGGTACGCGAGCTCGAGGCCGCATTGGAAGACCACGAGCTGATCGACGGGGCCGAGCTGGAGAAGATCCTCGACAGCCTCCGCACGCCCGAGGACGGCGCGCGTGTGGTGGCGCGCGCCTGGCTCGACCCGGCGTTTCGCGATCGCCTGCTCACTGACGGCACCACCGCGGTCGAGGAGCTCGGCTATCGGATGACCGGCGGCGTGCGCCCGCAGGTGCTCGTCGTGATCGAGAACACCGACTCGGTGCACAACGTCATCGTCTGCACCCTGTGCAGCTGCTACCCGATCGCGCTGCTGGGCCCCTCGCCGCACTGGTACAAGAGTGAGGCGTACCGGTCGCGAATCGTCCGCGATCCGCGTTCGGTGCTCACCGAGTTTGGGCTGGAGCTGGCCGAAACCAAGGAGATACGAGTTTGGGACGCGAGCGCGGAGACGCGCTACCTGGTGCTCCCGCAGCGGCCGGGCGGCACCGAGGGGCTCAACGAGGCCGAGCTGGCCGAGCGCGTGACGCGCAACGGGATGATCGGCACCGCGCTGGTCTGATGGCCGCGGCCGGCTCGTCGCTGCGGGTTGTGTGGTGGCGCCCACGATCGGCGCGCCGCGCCGCCATCGCCGGCGTTGCGGCAATCGTCCTGGGCGCTGCCGTTGCCGGCGCGCTCGCAAGCCAGTCGGGGAGCCTCCGGTCGGCGGAGGCCGCAAGTGTCTCGATCCACGCGCGCGACGTGCGTGGGGTCGAGAGCGTCGGCGCCGGCGTCGTGCTCTCGTCGTCCGGAACGGTGCTCACGGCCAACAGCAGCGTCGAAGGCGCCGACACCATCAGCGTCTTCGTCCCGGGTCGATCCACCGCTGTGCCGGCGAGCGTTGTCGGCATCGACCCCTCTGACGGCGTCGCCGTCATCCAGCTCCAGGGCGTCTCCGGACTCCCGGTCGTGCAGATTGGCGATCCCACGCGCGTCGCGGTTGGAGACCACGTTTCCGCGATCGCTCCCGGCACCGGCGGCGTGGTGGTGGTGCAGGGCACTGTTGTGTCGCTCGGCAACGCGGTCATGCGATTGAGCCCTGCGATGAGCAACCTGGAACCCGGCGAACCGGTTGTCGACTCAGGCGGGTCGGTCGTCGCGGTGTCGGTGGCGGGCACGATCCTCGGGCCAGCGGGCAGCGCCGGCAGCGCGCTGCTGATCACCAACGCCATCACCGTCGCTCACGACATCGCGTCGGGCAGACCGAACGCCGGCGTGCTGCGCGGCGGCGGCTCGGTGCTCGGTGTCGGCGTGCGCGACAGCGCAACTCCGCCCGGCGCCCTCGTCGTCTCGGTCGCCGCGGCGTCGCCCGCGCGCGCCGTGGGTATCCAACCGGGCGATGTCATCGAGCAGATCGGGACGGTACACGTCCTGAACGCGGTGGCCGCACCGGACGCGCTGCGCGGGCACAAGGCCGGCGATCGCGTCCGCATCCAGTGGGTGACCAGCGCAGGACGGGAGATGTCGGCGACCGTCACGATCGCCGCCGGCACCACGCGCTAGGTCGCCGGCAGCACCCGCGCTGCGGTCACACGCCCAGGTACGCGCGCTGGACGTCAGGGGAGTTGAGCAGGTCTTCGGCGGGACCGCTGAGTGCAATCGAACCGTTCTCCAGCACGTACGCGCGCGCTGCGGCCTTGAGGGCAAGGCGGGCGTTCTGTTCGATCAGAAGGATCGTCGTGCCGTTGGCGTTGATCTCGCGGATGACCTCGAAGATCGCATCCACCAGCACCGGCGCCAGACCGAGCGACGGCTCGTCGAGCAGCATCACGGTCGGCGCGCCCATGAGCGCGCGCCCGATGGCCACCATCTGCTGCTCGCCGCCGGACAGGCTGCCCGCGAGTTGCGTGTGCCGCTCGCGCAGCCGCGGGAAGAGCGTGTACACACGATCGAAGTCGGTACGCATGCCGGCACGGTCGCGCCGCGCGTACGCGCCCATCTCCAGGTTCTCGCGGACGGTCATGCGCTGGAAGAGGCGGCGGCCCTCGGGCGCGTGCCCGACGCCGAGCCGCGCGATCCGCTCGGCGCCCAGGGTGTTGATGCGCTCACCGCGCAGGCGAATCTCGCCCCGCGACGGATGGATGAGGCCGCTGATCGTGTGCAGCGTGGTCGTCTTGCCGGCGCCGTTGCTGCCGATGAGGGCCACGATCTCGCCCTCGGCGACGTCCAAGCTCACCCCCCGAAGCGCCTGGATGCGTCCATAGAAGACGTCGATCGCGCGCAGCTCGAGCAGCGCGGGCTTCGGCGCGTCGCCGTGCGCGACGGGCGGCGCCGGCGCGGTGGCGGTCATGCCGTCCGCGCCTCCTGAGCGGCGCCGCTGCCGAGGTAGGCCTCGATGACCCGCTGGTTCTGGCGCACGTCCGCGGGCGCACCCTCGGCGATTTTCTCGCCGTGGTCGAGCACGATGATGCGGTCGCTGATGCCCATGACCACGCGCATGTCGTGCTCGATGAGAAAGATCGTGAGCCCCTCGTCGCGCATGCGCGCGATCAGCGCCATGAGCTCGTTCTTCTCCTGCGGGTTGAGCCCCGCAGCGGGTTCGTCGAGCAGGAGCACGCGCGGCCGCGTAGCCAGCGCACGGGCAATCTCGAGGCGGCGCTGCAGGCCGTAGGGCAGCTCGCGCGCATAGGAGCCGGCGCGGTCCCCGAGCCCGAGTGCCTCGAGGAGATCGAGCGCCATCCGCTCAATCTCGCGTTCCTCGCGGCGGCCGCGCAGCGTGCGGAAGGCCCCGTCCCAGACGCGCTGCTTCATCCACCAGTGGGCGCCGACCATTACGTTGTCCGTTGCCGTCATGTACGCGAAGAGCCGGATGTTCTGGAACGTGCGCGCGATGCCGAAACGCAGGATGCGGTGGGGCGGCTGACCGTCGATACGGGTGCCGTCGAACATCACCTGACCGCTCGTCACCGGGTACAGGCCGGTGACGCAGTTGAACGCTGTCGTCTTGCCCGCGCCGTTGGGGCCGATCATCGACACGATCTCGCGCTCGCCGACGGTGAAGCTGACGTTTGAGACAGCGGTGAGGCCGCCGAACTGCTTGGTGACGGAGTCCAACGCGAGGAGCGCCATGGTCAGGCCCGTCCCTGCACCGCGGCGAGCGACTCGGACTCGACGCCCGCTTGCAGCTCGATGCGCCGGGCGCGGCTGGGGAGCAGGCCTCCCGGTCGTAACAGCATCATCAGGATGAGCGCCGCGCCATAGATGATGTACGTGTACTGCGGGAAGTTGATGGTGGCGATCGCGCCCACATTGAAGTTGTGCGCGAACGTCGCCGACCACTCGTGCATGTGCGGCAGCGCCCAGAAGATAACGAAGGTGAGCACGAAGCTGCCGAGGATGACGCCGATGATGTTGCCGATGCCACCCAGAACGATGATGCTGAGCACCGCGATCGACACCTGGAACTGGAAGGCGTCGGGGCTGATGGCGGTCAGCATCGATCCGTAGAACGCGCCGGCGAAGCCGCTCACGGACGCGCCGATGGCGAACGCGAGCAGCTTCGTCGACGTGGTGTTGATCCCTGTCGCGGCGGCCGCCACCTCGTCCTCGCGGAGCGCGACCCACGCCCTGCCCACACGCGCACGTGACAGGTTGCGCAGCAGCACGACGGAGATGAGCGTCACCGCGATGATCGACCAGTAAAACCACTGCGGGCTGGTGCCGAAGTCGACCGGGCCGACCTTCGGCTGATCGATGCCGGGAAGCCCGTTGGGCCCGCCGGTGAGGTTGAAGACGTTGTTGGTCGCGAGGTCGGGGATGATCTCGCCGAACCCCAGCGTGACGATAGCGAGATAGTCGCCGCGCAGGCGCAGTGTCGGCGCGCCCAAGAGTGCTCCGAAGATGGCGGCGATCGCCGCGCCGAGGAAGATGAGCACCCACAGCGGCAGGTGCAACCCGTGGATCGGTGACGACAGGGACGCGCACGCGTAGGCGCCGATGGCGAAGAACGCCGCGTAGCCGAGGTCGAGGAGGCCCGCGAAGCCGACGACGACGTTGAGCCCCAGCGCCAGCAGCGTGTAGATGGCGAGCGACGACGCGGCCCAAAGAAGAACGTCGGGAGCCTGGTGGAACATCAGCGGCAGCAGGGCCCCGAAGGGTAGGGCCGCCGCCACAAACGCGAGGTTGGGACGCGTCAGCACCAGCGGCTTGCCGCCGTATGCGAACAGCGCGATGCCGAACCCGTACATCGTCAGCCACACGGCGGAGTCGGTGATGGTGTGGCTGTCGAGAACACCGAATGCGGGCTCCTCGCGGATCACGCCGACGAGCACGTACACCAGCAGGCTCGCGATCAGGCCCGCGGCGCTCGCGAGCGCGCGCAACTGATCCGCACGCGCGCCCAGCGGATACATGCGCAGCCGCGCGCCGAGCTCGGCGAGCGGGGACAGCACGACGACGAGCATCGCCAGCCCGAGGACGTACACCAGCACCGTGGCGATGCCGGTCGGCGCAGAGCTGACCACATCCTGCGGGCTGAACCCCGCTCCGGCGGTGAACGGCCCGACGAACCACGGCAGAAACCAGCCCAGCAGCACGAGCCCGGCGGCCGTCAGCGTCAGGATCAGGTAGACGCTCCGGCCCTCAACGCGGCCGCCGGATGACTGTGTCAGGCGGCGCAGCAACGCGCCGGGACGACGGACCGCGGCGGCGCTCATGCGCGGGTGCCGACGTCGACGCCGAAGAGGCCGACGGGGCGGAAGGTGAGGATCAGCACGAGCACACCGAAGATGAGCGACTCGCTCCATTCGCCGCCGGCGAGGGAGCCGCCGAAGACGTAGATCATGCCGATCAGGAAGCCACCGATCCCGGCGCCGACGATGTTGCCGATGCCCCCGAGGACCGCCGCGGTGAACGCGATGATGCCCAGCCGGAAGCCGAGGTTCCACTGCACGTCGCCGTAGTTGATGCTGTACACGATCGCGCCCGCGGCGGCGAGGGCCGAGCCGATGAAGAACGTGAGCGCGATGGTGCGGTTGATGTTGATGCCGCACAGCAGTGCGGCGCTGCGGTCCTGGGCGGTTGAGCGCATCGCCTTGCCGAGCCGCGTGCCGCGAACGAAGGCACCCAGCGCGAACATGAGCACGAGCGCGATGGCGACGACGAAGATGTCCTTGAAGCCGATGCTCACGCCGCCGGTGGTGAAGGCGTTGCCGGTGATCCACGTTGCCTTGTGCGTCGCGACGTTGTCGGGTCCGAAGAAGACGAGCAGGAACCCCTCGATGAGGAAGGACACGCCGATGGCTGTGATCAGCGGCGCCACCCGCGGCGCATCGCGCAGCCGCCGGTATGCGACGCGCTCGATGAGCATGCCGGTGACACCCGCGGCGGTCATCGAGAGGACGAACAAGACCACCAGCGCCACGAGCAGACCGCCCGGTCCGGATGTGGCCAGATTGTCCAGCCCCAGCGCGTCGGCGATGAGGATGGCGTAGAAGCCGGCGAGTGCGAAGACGTCGCCGTGCGCGAAGTTGATCAGCTCGATGATGCCGTACACCATCGTGTAGCCAATCGCGATCAGCGCGTAGATCGCCCCCAGCACGAGCGCGTTTCGGATCTGCTGTCCCATCAGCGTCACGCCGCCGTTGTGGAAGACGCCGAGGACGGTCAGCGCGATGACGATCAGGAGGATTGCCGGGAAGTTGCGCGATGTCAGGCCATACGC
>JBOHUE010000186.1:0-7853 GCA_050734185.1 Candidatus Dormibacteria bacterium | reverse complement strand
TGTTGAACGCGACCAGCGCGCTACGACCCATCGTCTGCCCGGCCTACGACCGCTGCGGCCAGGTGAAGTGCCGGGGACCGTCGCCCGCGGTGACCGAGGTGGCCCAGAACGTGTCATTGCCATCGAGCAGCACCTGGCCGTTGACCGCCGAGGTGACGTCAAGTCCCCAGACGCGGGTGATGACCAGCGGGTAGACGTCGCCGGCCGCGACCGAATTGCCAGCGTGGATCTGGCTGCCGTCGCTGCGTTCACGGTGCGCGCTGAGGTTGGCGGTGGCGTGGCCGCGGCGCCGGTTGATCTCCTCGGCGTCCTGCCCGGCCAGCATGTAGAGGACGATCCGGCCGATGGTCGGCCGCGGTATCTCCGAGAGCTTGGTCATGGGTTCAGTCCTCTCCCGCGTCGTCACTGTCTGCGACAGCACGTGCGGTGCGATACGGACGGTGATCCGTCACTCTGTGCGACGCCTACGTAGCGTCACGGCCAATGCGGCGGTCGCTCACGGTCACCGACTACGGCGCGTGATCGGTCACGCAGCGTGAGAATCGCTCAGAGAGAGAAACGCCCCGGCGATGTGAGATCGCCGAATGTCGGCGACTAAAAAAGTCACCCTCCGTGACTGCCAGCGCCGCCGATCCTTCGCCGTGTCTCACCCACAAGACCTGTGGCGTTTGGCGGCGTCGCCCACCGCATTCGTTGGACAGCGATCACTCACCGTAGTCGTGACTCTGAGCGACGCCGAGTTGGATCATGACGCGCGTACTCTCCGTACGCGGTGACCCTACGTGCTCACCAGCGTCGGGATGATGTGGGCACGACAGGACGCGCTCGGACGCGGGCGAGACCGCGTAGCTGGTTGCTCATGATGGTGTTGCAGCCACGGTGTGCTGGGGTCAAGTTGGACGTGTCCAACGGGTCACCACCCTGCTGCAGACCGATGATGTGGTGCGCGGTGCCGGCCAGGCGATGCCGCGGGTGTCTGCGGGTGAATTCGTAGTCGATGGGCTGACCGCACCGCCAGCATGGCGTCCAGTGTGTCTCACCGTCGGCCATGCACTGCGCTTGTGCACGACGCCAGCGGGATCCTTGGCGACCGGCGCCCTTGCTGACCATTACCCGCGCGGCCGGGTGTCGGTGGTCAGCGTTTTCTCCGAGCGGGCGGCCACGCTGACGACGATGGCTCGGAGGTCGGCGTGTTCACTGCGGAGCGCTTTGAGCTCGGCGAGGGCCTTGTTGTTGGTGACGTAGTCCTCTTCGGCGCGCATCCGGTCGTGTTCGGCGGCGCGGTTCTGCGACAGCAGGATCAGCGGCGCCGCGTACGCGGCTTGGGTACTGAAGACCAGATTGAGCAAAATGAAGGGATAGGGATCCCACGCCAGGGCGTACGCGGCGATGTTGAGGACGATCCAGGCGCCGACGATGACCGTCTGATAAGCGATAAACCGCAAACTGCCGAACCAGGCGACGAAACTGTCCACGAGCCGGTCGGTGCGGTTTCGACGATCATGGCGGGCGATGTTCGCCGGGTGTCGGTGGAAATGCGGCAACGCCTATCTCCCCCCTCCATGCGCCGGTTCAGAGGAAGATGCAGGTGTTCAGGCCGAGCACCGACGCGAACACGGTGCAGGTCCTGATCGTGACGTCGAATCCGCCGCTGTTGTCGGGGTAGAAGTCGTCGTTGTAGCCCAGCAGCAGCTCACCGCGACCCCCGACGGTCCTCGGTCCGGTGCCCACGAACCGCACCGGACCGCTGCCGACCTCACCGACGAGGCTGTACTTCGGCTGTCCGGGTGCGAGGAAACCCGAACCGGCGGTCGCTGCCGCACCGTCGGCGTCGGTGTTGAGACACCCCACCGACGTGGCCAGCGACACAGATGGCGAGCAGCTGGCCGTGCCGGTGGCGGTCACCCGGGCCAGTTGTCCCGGCAGCAACGCCACACCCGAATCAACGCCCGGAACACTCGCCGCCGTCCCGGTCAGCGCATCGACGTGCACCCTCACCGTCTGACCGGGAACCATGAGGACCAGACCCACGCCCCCCAGGTCGTCACCGTTGTTGCCCTGCCCCGGATCGTCGTAGGTCCTCGCGGCGGCGACACCAGCACCGGCGGTGAGCATCACAGCGCACATGCCGATCGCTGCGCCGAGCAGTGTGGCGCGACGGGATCGAGTCGCAGCGAGCTTGCGCATTCGGTAGTTGCCTTTCGTTAGGGCAGCGCGATGAGCGCCACGATCGCCAGGAAGGCGACGAGCTCGGCGAACAGCAGCGCTAGACAGGTGGCGAGCGCGGCGGTGAGAAGGAAAAGTCGGACCGGTGCGGCGCAGAGGCACACGCGAGGACAACGACCCGCTGAAGCGAAAAGTCGGCCCCGGCTCACCACCACGAGAGCCGGGGCCGAGTCGAAACTATGCAGCTATGAGCCTGAGGCTCCGGCCACACGCTGGGAGTGCGACCCCAGAAGCGGGCACAGTTCGTCCCACTGCACCGCATGGTTGCAGATAGTCATCCACCGCGCAAAGAAGGGGTCTCAGGCGCGCCCGTTTCAGGTGGTCAAGACCCTACGAACCTATGCGAGAAAGTGCGCCAACGCTCTGACGCGCAAGGGCTAAGACGTCACCGATGCGAAAGCGCGGATCGTCGTGGTCGTCGTGGTCGATCGCGGTGATCTTACGACGGTGGTGCCACAGGTTGATGGCCTTGCGATTGACCTGCACTCCATAGAGCTCGCCAGTGAACCGCGCGATAGTAGCGGCCGTGGCCGGGTAGCCGCGCAGCTTCAGCAACGCAGCGTCCCAGCGGTCGGCCATGTCGCGATACTCGGTGCCGCAACGACCGCAGCGAACAGCGCGGTGATCAGGCCAGCCATACAGATCGGCCTCGCACTTCTCGCACGCACCGACGAACACGCGCAGCGGCGGTGCACTGCACGCCTTGTTCGCGGCCGTCATCGCGTCGGTGAGCTCGTCGTGGGCCTGTTCGGCGGCGGGCAGGCGACGCAAGTGCCCGATGTGCTCGGCCAGCCAGCCAGCCGCGAACCGGAGGCTGTCCAGCGCGGTCGGCGGCCGCCAGCCGAGCACTGGCGCCACAGGCGGCCGTAGAACCGTGACCTGATAGTCCGGCTCCACCTCGGCAGGCAGCTGGTCACCGCGGCAGTGCGCACACATCGAAGGCGGCAGGTCGGACAACTGGCAGCGTTGATCATGTCGGTTGCTAGCTGACATTGCGGCATCGAGCGCGTTGCCCCGGATGGGCCGGGCGAGGTGACGGGTGTCGATGGTCCAGCCATTAATCTCGGCTAGCTCCCGCACCCAAGTGGTCAGCGTGTTGCCCAGCGACCAGATCTCGTCAGGGATGTCCAGGCGCACCGGCAGCGGTTGCTCGGTGCGGCCGCCGCGCCCAGCGCCGCTGGCGAGCCGGTCCTGCTTGCTCAACGTGACGAGTAGGTCATCGACGAGCTCGGGTGCGCCCCGCAGCGTCTCGGCCAGGGTACTGCTGCAGCGGATGCAGATTGGGTAGCCGTCGGCCACTGGTCGACCGCAATTACCACACTCGAGTTGGCTCACCGGCTCACCACCACGGTCGCCTTCGGGTGCGCCGTGAAGTCCTTCACCAGCTCGCGCAGGAACTCCAGGCACGAGTCGTAGTCACCCCAGCCGTTCGCCGGGTTCATCGCTTTGTAGGTGCCCGGATCGTCCTCTATGGCGGCGATCGCGATGCGCAGCGCCGGTAGGGCCTCGACAGCGGTACGGCCATCGAACTCGGCGAGGTCAGCGCCAGCGTGGCGCCACATGCAGGAGACGTTGCTGGTCTGGTTGCGACTAGTCAGACGGGCAGGCTCGGGTCCGCCGGTGTCGATGATGAGGTCGATGTCGTAGCTCATTGACGTCCCCTAGGTGGTGTGCGACGCCGCTCCGGTCCGGACGGGCCGGCGTCGTGCTCGGCGGGCAGCTCCGGCAACATGGCGACCTCGGCCGGCGTGAGACCGACCCGAAGATGGCCAACCGCGACGGCCGGATTCCAGTACCACCACTCGCGGTCGTTGCCAACGCCAGCGAGCAGCCGCACGGCGTGTCGCTCGGCCACCCCGGCGGACCGCACGAGCCGCAGGTCGGGTGTTCTGATGCTGATGCTCGCGTGCCAGACCGGCGCGCCGTCGTTGAGACGCATTCAACGGTCCACGGCGAGGATCGAGCACAACAGGTTCCCGCCCGGTAACGGGTCGACGGATCGCAAAGCGGCGATCTGATCTTGTCCGATGTCGGCTCGGTTCAGCGGATGGGTGAGGGCGTAGGCCTGGCGCTCGCCCGCGTTCATGGCAGCGCCGCCATCTGAGCCAGCAGGTCACGGTGCGCCAGCAGGTCGTCGACGGCGGTCTCGGCGACCTTGCGGGTGCCGACGTCGTCGCGGACCTCCCGAATCGCCTCCTCGACGACTCCGATGGCCCGATCCCGGATCGCCGTCCACTGCGCCTGGCGCTGGGTCTGGCCGTGGATCCGGGCTTCCTCTTGGTCCAGCACTAGCTCCTCGCAAAGGTCCTGGATTTCCACGCGGGACACGCCCGACGTTCGGACCGCCCACTTCAGCACCGCGCACACGGCGGCGTGGTTGGCGGCCGGCGTCAGCTCAGGCGTGAGCGGGGCGACGTCACGGACGTCACTCTTTCGACTCACCCGGATCATGACCGGCCCTGCCGCTCGGCTTCGCGGCCATCGTCGTGAAGTAGATCCGCGAGCTTGCCTTGCACGTCGTTGACGCGAGCACGCCACCAGTCACGCTCGACACCGGTCGCCCGCAGCTGATCCTCGAGGTGGGAGATCTGCTGCTGCTGCTCGACGATCTGGGTGACCGCGGTATCGACTGCGGACTGCTTCGCGGGTGGCGTCCACGGTTCGCTGTCAGGACCGTGCAGCACCGTCACGCCCTGCATCTGCGCCAGGTCCGCCAGGACGCCCTCGGTCAGCTCACGGGCGGCGTCGTCGCTCATCCACCTCGGGCACGCCTCCTGGATGACGTCGTTGAGCAGGTCCGCATCGACGCGCATGTCCTCATCGAGCTCGGCCTGCGTCCGGCCGTCGCGCTCGATGAGAACCTGACGCAGGTAGCACGTGAGATCCAGCGCCTCCTCATAGGCGTCGGTGAGACCATCCCGGCCGTTGTGGGGCTGCAGCGGTGTGCCGTAACGCTCGATACCCAGCTGCTCGCGTGACTCGAGGTCCGCTCGCACCGCGGCCTGCACGCTCGGGACACCCGGTCGCGGCGTCGGTCGCGGCTGCTCGGTGTGTTCGCTCATCGATGAGACCTCCGCTCGCGGACGAAGTTGCCGACGAACAGGACCACGACGGCCAGGGACCACCCGGCGGGCCACACGGCGCCCGCCCACGGGTGCGAACCGGGCAGCGCGGCGACGAACCACGCCGCCAGCGGGGCGAGTAGCAGCAGCAGGAACGCGGCCAGCACCTCGATCATCACGAGACCGGTCTTGGGTTCGTCGGGCGGCGGGGGCCAGTCTCGGTGCAGCATTTTGCGATCACTTCCTTTTCACGCCACCGGCGGCGCGGTGGTCGGTCTGCAGGTGGGTGGCGGCGTCGTTGAGAGCTGTCTCGCGGTCGACGGCGCCGGAGCGGCGATGGCACAGCCGGCAGCGCCAGTCGGTGAAGAACTCATCCGGCGGCCGCGAGTGCAGGTCGACCAGCTGTTCGAGGCGGATGGACACGCGGCGGCGTTGGGTCATGCGACTGACTTCCAGGATCGACGGTGAACGATGTTGGCAATCGCGGTACGCGCTACACCGAACCGCTTTGCTGTAGCTGTGATGGTCGCGCCGCTCGCCACAGCGGCCCTGATCGCCCGAATGTCATCCTCGGCCAGTTTCGGGCGGTACTTCTCGACGAGTTCCGCCGTGGGCATTAACGCCGGAGTCCGGACGTGCTGCCAGGTTTCACCACGTACCGCGAGTTGCACCGCGCGCTGCGAGACACTGAACTCCCGGGAGAGTGCGAGAATGGCCTCGCCTGCACCATGTCGCTCGCGGATCTGCTGGACTTCCCACTCGGTGAGCTTCGCTCGGACGTGCTTGGAACCCTTGGCTGCGACCTGGCGTCCTTTGCGATCGCGGTCGTGGTTGTTGTCGGCGAGCGTGCCGAGGAACAGGTGATCGACGTTCACGCATGACGGGACGTCGCAGTGGTGAAGCACGCACATGCCGACAGGGATCGGGCCGTTGGCCAGCTCCCAGGCGACCCGATGGACGCCACGGTCCTTCCCGCGGTGAGCAATTAGCCTGTGACCGCTGCGACTCGGCTTGCCGCGCGTATAGACCACACAAGAGCCGCGCTGCTCGGTGTAAGCAGCCAGACGGGTCGCTGCATCAGCGCCACAGTTCTCGTATCCAGGTGCGACGCAATTCGGATCGCCATGCCGACTCCACCGCTTGTAGTGCTTACCGCAGTAACCGCGGCTGCGCGTCTTCGACTCGCATTCGACAATGCTGCACACTGTCATCGCGACGCTCCTCGCCTGATTCCAACAGGCCACTTGACGACCGCCAGCGAATCGCCTTGCCAGGATCGGACGGGAACGGGCCATCCGAGAAACTGCGCGCACATGGTCGACATACTGAGCGCGTCACATTCATTGTGGCGGGCAATGTTGGCTGTGCACGGCACACCGGGCCACATGGCGTGCATGGCGCGGACGACGTCGGCCTTCTCGACCGGATGCTTTGATGACCCGCCGCGGCCGGTGGCCCACTTCTTCAACGTGGTCGGGGCGATCATCGCGACGGGGATCTCGCGGTGCAGCAGCGTGCCGACGATCCACCACCACACCGCGGCGCGGTCCCACGCGTTGCCGTGGTCAGCGTCCAACGCCGGCGCCTCGACCAGAGCGAGCTGCGCGCGGCTGCCGGCCAACACACCGACACCCTGACCGACCGCGGCGATCCGGCGATGCCGTTCGGGGATTGAGTTGTCCCGGGCCGCGGTGGCCAGCACATCGGTGCGGGCCCGGCACGCGCCGTCGACGAGCTCGATGACCGCGACGCCGGTCCGGTGCAGCGCACTGTCGATACCGAGCACATAGGACGGCTGGATGGTGTTCACGATGCACGCACCCGCGCGGTGGGCGGCCAGGTCTCGCCGATGCGTCCCGCTCGCGGGTCATTGTCGGCGCGAGCCCGGTGCATTGCCCGCGAGAACGCGGCGAAGCTCATGCCCAGTCGGGCCGCGCACTGCCGCCAATCGTGACCCTGCGCGCGCAGCAGCACGTAGTCGTCGAGCAGATCGTCACGGGACCGGGTGAGTCGCTCGTAGTCGACCAGTTCGCCGTGGCGGGACAGCCACTGCCAGCACAATTCGCACAGCCCACGGCCGGCGTGGCCGGTACCGCCGCCGGGGCGCGGACGTGTCGGTGTCGACCTCCGGCACCGGCGGCAGCGCCGGTTTCGGGCCTCGTCGGTCACGGCGCACCGTCCGCGCAGCACTCGGCACGCCAACTGCCGTTACCGGCGTAGCGGATCAACGCGTCGGCGTTGAAAGGCTGTCCGCACCGCACGCAGAAACCGCGGTAATGCGCCGGTATCCACCCGGCCCGGACCAGCGCCCGGCGCTCGGCGTCTTGGGCGTGGCGTTGCGCCGCCTCCTTGGCCTTGCCGCACGAGTAGGTAGGCAGGTCGCAGCACTCGCACCGTTGCTCGGCCGCACCCATCGTCATCACCAGAGTTC
Source organism: Candidatus Dormibacteria bacterium (assembly GCA_050734185.1). Lineage (GTDB taxonomy): Bacteria > Chloroflexota > Dormibacteria > Aeolococcales > Aeolococcaceae > JAFALX01. The sequence goes on along the minus strand of JBOHUE010000186.1, from coordinate 134 downwards.
CCGGCCGTCAGTCCAGCGACGTTTCGCGGTGAAGCCGATCTGCGTCTGCGGCGCGCTGACCCGATCGGTGATCGGCCCGGGAGCCTCAGTAGGCGGTGGCTCCTTCGGCTGCGGAACCGGCGCGGCCGCGGCCG
>JBOHUE010000185.1:0-23802 GCA_050734185.1 Candidatus Dormibacteria bacterium | reverse complement strand
CCCTCGCGAGCGCGGTGCTGCGCGCGCTGCAGCAGGGAGTGCGCGCCGACGCGGCGAGCCGCAACCCGGATCGCGCGCGGGCGTTTGCGCCGTCAGTTGTCGCGGCGGCGACGCTCGACGTTGTGCTCGACGCGCGCCGTACCGCTCAGCGGCGCGCGGCGGGGAGCGACTCGCGGCGCTCGGGCGACTCGAGGAACGACTCGATCGTCGCCAGGATCCTGTCGTTGCTGGCCGCAAGCGCGTCGGCGAAGAAGCCGCCGTCGTAGGGCAGGCCCGTGTCGCGGAGCATCGCCGCCGCCGGTTGTCGCCGAGGCGGCGGTGCGCCGTCGACGAGCTTGTACGCGAGGATCTCGCGGTTGCCGGCGCGCACGACGGCGACGCCGGCGATCGTCTCCCAGCGCGTGAGGCTGGTGAATGGGTACTGGCGCTGCAGGAGGCCCTCGCGCGTCAACTCCAGCGTTGGCCGGAACAGCATCCCGGTGACCACGAGCGTGGCCACCGGTGCGGCGACGATGAACCAGCCGATCGTCGCGCCGACGACGAGGCAGATGACTCCCGCGGTCTCGGTGACGAGCGCCAGCGGCAAGACCAGTGCAGCCGGCCGGCGGGCGCGAAACACGAGGCGGCCGTCCGCGTCGGCGTCAGTCTGCGTGGCAGCGGCCGGCGTGGACACGTCCTCCATCGTACGAACCATAGGATGAGGAGCCGCGTGCTACTTGATGTCCCCGGTGTGCTGATCGGAGCCGTTCTCGCTGCGGCGGGATTCGCCGTGGTGGTGTTCGTGACGGCGCTGGTGCTGCGCCTCATCGGCGTGGTGCTCGGCGACGGCGACGACCCTGGGGCGACCGGAACCGACGAGGGCGCGAGGGAGTCCGGCGAAGGCTCGGACTGATCGGCCGGCTTGCGTCCGGCGACGCGGCTCGGCTAGGATACATAACGGAGCCTTTATGAAAGATTCGGTTATGCATGCCGTGGCGCCGCCCCGGTCGAACCGACCGCAGCGGCGGGCCCGGCTCGCGCTTCCCGGCAGCATCGCTGCCGGCGCGTACGACCTGTCCGTCCATTTCGAAGGGCTGGCCAACCCCACGCGGCTGATGATCGTGGAGCAGCTGGCCAGCACCCCGGAGATGCGCGTCTCCGAGCTCGCCGACTACTGCCAGGTGAGCCAGCCGCGCATGAGCTGGCACCTCCGCATCCTCCGCAAGGCGCAGATCATTCGCACCCGTCGCGACGGGCGCGAGGTGTTCTGCCGCCTCGACCTCGAGGCCATCACCGCGCACATCGATCAGTTCTCGCGACTCATCCGGAACGGCGCCGCAGTGGGCAGCGGTCCGCCGTCCGCACAACCAGATCACTGAGGGTTCGTCATGAGCAAGGTCAGGGTAGGGATCATTGGTGTGGGCAACTGCGCATCGTCCTTCGTGCAGGGGCTGGAGTACTACCGGCACGCCGAACCGGGCACGCAGATCCCCGGGCTGATGCACGTCGATCTCGGTGGCTACCACATCTCCGACATCGAGATCTCGGCCGCGTTCGACATCGACGTCGAGAAGGTTGGCAAGGACGTGTCCGAGGCGATCTTCAGCGGCCAGAACAATACCGTGAAGTTCTCCGATGTACCGACGCTGAACGTCCCGGTGCAGCGCGGCATGACCCACGACGGCCTCGGCAAGTACCTCAAGGAGGTCATCACCAAGGCACCGGGCTCCACGGCCGACATTTCGCAGATCCTCAAGGACACCGGCACCGACGTGGTGGTCAACTACCTGCCGGTCGGCAGTGAGGAGGCCGTGCGCTGGTACGCCGAGCAGGTGCTCGACGCGCCCTGCGCGTTCGTCAACTGCATGCCCGTGTTCATCGGCCGCGAGGACTACTGGCAGAACCGGTTCCGCAAGGTAGGGCGCCCCGTCATCGGCGACGACATCAAGTCGCAGGTGGGCGCGACGATCCTGCACCGCGTGCTGACTCGGCTCTTCCAGGAGCGTGGCGTCGAGATCGAGAACACGTATCAGCTCAACTTCGGCGGCAACACCGACTTCCTCAACATGCTGGAGCGCGAGCGCCTGGTGAGCAAGAAGGTCAGCAAGACCAACAGCGTGCGCTCGCAGCTGGATCAGCCACTGGACGACAAGCACATCCATATCGGCCCGTCCGATTACGTGCCCTGGCTGAACGATCGCAAGTGGGCGTACATCCGGATGGAGGGACGGTCGTTCGGCGATGTGCCCCTCAACGCGGAGCTCAAGCTGGAGGTGCATGACTCGCCGAACAGCGCGGGCATCGTCATCGACGCGGTGCGTTGCGCGAAGCTCGGGATCGATCGCGGTTTGAGTGGGACTCTCGAGGGTCCGTCCGCGTACTTCATGAAGTCGCCGCCGAAGCAGTTCACGGACGCGGTGGCGCGGCAGATGACGGAGGACTTCATCGCCGGGCCGGCGCCGGCGCACACGGGCAACGGCCGGTCCCAGCACGACGCGCTCACCGAGAGCGCCGAAGTGGTTCCGGTCCCGCCGCTCGGCGGGTAAGCCCCGTATGGGGCAGGGCGTGGGCGCGCGGGCGCTCGCGGGTCCGCTGACGCTCCCGTTCACGCGCCGCTGGTGGCGGAAGCGCCAGGACATGCTGCCCTACTACGCCTATCGCGGGGCGGAGGCGCTGGTCGGCGTGCTGCCCACGTTCGTGGCGTACTGGCTCGGCGACCGTGTCGCCGATTTCTTCGTCGCAACTATGCCAGGGCGGCTCACCCCGCTTCGCGACAACATGGCGCACGTCCTCCCCAACGCGAGCTCGCGCCTTCTGAAGCGGACGGTGCGACGCAACCTCCGCAATCTCACGCACAGCTGGGTCGACGTCATGTCGATGTCGTCCAATCGCACCGACCTGCCGGCCCGCGTCGACATCGAGAACTTCGATAACTACACGGTGGCGCACAGACGCGCCGGCGGCTCCGGTGTTGTCATCGCGTCGATCCACTACGGGTCCTGGGAAGCAGGCCTCGCTGCCTGGAACGCGATGGGGCATCCCATGGCGTTGCTCGCCGAGGTGGTGCGCCCGCCGCAACTCTTCGACCGCATCATCGGCGGGCGCGGTCACCAGGGCGTGAAGGTCATCCCCATTGATGCTGCCGCGATGCGTGAGGGTGACCCGAACACCGCTCGGCGTCTCGGCGCCGCGGCGATGCGCGAGGTGTTCCGCTGCCTCAAGAGCGGCGTCGACGTCGCCATGGCGGTGGACCGAGACCTCATCGGCAACGGACCGCTGCTGCCGTTCTTCGGCGCGCCCGCTCCAATGCCCATCGGAGTCGTTGACATCGCCATCCGGGCCAGAGCCCCGATCGTGCCGGTGATCCTGTATCGCAATGGGCGGCGCGTGCGCGGCGTGCCATATCCAGAGATCCGCTACTCCATCGAGGCGCCCCATGACGAGGAGGTGCGGCGCACGGCACTCGAGTTGCTTGCCCTCGTGGAGCGTGTGATCCGCGAACACCCGGACCAGTGGCACGTCCTCGATTCGATCTGGACCGACCCGCCCGGTCGCTAGGCTGCATCATTGCGCCCGACGTGAAGATCTGCCAGGTCTCGCCGTACGACTTCATGCACCCCGGCGGGGTGACCGAGCATGTGCGCCATCTCTCCGACGAGCTGCGGCATCGCGGTCACGATGTCACGGTGCTCGCGCCATCGAGCCGCGTCGGTGACGACCACGGCATTCCGGGCTACATCCGATTCGGCCGCAGCGTGGCGGTCCGGAGCAACGGATCGGTGGCCCGCATCAGCCTCTCGTTCCACATGGTGCGGCGCATCCGCGCGCTGCTCAACGAGTCCGAGTTCGACGTCGTCCACTATCACGAGCCGCTGGTGCCGTCGCTGCCGCTCAGCGTGCTCCGCTTCAACCGCGGCACCAACGTGGGCACGTTTCACGCGATGGCGCGCAGCAACCTCGGCTACTACTACGGGCGTCCGTTCCTCAAGCGGTATTTCCACCGGCTCCATGCGCTGATCGCGGTGAGCGCGCCTGCGCGCGACTTCGTGTCGCGCTACTTCGACGGCGATTACCGCATCGTCCCCAACGGCATCGACTGCGCGCGTTTCAACCCGAAGCTGCAGCCGATCGACCATGCGCGTGAGGACGGCTGGCGCACCATCCTGTTCGTCGGCCGGCTGGAGTCGCGCAAGGGGTTTCCGACGCTCCTCGAGGCGTACGGGATGCTGCGTCGCGAGCGCGCCGGCGTGCGACTGATGGTCGTCGGCGAGGGACCGATGCGCTGGGGATACGAGCGCCAATGCGAGGCGCTGGGCATTCCCGACGTCAGCTTTCACGGCTACGTGTCCGGCGAGATGATCCCGCGCTACTTCGCGTCGGCAGACGTGTTCTGCTCGCCCGCAACGGGGAGTGAGAGCTTCGGCATCGTGCTGCTCGAGGCGATGGCGAGCGGTGTGCCCGTGGTGGCCTCGGCGATCCCGGGCTTCTCGCAGGTCGTCAGTGACGGCGAGGATGGCCTGCTCGCTCCGCCGAAGCGGCCGGAAGCGTTTGCGGTGGCGCTGCGCACGCTGCTCGACGACGATCCGCGGCGCAGGGCGATGGGACGAACCGCGCTGGCCAAGGCGCAACGATATGACTGGGGTCGCGTCGTCAACGACGTGCTCAACGTCTACGCGGACGCGCGCGACCGCGCCGCGACGCAGCAGGTGGCTGACAGTGTTCACGGCAATATTCCAGAACTGGGTTAGGGCCACAGCCCGGCACGCCGCCCCGGTGTTGCGTGCTCTGCATCTGAGCCCGAACGCGCTCACCGTCCTCGGCCTCGCGATCTGCCTTGGGTCGGCGGTGCTCATCGCGCTTGGCGACCTCATCGCCGGCGGCGTCGTGCTCTTTCTCGCGAGCATCTTCGACATCTTCGACGGTGCGCTCGCGCGCTTCTCGGGCAACACGCAACGCTACGGCGCGTTTCTCGACTCCACCGTGGACCGCTACGCCGAGGCGTTCACATCAATCGCGCTGCTCTACTACTTCCTGTTTCGCGTGCACGCGACGCTCGAGCCGATGCTTGTGATGGTCGCCCTCGCGGGGTCGCTGCTGGTCTCGTACGTGCGCGCGCGGGCGCAATCGCTCGGGTTCGAGAGCAACGGCGGGCTCCTCGCCCGCCCCGAGCGAGTGGTCATCACCGTGATCGGACTGATCGTTTCCCCGCTGCTCATCTGGGCGCTGTGGATCCTGGCGGTGCTCACCAACGTCACCGCGCTGCAGCGCATCTGGCTCGTCTGGCAGGAGTCGCGGCGGACACCTGCAGCTGGGAGCTGAACCGCAGCGGTACGCCGCTTCGCGAGAACGCACGCAGTAGACCCCGCTGAGACCCACGCCTCGTTCCTCGCTCCGAGGACATCGGGCTCGCCTCCGCAGACGGTATCGCTCCGGGTGTGCCGGTCGCGCCGGCGCGCGTCACGGCCGCGGCAGCGGGCACGAGGAGCTCCCGCGACGCCATTGTCTGGCGCGCTTCACGGCAGCGGTACGAGGCCGCGAGGATCTTCGGCGACGCCATTGCGGTCGACCTCGAAGTGGAGATGCGGCCCGGTGGAGTTGCCAGTCGAGCCGACCGCGCCGATCGGCTGACCCGCTGCCACCTCGTCGCGGTCGGCGGTGGTGACCGCGGACAGGTGCCCGTACAGGGTCTGCAGCCCCGCGCCGTGATCAATCACGACATGCAGGCCGAAACCGGTCGCTGACACGATCACGTGTGCGTGGCCTGCCGCCGCCGCGACGACCGTCGTTCCGGTTGCAGCAGCGAGATCGATGCCCGAGTGCCAGTGACCACCAGGGCAGTCGTCATCGACCGGCTCGACGGGCACATCGGTGCAGCCGAAGCCCTGGCTCACGACGGCGCCGTCCACCGGTTTCACGAATGAGGTCGAGGCAGCGGCGCCCGTGCGCGTGACGCCGGCTGCGCCCGCGGTCGCGGCGGCGAACAGCGCGAACGTCGCCGCGATGACGATGACGGCGCGGCTCATGTCGACGCCCTGCGGCGGGCGGCCCGCCGCGGCGGCGCGATCGCCCGGTGCACCGCGCGCTCGACGTGATGCCCGAGGGAATTGGCGTGCGACTCGAAATGGCTCGCCGAGTGCAGTGCCCCCGGCACCTTGAGCATGATCCAGAGGGTGGCCAGACCGTACAGGCTCGCCGCAATACCGTCGCTCGCTGCGAAGCCTGCGGTGGTGGCGACGCGGAGCACGACGAGTTGCACCGCCTGCATGAACACCGTAACGACGAACAACCGCAGCCAATGACGCGCGTATGAGCGCGTGTCGGGCAGCACGGTGCAGAGCGCCGCAAGCGGCGCCAGCACGATGAGCACCTCGAGGAGTGCTGTGCGCACGACGTACGAGAGCGCGAGGATGACCAGCGCGATAACGAGCGCCACGGCGAAGAGTGCGTGGAAGAGGTCCTGCGTCACCTGGATCGCTTGCACGGACGCGGGGTCGAACGTGCTCGACCACGGCAGGCGGTCGAGGCTCAGTCCGCCGTCGATTGACGTCACCACCGCGCCGAGCGCGTTGTTGAGGTCGATCGCCATCTGCATGAAGTAGATGGATCCGTGCACCAGCACGATCGATGCCAGCAGCCGCGGCAACATCACCTTCAGCGTGTATCGCGGTCGCATGCTCTGGTGTTCGAACATGCTGCGCAGCGTCGAATAGAGGACCACCGCCCCGACCAGCGCATCGGCGGCGATGGTCATGGTGGTGTTGAGGTGCACGAGGCTCGCGTTCGTCGTCAGCGCACGCCCGCTCGACGGATCGACGGTGGTGAAGAGGTACCGCGTGAACACGCCGTTGAGGTCGATGCGCGCGGTCGAGATGACGTGCGCGAGCACCCCGGTCAGCAGCTGCAGCACCGCGCCCAGCGGATCCGTGAGCGCGTGGCCGATCGACGATGGCGACGGCATCGACGACGCGGCGTCAGTGAATCGACGATGGCACGCTGGCGATCAGCGCGTGGGTCAGCGTGCCGGCGATCTCAACGCCGATCGTGCCGAAGACGATCCGACCGATCCATTTCTTCGCCTCGGCGACGCTGTGCGGATCGACGGCGACGATCTTGTACATGAACGCCACCAAGAACGCGAGAGCACCGATGGATCCGATCAGCCCTTGAGCGAGCAGGATCCAGTTGTTCATGAGGGACTGCAACTGATCCACGGGGGGTTCCTCCAGAAACGTGTTCTGGCGGTCACCCCTCTGACCGCGTCGGCGGCTGTCCCGACCTGCGGAGACTACTACATATCTGTGTATCTAGTCAAGGAAGCAGGCGCGACGAGAATGGCGCCGTGCTAGACACAGCGTTTACGCGGCTGGTCGGCTGTCGCATCCCGCTTCAGCTGGCGGGCATGGCCCAGGTCGGCACGCCGGAGTTGGCCGCCGCGGTAGCTGACAGCGGAGGCCTCGGCATGGTCGTGCCCTCGAGGGATACCGCGCGCGTGCTCGATCGGCTCGCAGAACAGACCTCTGGGGTAGTTGGAATCAACTTCCTGATCCCGTTCGTCGACGTGGAAGTGGTGGAAGCGGCAGCGAGCCGAGCGCGCGTGGTGGAGTTTCATTACGGGCAGCCGGATCCAGGCCTCGTCGAGCGGGTCCACCGAAGCGGTGCGCTCGCCGCTTGGCAGGTTGGCTCTGCTGAGGAGGCCCGCTCAGCCGAGGATGCGGGCTGCGATTTCGTCGTCGCCCAGGGGATCGAAGCCGGCGGACATGTCCGTGGCAGCCTGCCTCTCTTCGTGTTGCTCGACCATGTCCTCGACAGCGTCGAGGTGCCCGTGGTCGCCGCAGGCGGCATCGGCACCGCACGAGCCGTGGCAGCCGCGCTCGCCACCGGTGCGGCAGGGGTGCGGGTTGGAACGCGGTTCGTGGCCAGCGCAGAGTCTGGAGCGCATCCTCGCTACGTCGAGGCGCTGATTGAGGCAGACGAGACAGAAACCGTCTTGTCCACGACGTTCTGGGCGGGGTGGCCCGACGCTCCGCACAGAACGCTGAAGTCATGCGTCGACGCGGCCAACGCGTTCAAGGGCGACGTTGTCGGTGAGCTGCACGACGGTGCATCGACGACGCCCATACAACGCTTCGCTCCGCCACCTCCCAACCGGACGACCACCGGCGCCATCGAGGCAAATGGCTCTCTACGCCGGGATGTCCGTAGGCGCGGTGCAACGCGTGCAACCCGCAGCCGAGATCGTCGCCGAGTTGATCAACGGCGCCGAGCGCCTGCTGCAGGCATGGGCAGGATCGTGAGCACCTCCCTCATGCAGCGGGAGAGCCGCAACCCGAGGTTGAGTCGTGGTCAAAGGGCGGGAACCGGGGCGCGCGCAATCCAAACGCTCCGGCCTTATGTCTGTTCAGATATTCGGCAATTCGCCAATCGCTAACCCTGGCGACGCGTGCGAATGTCGCGCGGGCACGTCCCCCAACCGAGTCGTCCACCCGAGTCCACCTGATTCCGCCCGTTTCCAACATGCGGGGTGCAGTGCTCTTTCCAACCAAAATCCCGACGAAAGCGACCATTCTGAACTCGACCCTGCGCCGCCAAATAAGCACTGGTCTGGGGGGCCAGGGGTCGCAGGTTCGAGTCCTGTCTCCCCGAGCTCCAGGAACATCCAGCGCTGTGAAGAGAGATCCCACCAGAATCCACTAGCGGGCCCATCGGGATCAGTACTCCAACCAGAATATTCGCTTGCTCGGGACTTTCCGAACCACTCGCGGCTGCGTGGTGGCCCTGCCTCCAGCGGCCGCGGGGCGGCCAGCTTCGTCACCGAGACGGTGTCTCGCGCCGATGCCGAGTTCTACGCGCGCGCTCGTCGAGGCGTGTGGACGGGCCGGATGTGCGCTACTCGATCATGGTGCGCGTGAGCCGTCCGTTGCACGCGGTGATCGGTGCCATCCCGGAGGCAGCGTGGCAGGAGATCCCGTACTGGCTCGAGGGATCAGCCGATGTCGCGGAGACGAGCTATGTCCCCTTCGCCAGCCGCGGTCGACGCCACGCGGTGGCCTTCGACGCGAACGCGGCCCGGGTACCGCTCGCCACGGCCAGTTCAACCTCTCGGTGGCATCGGCGGACCTACGTTCCGCTGCCCGTGACGGGCGGCGATCTCGCCCATGGCCTTCGGGTCCGGCGCTTCGCCTGGAGGAATGGTTGCAACATACGCTGCGGCCTCGCGGAAGAACTCCTCGACGCCCGCAGGGCCGAAGAACAGCAGCACGCGCGCCGTGTCGGAATTCATCGTGAAGCCGTGTGCGATTCCGCTGGGGCCGTATACGAAGGACCGCGGGCCCACATCGACATCCTCATCGCCGAGCCGGAACCGAACCTCACCTTCAAGCACCACGAAGAATTCGTCGTCGTCGCGGTGGACATGGATGGGCGATCCGAAGCCCTTTGGGCCACAGAACTCGACGGCCGCAAACTTACCCCCTGTCTGTTCGGCAGTAGTCTTGATGACAAAACTCCCGCCGCCGACGAACGAACGGTGTGCCTCGCCCGCGTCGGGGTGGAGCACGTATCCGTCGGTCTTGTTAGCAGGAAGCGACATGGTGATCCCCTCATTGGTGAGCGCGATCGCTCGTAAGCACGCTGGTCAGCGTCTCTCGACCGTCGCTCTCGTTTGTTGCCATGTCCCATGAAGGGACGTCAGTCGGTGTTGTGGTCAAAGCAGGCTCGGTGGTGAACACGACAGCGGGACGCGCTGTGGTGTCGACGCTGAGCTTGAAGACGTCTGGTCTCGCGTAGTGACCGATGGGGTCGAACTCGCGCCGGGAGGATTGGACGTGGCCCAGGTCGAGTTCGGCATAGAGAATGCCCCTCTCGTCAATCAGCGGGCCGGCGCGGAGGTCTCCGTCCGGGCCAACGATCGCCGATCGACCGCGGCACATCCAATCGTCGTCGCCGCCGTATATGGTCCCACGCAGCTCGACCGGGACATCCGACCCACGCAGGCACGCGGCAACTCCGACGACGTACATTCGGCCCTCCTTGGCGATGTGCTGCAGGGTCGACACCCATACCTCATTGCAGTCCCACGTGGGTGCGACGTAGATGTCGACACCCTGGGCGTACATCGCCATGCGCGCCAGCGGCATGTAGTTCTCCCAGCAGGTGAGACCGCCAAGTCTGCCGAACGGGGTGTCGATGACGGTCAGGGTCGAGCCGTCGCCCTGGCCCCACACAGTGCGTTCGCCGCCGGTGCCCATCAGCTTGCGGTGCACACCGGCGAGCTCACCCTCCGGTGACAGATAGAGCAACGTGTTGTACAGCGTGCCGCTCGCGCTCAGTTCGTTGATGCCGATGACGACCCAGACGCCGGCGCGCCTCGCCGCCTCGGTGAGACGCTCGACACCGCGTCCCGAGAGGGTCATCGCGTTGTCGGCCAGGCGGCGGTACCAGTCCCCGTCGCTCCACGCAGGGAGCCGCCATACGAAGTCGGGATATCCCGGGACGAAGGCTTCCGGGAAGACCACGAGCTGGGCGCCTGCGCCGGTGGCCTCGTCGATGAGATCGCATGCGAGCTCGACCGTCGCATCGTGCTCGAGGAAGACCGGCGCGGCTTGCACCGCGGCCACCTTCACCTTGCGCTGGCTCGTGCTCATTTCGTCGCGCCGACTACGAGCAGACGGCAGGGTCCCGCGAAGCCACCGTCGCCTTCGAAGCGAGACAGCGCGGTGTGGATCTCTTCCCACACGGAGCCCCTCTCGGCCTCAGGAACTCCCGCGAGCATCTGGTGCAGCGCGCCGAACGACTCGCGCTCGAATCGCACGCAGTCAGCGGCAGTCGGCAGGCGCAGCGGCGCATCGACGGCATCGACGGCCACGTCCGAAAACCCAGCACTGGCGAGGGTGTCGGCGAGCACGCCCGGTCCACCCAGGCTGAAGGGCCCAGGCCGGCCAGGCGCGGGCGGAGGCAGCTCGGCGCGGCGCCTGATGATGGAGACGGGGAGGGAGAAGAAGGCATTCTCGTCGGCGGTGGCATACACGACGGCCGCCAGGCGACCGCCCCGCCGCAGCACGCGATGCATGCCCGAGAGGGCCCGCTCCTGGTCTGGGAAGTAGATGAGTCCGATGCGCGATATGACGGCGTCGAACGCGTCGGGCCCGAGCGAGTCGACCGCTTCACCATCGAGCTCGCGAGCCTCGACATTGGCCAGCCCAACTCGGGCCGCGGCGCGAGACGCATATTCGAGGATGGCGGGCGAGATGTCGGTAGCGAGCACCCGCCCGGTCGGACCCACGCGGCGTGCGGCCGCGATCGTCTGGCCTCCAGCCCCGGCCGCAACATCCAGCACTCGCGCGCCGGTCGTGATGCGAGCCGCGTCGAGCATCCTCTCGGTGGCCTCGCCGAGCCATGCCTCCAGCGTGGGACCCCACCGATTCCAGGCGGGCGCGGCGTCCTCCCATTGCCGGCGAGTTGTCGTCTTGTACTGCACGGCGTCGAAGGTGATCACGGCCGATTCTCCTAATCTTCGAGGTCGACGATCCTCACCCGGTACGGCGCTAGATCAAGGCGCCGGACGCCAGATCACGCCTGGCGCTTCGCCAGGCGGCTGTGCCGCAGGACAATGCCAGCGTGGAGGCTGAGACACACCGGCCCTTCGTGGGACGCGACGGCGCCCTTCGGCGGCTGCTGTCGGCGCTGGAAACGGCTCGCAACGGTCGGCCCAGCCCCGTCATCGTCAGCGGCGAGGCGGGGATCGGCAAGACGTCCCTGATTGCTGAGATGGTGACCCGTGCCGAAGGCGTTGCCCTCGGCTGGGGGACGTGCGTGGACGCCCCAGGAGCACCAGGCTTCTGGCCCTGGAGTCAGGCGCTCAGTGGATTGATGCCCGTTCTCGCCACGTCGGGGGCTCATGTCTACGCGGACGATCGGCAGCTGCTCTCCTACATCGTCCCTGAGCTCGGGTCTGCTCCGGACAACCTATTGGACGACGTGGGTCGAGAGCGACTGCGACTATTCGACGCCGTGCGACGATGGCTCAGATCGACGGCGAGGGACACCGTGATCGTGGTGCTTGATGACCTTCAGTGGGCTGACACCTCGTCGCTCGCACTGCTCGACTTTCTCGCAAGGACGCCACCCGGACCGGGGGTGCTGCTACTCGGCGCCTTCCGCCACGACGAACTCCGGCCACCGACGGCGGACGTGCTGAACTCGCTGACGGCGCGTTCCGACCACATCCACCTCAGAGGCCTGGACGCCGATGAGATCGCGCAGCTCGTGGCCTCCGTCGCCGGCCCGCAGCGGGCCGATCAGTGGGCCGCCGACGTCTTCCGCCGTTCAGAAGGGCATCCGCTGTTTGCACGCGAACTGGCACAGGTTCTCCCGGAGGATGTGACGCGCGGCATGCCACGAGCGGTCCGTGACGCCATCAGATCGCGGTGCGACCGCCTCTCCGCTCCGGCGGCCAGGCTGCTCGCGGCGGCGGCGGTGCTCGGGTATCAACCCCCGCTCGACGTCGCCGCCGACGCCCTGGGAATGACCTCTGAGGCCGTCGACGGGGCCATCCGCGAAGCGATGCGAGGTGGAGTGTTGGGCGGACGTCCCGAAGCGCCGCACTTCGCGCACGATCTGTTTCGCGAGGCCCTTGTCGATGGACTCACGACGACCGCGGCTCGCGACCTTCATCACCGTTTGGCAGTCGCCCTGCAGGCGCGCGAGGCGAGGATTGGAGACGTGCCGCCGAGCGAGATCTCCCGGCATCTCACCGGGGCTGTCTCCCTCGCGGGACCTGACACCGCGTTGCGGTGGGCGCTGGCCGCGGCCGCCGCCGACCAGTCGAAGCTGGCGTTGGAGGAGGCGACGGGTCATCTGACGCGGCTGCGCGAAGCGCTGGTGGCTTCCGGCGTCGTCGTTGACGACGGAACCTGGCTCGACCTTCTCGTCGCCGAGGCTGACGCGTCAGGACGGGCGGGTCATCCGGACGATGCACGTCGGCTGTTGGCCCGAGCACGCACGCGAGCCGAGAAGCTCGGTGACCATGGGCGGCTCGCAGCGGTGGCCTTTGGCGTGCAGCGACTCGGCGCTCGCTTCGCAATGCCGCGCGACGAGGTGATCGATGTCCTGGAGGCCGCGCGACAGGCGGTTCCAGAGAGCCAGCCAGCACTGCGGGCGCGGCTCACGGCGATGCAGGCCCGAGAGCTGCATCACTCGATCCCCGAGCACCGCTCGCGCGCTGTGCCGCTCAGCGGCGATGCGCTGGCACTGGCGCGCGCGAGCAACGATCAAGCTGCTCTGGCCGCCGCGCTGCTCGCCCATCACGACATCCTCTGGACACCTGGAGCCGGCGCCGAGCGCGTAGGTGTGGCTCGCGAGATCACGAGCCTCGCTCGCGGCCTCAAGGATCCGGAGCTGGAGGCAGAGGGACTGCTGCTCACGGCCAACGCATTGCTGGAGACGGGATCGGCGGCATTTCGGCCGGCACTGCAGGCCTACCTCGACGCTGTGCGGATCCTCGGTCAGCCGCGTCATCGCTACTTCGAGGCGACGCGGCGAGCCGCCTTGGCGCTGCTCGATGGTCGCCTCGACGAGGCTGAGGACGGGATCGAACGTGCTGCCGAGCTCGGTGCGAGCATCGGTGAGCCTGACGCGGGAAACGTGCGCATGTCGCAGCGTCTGGAGCTCATCCGCGCTCGTGGAGACCCGGACGAGCAGCATGCATTCGCGCAGCGCGCCGTGGAGTGGTGGACGGGTGCGCCGGTTCACGCGCATGCTGTGGCCGCGGGCTTCAACGCGCGTGCTGGTGATCTCGCCGCCGCTCGCCGAGAGTTGGACACGGTCCTCGAGCTCGGCGGGTGGCAAGCTGATCGCTCATATCTGTGGTCGGTGTACGTTGCCAACCTCACGGACGCCGCCGCCGCTCTGGGCGACACAGACGTGGCTCGCCGGCTCTTGACGGACCTCACACCACTGGGTTACTCGTGTGGTGTCAACGGCGCCGTCGTGGCGTTCGCCGGCTGCCATGCGCACAGCGCGGCCGTCGTCGCGCGCAGTCTGGGTCACGATGAGAAAGCGGTCGCGCTTCTCGACGGAGTGCGCGCCGTCTACCAGCGTCTGGGGGCGCAGACATGGCAGACCGCCGCTGAAGCTGCGCTCGGCGATTGGCGCCACCGACAGCCAGACACGACCGGGCTGCGCGACGACGTCGTGCTGCGACGAGGTGAGCGATCCTGGAGCATCACCTACAGGTCAACCACAACGACGCTTCCCGATGTCAAGGGGTGGCGCGACCTCGCCATCCTCGTGCGACAACCCGGGAGGGAGGTGCACGTGCTCGAGCTGAGTGAGGCACAGGTTGAGGCCGCGGCGCCCGACGATCTGGCCGACCACACGGCGATCGGCCAATACAGGCGAGCGCTCCAAGAGCTCGAGGAGTCGCGCGTCGCAGCCGAGGCGACAAACGATCTGGGTCGGGTCGCGGCGCTAGGCGCCGAGGAGGAGTTGGTCGCCGCTGAGCTCAGGCGCGTCACCGGGCTCGGAGGTCGCCGGCGCCGGAGTCCCGACTCTGCAGAGCGTGCTCGCAAGGCGGTGTCCGCTCGTATTCACGATGCAATTCGACGGCTGCGTCCGGCGGCCCCAGAGCTTGCTGCACATCTGGAGCGCAATGTCGTTACCGGCAACTGGTGTCGTTATCGCGCCGAAGCGGGTCTCGTATGGCGCGTTGAGCCTTGAGCTACCGATTCGATGCCGCGCTGACTTGAGCGACGGACAGATCGCGTCATTTGTGCCGGTTTCGAACGGAAGGCTTGGCACCGGCGCTGGCCGACGCGCTAATGGTACTACAGACTAGTGTAGGTGACAAACCGAGGTCCGACCGGGTGCTGGCGCGCAACCCTGGCGGGCCCGGCCAAGACGTACGGTTTGGGTCTCATGAGCACCGTGAAGCCTGCCTCCGCCGAAGCGAGCTCGGGCGTCGAGCTCGGCGAAGTGGTTGCGGCGATCGCACTCGCGACCGACCTGGGTCTTGGCCAACCGCTCGAGCATTTGCTGCGCTCATGCCTCATCGCCACGCGCTTCGCCGACCGCCTCGGTGCGTCGCAGGAAGACCGCGATGCAACCTACTGGGTGGCGCTGCTCATGATTGCTGGCTGCACCGCGATCTCATACGAGATGTCGCAGATGTTTGGCGACGACATCGAATTCCGCGGCGGCCTCTATTCGGTCCCGGCGTCGACGCTGCACCAGATGCGCTACATGTTCAGCCGCGCGGGAAGCAATCGCGGTCCACTCGGTCGCGCGGGCGTTTCGATCCGGCTCATCGCGTCCAGGATGACGTCGCTGGAGCAGGCGCTGCTCGCGCATTGTGCGGTGAGCGTGCGACTCGCCGAGCGCCTCGGCCTCGGCGGCGCGGTGGTTACGTCGCTGCGCCAAACGTTCACTCGATGGGACGGCAAGGGGATCCCTCGCGGCGTCGGCGGCGATGAGCTGCTGCTGCCGATCCGCATCGTCCACATCGCCCACCTGGTCGAGGAGCGCGACCGAACCGGCGGCGTGGAGGCGAGCGTCGCGCGCGCCAAGGAGTTCAGCGGAACATCGTTCGACCCGGCACTTGTGTCGGCATGGAGCACGGCCGCCGGCGAGGTGCTCGACGGCGTGGACGCCGAATCCGCGTGGGACCGTGTGGTTTCCAATCAGCCAACTGCGCGTGAGCCGCTCACTGAGGCCGAACTGGACGACGCACTCGCCCTGCTGGGAGACTACGCCGACCTCAAGTCACCGTGGTTCACCGGCCATTCGCGCGGCGTGGCGTCGCTCGCCGCCGCAGCGGCGCGCGCTGCTGGTACGCCGCAGCGCGACGTGATCCAGCTGCACCGCGCCGCGCTGCTGCACGACATCGGTCGCAACGGCGTGCCCAACACACTGTGGGATAAACCCGGTCAATTCACCGAGGCCGAGATGGAGCGTGCGCGGCTGCACGCGTACTACACCGACCGCGTCCTGCACCGCGCCAGTCGCCTCTCGCCCCTCGCCGGCATCGCTGCGGCAGCGCACGAACGGAGCAGCGGCGGCGGCTATCCGCGGCGCATCGCCGGGGCAGCGATCCCGCTTTCGGCGCGCCTCCTCGCCGCGGCAGACGCGTACCACGCCATGCTCGAGGAGCGGCCGCACCGGCCGGCGCTGGATCGCGAACGCGCCGCCGCCGCACTGCGCCAGGCGGCGCGGCAGGGCGAGCTCGACGGCACCGCGGTCGACGCGGTGCTCGCCGCGGCCGGACATCGCGTGCGACGCAAGCCCAGCGCACCTGCCGGGCTGACACCGCGGGAGCTCGAGGTGCTCGCACTCGCTGCGCGAGGTAGCACGACGCGCGCGCTGGCCGTGTCGCTCGGTATCTCGCCCAAGACGGCGGAAAACCACATCGAGAACATCTACTCGAAGATAGGCATCTCGTCGCGCGCCGAGGCGGCGATGTTCGCGATGCAGCACGGGCTTGTTCGCGACTGGGAGACCACCGAAACCTAGGGGGAAGTCCCCATGACGTCGCGGAAGCGGGGCTGTACGGTCATTTGCAGTTCGCGCCTCAGCTCGGCTGCGGTGCCCCGCCAACCGCCCCAAGGAGAGACCGATGCCCGCTGCCACGCGCCGCCAGCTTCCCGCCCATCCGCCCGAAATGGGAGATGCCTACGAGTTCCGTTCCGCCGAGTGGGGCGAGATGACCGTCGATTGGGACACCTTTCCGCCCAACGACCTCGGGCCGTTGCTCAGAGGTCTGCCCGATGACCTCTGCCAGTGCCCGCACTGGGGCTTCCTGCTCAAGGGACGGGTGATCGTGCGCTACGCCGACCACGAGGAGACGATCGAGGCGGGGCAGACGTACTACATGCCGCCGGGTCATGCCCCCGAGGCGACGGAGGACTGCGAGGCCCTGCAACTCAGTCCCGCCGCCGAGCTGCGCAAGACGATGGAGGTGATCGGCCGCAACATGGCGGCGATGGCGCCTCCGCACTGACTGCTGTGGGGTAGACATTGAGCATGTCATGTACGGCGCGCTGTCTCATGCTGGACAGCGCGCCGGCTGCAACCGGCGCTCGTCACGTCCCTCGGGCAACGAGCCGACGAGCGGAGCGGGCTCGGAGAGAGGACTTGCCCGAAAACGCATCTTGCATCGGTCACGGACATAGGCGTGCCTCAACCGCGTTCATTGGACCCGCCCGCGTGGTGACCGCCCCGGTCTAGAGCGACCATCTTTGGCTGTAGCCCACCGGGGCGGGCGGACTCTCGTCGTCGACGATGGCTCAGTCGCGACGGAAGCGATGATCACCGGTTCACATCTGGGAGTCTTGTCGACGCCGGGTGGAGGCGTTGCCGCAACCGGCCGAGGCATCAACGTTCGCCAGGTGGCGGTGTTGTGCATGCCTGCGGTAGTCGCGGGAGACGTAGAAGGCTCCGTTGACATATGTGGTCACTCGCCAATCGCTAACGCCAGGGCGCCGATAGAGCCGATCAAACCTTGGGCGAGCAGGATCCAGTTGTTGATGAGCGACTGCAGTTGATCCACGGGGGGTTCCTCCAGAAGCGCGTTCTGGCGGTCACCCCTCTGACCGCGCCCGGTGCAGGCCGTTGCAACGGAGACTACCACAGGATTGTGTAGGACGTCAAAACTCTCGAGAAGGGGCTTGACTCGGTACCGCGGTACCGGGTTTAAGCTGCAGGCGTGCGTACGAGTCAGGTGGCGCGACAGTCAGGCGTCAACATCCAAACGCTTCGGTACTACGAGCGACGAGGTTTGCTGCAGCAACCTCCGCGCCGGCCGTCTGGATACCGTGACTACACGCTCGAGGCCGTGCGCGTGGTCCGATTCGTGAAACGGGCACAGGAGCTCGGCTTCAGCCTCGACGAGGTCGAGGCGCTGCTCGAGCTTGCCGCTGGAGGGCCGGCCAACTGCAACGCGGCTCGCAACCTGGCAACACAGAAGCTCGATGAGCTCCAACAGAAAATGGTGAGTCTGCGGGGGATGCAGGCATCGCTCCGCCGCCTCGTGGCGACGTGCGACATGCCCCGCACCGAGCGCGACTGCCCGCTGCTCGAAGCCCTCGAGACTGACGATGCATCGACGCGTCGCGGGTCAATGCGATGAACCCGCCGACCAACGCGGTCCGCGTGGAACTGCTGCACACCCCCGGTTGTCCGCACGCCGATGCGGCACGCGCGCTGCTGGGCGACTGCCTTGTCGAGTTGGGGATCGCTGCACCAATCGAGGAGCGCGAGGGCGACTACCCGTCGCCGACCATCCTGGTGAACGGCGTTGATGTGATGGGACGTCGTGAGCTCGAGGGCGCGATGTGCCGCCTCGACCTGCCGACGCGCGACCGCATCGTCGCCGCCTTGACGCGGTGAACGCGCCGGCAACGGCCGCGATGCTTGGACGCTCACCCGGTCAGTTCTCCGTAACCCAGAAATAGGGCGAACGCCCGATGGCGGGCGCGGGCCGAACAGCCGAACCTGACGGCGCTGCCGGCGACTGGCCGGCGGACGACGAACCGGCCGAATGCCGGGCCCCGCAGGGGGAAAGGAGCACACCATGCACGTCAGGGCATCGCGCATCACCGCGGACCCGACGAAGGCTGCGGCGGACAACGGCGCCTCCTATCGGACGATGGTCGCTTCGATGAGGCAGGTCGAGGGTTTCCTCGGTGCACTGCTGCTGGTCGACCGCAACGACGGCCGTAGCCTCGGCCTCACCTTTTGGGAAAGCGCGCAAGCGCTCGCGGCGAGCGAAGACGTGGCAAGCGAGTTGCGTCGCGGGGGCGCAAGCACCGTCGGCGCCACGACAGAGCCCACCGTCGAACGGTACGAGGTCCTGTACTACGGCGTCCCCGCGCCCGCGGCATCCGAGTAAGCAGAGAAACGAGAAAGAGCGAGATGGCAAACATCAACTTCAGCATCGACAGCGATCTTTCGGCCGAGCACGTTCTGGCCGTCGCGACAAACTTCAGCGAGGAGCGGCCGCGGTACTGGCCGAGCATCGACGCGCAGGTGTACCGCGTGCACGCGCAGTCGTCGACCACAGCCGACATCACCGAGGGCAGCGCCATCTTCGGCGGCATCTGGGCGCGCGAGGCCTACGATTGGACGGAGCCGAACACGGTGCGCGCGACCGTGCAGGAATCCAATGCCTTCCAACCCGGTGGCACGTGGGAGCTCCGCGTCACGCCGCGCCCGGATGGCGGTAGCCATATCGAGGTGCGCAACCATCGCCGAGCCCGGGGACTGAAGGGCCGCCTCGTCGGGATCATGCTGACAGTGATGGGCACGAAGGTGCTCCCCAGGCAGTTGCAGAAGACCCTCGAGATCTCGTCCTCGATCGCCCCCGCGCGCGTCGCATGACAGACAACGAGAATCGCAGAGTCGCAGAGCAGTTCTGGTCCGCCGTTGCGGCCAAGGACTGGGACGAGCACGACCGGCTCATCGACGACGGCTACGTGCAGGAATGGCCCCAGTCGGGCGAGCGCATCCGCGGCAAGGCAAACTCTCGAGCCGTCAAAAATGCCTACCCGACCTCTCGGACGCCGAGCCTGCGCAGGCTGATCGGTGCGGGCGGCCTGTGGATCATCGAAACCACGATCGACTACGGATCCGAGATCGCTCATGGTGTGCACGTGCTCGAGCTTGCGAATGGCAGGATCCAAAGAGAGACCGATTATTTCGGGCAGCCGTTCGCCGCTCCCGAATGGCGCGCCCCGTGGGTGGAGAGAATGTGAGGGGAGATGCAGAGCGCTGAGAGCGAGCTGCGGCTGGCCGAGCTGATCACCGCGCTGTCGCTGGCCACGGACCTGGGGATGGGCCAGCCGATGGAGAAGGCGATGCGCTCCTGCCTTCTCGCTCTCGTCCTCGGACGCAGACTCGACTGCGACGCGGCGACGCTGAGCGACATCTATTACCTGGCGTTGCTGCAGCACATCGGCTGCACGTCGCACGCCCACGAGTGGGCCACCTACGTGGGCGGCGATGAGATCGCGATGCGCACCCACGCCGTGGTCTTCGCCAACAGCCCGATGAGTGAGGTTATGGCGGCGTTCATCCGCCACGTCGGCGAGGGGTTGCCCCTGCGCCAGCGCGCCGCGCTGGTGGCGGCGATGATGCGCGAGGGCAACCAGCGGTTCAAGCACATCGCGGCCACGCAATGTGAAGCCGCAGTCAGCCTCGCGCGGCGGATGCACCTCTCGCCCGACGTTGTCACCGGTCTGGGTCAGACGCTCGAGAGCTGGAGCGGGAAGGGCGGACCGTCGCGGTTGAAGGGCGACCAGATCGAGCTGTCCGTGCGTGTGGTCGCGGTGGCGCACGACGCCGAGGTCTTCGAGCGTGTCGGCGGGCTCGACGCGTGCGTCGCCGCGGTGAAGAAGCGTCGCGGGGCCGGCTACGACCCCGATGTGGCGAACGCGTTTCTGCAGCACGCCGCGGAGCTCTTCGCCGAATTGCCGTCGGGGCCCATGTACGAAGCCGTGCTCGACGCCGAGCCGGAGCCCCGCGTGCACATCGCCGCGACGAGGGTCGACGACCTGGCGCGCGCATTCGCCGATTTCACCGATCTCAAATCGGTGTACACCACCGGTCACTCCACCGGCGTGGCAGCCCTGGCAGAAGCCGCGGCGCGAGCGGGCGGGTCGCCCGAACCCGACGTCGCCGCGATCCGCCGGGCCGCCTTGCTGCACGACCTGGGGCGCGTGGCGATCCCGAATGGCGTGTGGGATGCCGCGCGACCGCTCACAACGGCGGAATCGGAACGCGTGCGGCTGCATCCCTATCACACCGACCGCATCCTCGATCGCGCTCCGCAGCTGCGCGCGCTCGCGCCTCTGGCGTCCGCGCACCACGAGCGCCTCGATGGCAGCGGCTACCACCGCGGCAGCATCGCCGCGCATCTTTCGACCGCGGCGCGTCTGCTCGCCGCCGCCGACGCCTATCAGGCGATGACCCAGGAGCGGCCGCACCGGCCAGCACGAACGCCGGATGATGCGGCACGCGAGCTGCGTGCCGAGGTCGACGCCGGTCGTCTGGATCGCGATGCCGCCGAAGGCGTGCTCGAGGCTGCGGGCCATGCGCGCCGGCGCGTGCGGACGGATCTGCCTGCGGGCCTGAGCGAGCGCGAGCTACAAATACTTCGCGAGATGTGCCTGGGCCATTCCAACAAACAGACGGCCCAGCGATTGCACATCGCGGAGAAGACGGTGGGACACCACGTGCAGCACATCTACAACAAGATCGGCCGTTCGACCCGCGCTGGGGCTGCGCTCTTCGCCATGGAACACGACCTGATTCACTGATCGCGTCCTACTGCCCACGGTCGTGTACGCGATGTGCAGTTCGCCGCTGCGCGCGTAGCGCACCTCTGGTCGCGTTGCCGTCATGACGTCACGCCGGAACGATAAAGCTGGACTGCACCGGCATGCGCGCGCCCGGGTTAACCCTGTGCGGTTCCGGGGGAATCGCCCGATGCGTCGGGAGCCGATACTCACGACGCTGTCGACATCACTCACGGTCAAGGAGGCTGTCGACATGGTCACCCCATCCGCTCCCGCCGGCACTGCCGGTGCAGGGGTCGCAAGCGTCGTCAAGACACCTATTGCGGTGCTGATCATCTCGTGCGTCGAACTCGCACTTGGGGTGCTCGGCGTCGGCTTCATTCTGGAGGCTCAGGCTTGGCGCTCCGACTTGGGCATCGACTACGTCATGCGCTTCGGCTACGCATCGTCCGGCGCGCTTCTCGTCACGCTGGGTCTCCTCGCGGTCGCGCTGCTGTCATCGCCGAACACGCGCCTTCGGCGCTTGTTCCGCACCCACATCGTGTTCGGCGGCGTCGCCGCGGCGGCGGCGATTGGGAACGCGCTCGTCGCGCAGGTGCACGCCTGGACCACGCCGTTCACCTGCGACGGGTGCGACCTGAGTTACTCCGTGGGGCCGACCGTGAACCAGATCGTTGCGTCCGTCGCTCTCGACCTCGGTGCGGGCGCCGCCGCCGTGCTGCTGCCGGCGATCGCCCTGCTGCTCATGCGAAACCGGCGCGAGGCCGCCCAGCTCAACTGAAGGACGCTGATGCTTCACCCGCACGCGCTCTGTGCGTCGGCGTTGTATCCCGTAGGCTGGTCGGATGAAGGCCGCCCAGCTGGCGTTGGGCTTCGCGGTGGCGCTCGCCTTGCTGATCGCAGCCGTGTGGTTGTGGCTGCACAACTTGATCATCTTCGCAGCGCCGGTCGGCGCCCTCGCAGCCGGTGCCGCCTGGGTCACCGTCGACAACATCCTTATCTATCCCGACGAGCGCGCGCGCCGCGAGGCGGCCACCGCGCAGCCGGCGCAGCCGTCCGCGGGGGCAGAGGCGCAGCTGTTGGGAGCGCCTCCCGAGCCATCGGAGATCAACGCCCCCCAGTGACCGACGTCAGGAATTGCGAGATGTGTTCGCGGATGGCGTCGCCGATCTCCTGCAGGATCGAGTACTGACCCAGCGCGCTGTTCCGCGTCTCGCTGTTGAGCTGCGTGAAGAGCGCCGACAGCGGAAGTTGGAGCCCGCCCAGCGGTGACAAGGAAGCCGGAGCCGGCGTGGCCGGCGCGATGGGCATACCGACTGTGGGCGACGCGAGAGCGCTGGTCGAGGGCGACGGCGCCGGACCCCAGGCGAGGGATGCTGACCCGGGCGCCTGCGACGATGCATGCAGCGCGATGACGACGGCGAGGACGGCTGCGACAACGCCTGTGGCAAGCACGACGCGATTGCGGAGCAGCGACATGGCGGCACCTCACGGTTGTGAGCTGCGGTCGCCCCTCCGGCCGGCCGGACCGTGTCCGGCAACGAGCAGACTACCACACGTGTGTGTAGGAGGTGCCGGAAGTTGCGCGCGGGACCGCCGCTCGCCGAGACTGCGCGGGTGAGCGCAACAGAAGATCCCGAAGGCTACGGCGCCCGGCCCGGGCAGACCTCACTCGATCGCCTGCTCGAGGACGCCCGCACACTCTCACCCGCCGGCATCGAGCGCGTGGCGGTGGGGTGGGACCGTCACGCGGACAGCAGGCTGCGCGAGGGCGAGCGCGAGGCGATGCGCGAGCTCGAGTCTCTCGGCCGCGTCACCGAGTGGGACGAGCTCCGCAACCGGCTGCTGGGCCTCACCGAGCGTGGCGAGCCGATGGTCGCCTGGCGCGCCGAGCACGGCCCCGTCGGCCACAAGGCGGAGGATGCGCTCATCGCCGCAGCCCTGGGCGTGACCGTCAGCGACACGCTCGACCGCCGTCACCTCGAGGCGCTGGTGCGCCCCATGGCCGAAGCGCTTCCCTGGCTCACCAGCGGCGCAATCTAGTCACACGGGGCCCGAACGCCCCGTGAAGGTGCGACCATCTGAGTAGTGAGCGATTCGGTCGCTGTCACTCTCCCGGCTATGGGGGAGTCGGTAACAGAGGGCACGGTCGCGCGCTGGGTCAAGGCAGTCGGCGACACGGTGCGCGAAGGCGAGACGGTGGTCGAGGTGACCACCGACAAAGTGGACGTCGAGGTCCCCTCGCCTGCATCGGGACGCCTCGAAGAGATCGTTGCCGCCGAGGGCGACACTGTCGAGGTGGGTGCCACGCTGGCGCGCATCGCGGCCGGCGCGACCAACGGTGACGGACGTTCCCGCTCCGTTATGACGCCTGCGACGGACGGTGCCGTGAAGAGCGAGGTGGCGCCCGTGGCGCCCCGCCCCGCGCCGGTGCTGCCTGCGCGCCGCGTGGAAGAGCCGCCGGCACCGCCGGCGGAGGTGCCGCCCGAGCCGCCCGTTGCTGCCGACGAGGGCGCCGGCCTCACGCCCACGGCAACGC
>JBOHUE010000184.1:0-12375 GCA_050734185.1 Candidatus Dormibacteria bacterium | reverse complement strand
ATAACGTCCGGCACGACCGTCATCTCGGTTGCGCCGTCGGGGACGGCGAGCGACCCGGGCAGCGCCGCAGGGGTGTCACGCAGGAGCTCGGTGCGGGCCAGCAGCCCGTCGACTGCCGGGTCATGCGCGCCGGGGGCGAGCACCTCGGCGGCCTCCTCCTGCTGTCCGCTCCGCATCAGCCGGCGTCCCAGCTCGCGGCGCGCGTCGCTGCGCTCCGGGGCGCGCTCGATCAGCGCGCGCAACCCAGCCTCGTCGGCCGGGAGCTCCTCGATCACCGGGGTCGCCAGGCGGCCGAAGAACTGCTCCATCGAACGTCGCGGCTGGTTGCCGACGAACTCGTCGACCACCCTTCCGTCGCGAAACGCCTTGACCGCGGGGATGCCCCGGATGCCGAAGCGCTGCTGGCTGCGAGGGTTCGCGTCGACGTCGAGCTTGGCCAGCGTCACGCCCTCAGCGCCCCGTGCCACCTCCTCCAGGGTTGGCCCGAGCGAGCGGCACGGTCCGCACCACGCGGCCCAGAAGTCGACGACGACGGGCGCCGTAACCGACTGCGCGATGACGTCGTGGTCGAACGTCGCGTCGCTGACGTCGATGATCGCGCCCATCGCAGTCAGTGTCCCCACATGCCGTGTTGTTCAGTCGTCCGCGACGGCCGGCAGCGCCGCCTCCCCCGGAGGCCGGGGCATGCGGATGGTGGAGGGCTGAGCCGGGCGCTGCCCGTGCATGCGCGTCCAGAGGTCGGGAATGTCGTCGATGACCTGGCGGATGAACGCAGCGGACCCACTCACCTCGAGCTCACGGTCGCCGTCGCGCAGGCGCAGGGTGTGGTTGACCGGCTGTCCGAATTCCGCACGAGGAGCTGGGCGGAACGGGCGCGGGGGTGGTCCGCCCATTGGGGGCCGAGCGCGATCGTCGGGGCGCATACGTCCGCCCGGCCTGGGGTCCGCCATGTGACTCGGCGCCGTCAGCCCGGCGTCGAGTCGACGCCGGCGCCCGTCGTGGACGGAACGCCATTGCCGTACTCCGCCGAGGCGGGTGGCGGGGGTGGCATGTCATCAACCGAGCGTGCTTCGGCGCCCGGGAGCGTGATCGACTCGGGCTCGTCCTCCGGCGGCGGGCCGAAGAGCCGCTCGGTGAGCTTTGCGCGCAGCGGCGACTGCACCAGCGCAAGGACGCCGCCGAGGGCCGCAAGGCCGATGACGGTGTTGCGGATGCGGTGGTGCTCCTTCTTCGCCTTCGGGCGGACCACGTCGGCGAACTTCTCCGACGCGTCTGCGAGCCGCGCGCGAGCTGCCAGGGTCGCCTCCGACGCCTGATGATTGCCAGCCCTGGCCAGCCTCGACTCCGAGGCCCGTTCCAGCGCTCGTGCCAGGCTCTCGGCGGATTGCTGCACCGCGGGGGAGGCCACGCGCCCAACGTCACGTGCCAGCGCCCACGCCTGCTCTGCGAGATCCTGAATGGTGTCAGCCGCCTTGGCCCCCGCCTCTACCAGGTCCTTTTCGAGCAACGCCGTTCGCGATTGGCGTTTCTTCATGACCGATCACTCATGCGTGCAATCACCTCTGCGCCCTGTCTTCCACCGGCTGCCGAACCCTGATTCTAGGCGGCGCGGACCGCCGGTGTTTGCACACGAGCGGGCGCAGACAGCAGTCGCGTGTCGAGCGGCGCGTCAAGGAACCAGCGGATGCGCGCGGCCGCCACCTGTCCCACGACGCGACTGAGCTCTGCTTCAGTGGCCGAATAGATCGCGCCCAGCGAGGGGAAAGAGCGGCCCAGTCGAACGAGTGCGGCCTCGTCCATGCCGCGCACCCCGCGGAGATGATCGATGCGCTGATGTGCCAGCTCACCGGCGGCGCCGTCCTCCAGCGGGAGGAGCAACTCGAGGTTCCGCATGGCAGTAGTGTAGCGAACAGATGTTCGTCGAGTCAAATTCAGGTATCGCGACCGCGAGGGTCGCGCTACGCTGTGTCCATGCCCGTCTACGAATACTTCTGCAGCGATTGCCGCGGCGTCTTCGAGGTGCTGCGGCCCATAGCCGACCGGCAACTGGCGGCGGTGTGCCCGCTCTGCGAGAGCCGCGACAGCATGCCGCTGATCAGCCGTGTGGCCCTGACCTCCGGCTCCGCAGACATGGCGATGGCCTCAGGCGGTGGCGGTGACTGCGCCTGCGGCGGCGCCTGCTCCTGCGCCAACTGAGCCGAGGTCGAGCTCGCCCTGCAGCACCGAGGCGAGGAACACGCGACGGTGCAGGGCATGCGGCCCGTGGTCGCGAATCGCGTTGCGATGTTCTGCGGCGCCGTATCCCTTGTTCGACGCCCAGTTGTAGTACGGAGCCTGCTCGTGCATACGGCGCATGATCGCGTCGCGGTGAACCTTGGCGATGATCGATGCGGCGGACACGGCCGGCACAAGATTGTCGCCGCCGACCAGTGTGTGCACGGGACGTGATGCAGGAATGCGCAGCTTGCCGTCGCAGCAGTAGCCATCGGCCTGGACCAGGTCGACGAGGCGGCGAAAGATCTCCACGTTCGCCCAGCCGAGGCCGCGCGAGTTGATCTCCTCGACGCTGACTTCGGCGATGGCGTACGCAAGTGCACGACGCCGGATCACCTTGTCGACGAGCTCGCGCTGTCGCGCGGTGAGCAGCTTGCTGTCGCGCAACAGCGGATGGCGGAAGGGCTGCGGGAGCACCACCGCCGCGGCGACCAGCGGACCGGCATACGCGCCGCGGCCGACCTCGTCCATGCCGCACAGACGGAACGCCCGCCAGTCCTCGACCTCGAACGTGCTGCTGATATACGGACCGAGTCGGAACCGCGGCATGCCTGTGCGCAGTGTACCGGGGCCGCGAGGCGCACGCTGGGCGCGATCGGGATGAACGCCACGACGAGCACCGTGTTCTGGACGGATGTGGCGCCGCGTGACGGCTTGCAGAACGTTTCTGCACCGGTCGACACCGACACCAAGCTTGCCTTGATTCGCGGACTCCTCGACGCGGGCAGCTCACGCGTCGAGGCCACGTCGTTCGTGTCGCCGCGGTGGGTGCCGCAGCTGGCGGATGCATCCGATGTCCTGCGCGCACTCGACGCCGGACAGATGTCGCGTGTGCGCGTGCTCATTCCGAACCATCGCGGTCTCGAGCTCGCGCTCGAGCACGGCGTGCGCAATGTGCTCTACACGGTGGCTGCGACCGACAGCTTCAACCGGCGCAACGTCAACCGCTCGGTCGAGGAGTCGCTCCTCGACCTCGAAACCATCGTCGCCGACGCGCACGCCGCGTCATGCAGCATCGACGTCGCGCTCTCGGTGAGCTTTGGGTGTCCGTTCGAAGGGTCGGTGCCCACGGACAGCGTGGTGCAGCTGTGCCGGCGGCTCGTCGCCACCGGCGTGGACGAGATCGCGCCGTCGGACACGATCGGCGTGGCCACCCCCGGCGCCGTTGTCGAGATGTGTCAACAGCTCGATGGCGTGGTCCCGCCGGCGCAGCTGGCGTTTCACATGCACGACACGCGCGGCGCAGGCGTCGCCAACGTCGTGGCCGCCTACCAGTCGGGCGCGCGGCGCTTCGACGGCTCGGTCGGCGGTGTCGGTGGCTGCCCCTTCGCGCCGCGCTCGACGGGCAATGTCTGCAGCGAGGACGCGCTGCGCGCGCTGCAGTCGCTCGGCGCCACGTTCTCCGCCGATCTCTCCGCGCTGGTGGACGTCGCCACGCAGCTCGCGACCGCTCTCGGTCATGACCTGCCGGGCAAGCTGTACCGCGCCGGGATCTGGACGGGAGCGCCGCTGGTCAGCGACGCACCGCGTGCGCAGGTTGGCTGAGGCGCACGCGGACGGCGTCGAGCAGCGGCTGGCGCGAGCGCGCGGCGGTGGACCCGAGCGCCACCGGCGCAAGCTCGCCGAGCAGGGCAAGCTCATGCCGCGGCGGCGGATCGAGCTGCTCTTCGATCCGGCGACCGACTTCGTCGAGGACGGAGTTCTTGCCAACAGTGACAGCGACGAGCTGGCGGCGGACGGGGTCATCACCGGGATCGGCGTGATGCATGGCCGGCCCTGCGCCGTGATGGCCAACGATCCCACGGTCAAGGCCGGCTCCTGGGGAGCGCGCACGGTGGAGAAGATCCTCCGCATCCAGGAGACGGCAGAGCGATTGCAGATCCCGCTGCTGTACCTCGTGGACTCGGCGGGCGCACGCATCACCGACCAGGTCGCGATGTTCCCCGGACGCCGTCACGCCGGCCGCATCTTCCACATGCAGGTGCGGCTGTCGGGGCAGGTGCCGCAGGTGTGCGTGCTGCTCGGGCCGAGCGCCGCCGGTGGCGCGTACATCCCCGCGTTCTGCGACCTCGTGATCATGGTCGAAGGGCACGCATCGATGTATCTCGGCTCGCCGCGCATGGCCGAGGTCGTGGTCGGCGAGAAGGTCACGCTCGAGGAGATGGGCGGCGCGCGAATGCACTGCTCGGTGAGCGGCTGCGGCGACGTGCTCGTACCCACGGAGGAGGAGGGGATCGCCGCCGCTCGCGGCTACATGTCGTACATGCCCCAGTCGTGGCGGGGGGAGACCCCCCAGGCGGTCCCGGCGCCTCCGGCAGCCGATGCCGCCGACATCACGACGGTCATCCCAGAGCAGCCGCAGCAGGGCTACGACGTCATGGCCATCGTGCGCGGGCTCATCGACGCGGACTCGTTTTTCGAGGTCAAGCGTCTGTATGCGCGCGAGATCGTGTGCGGCCTGGCGCGCATCGACGGGCGGGCGGTCGGCGTGCTCGCGTCACAGCCACGCATCAAGGGCGGCGTGCTGTTCGTGGACTCCGCCGACAAGGCGGCGCGCTTCATCACGTGTTGCGACGCCTTCAACATTCCGCTGCTCTTTCTTGCAGACGTGCCGGGGTTCATGATCGGCACCGCGGTGGAGCGGCAGGGAATCATCCGCCACGGCGCCAAGATGATCGCGGCGCTGGCGCAGGCGGAGGTGCCGAAGATCTCCGTGATTCTGCGCAAGGCATACGGCGCGGGTCTATACGCGATGAACGGACCGGCGTTCGAGCCGGACGCGACGCTGGCGCTGCCGTCGGCGCAGATCGCGGTCATGGGTCCTGAGGCGGCCGTCAACGCCGTGTACTACAACCGCATCCAGGAGCTGCCCGAGGCCGAGCGCGCGGCGTTCATCGCGCAGCTGCAGGACGAATACCGCGCAGACATCGACATCTACCGGCTCGCCTCTGAGCTGATCGTCGACGCGGTGGTACCGCCGAACGAGCTGCGCGCGGAGCTCGTCCGCCGGTTCCGCGCGTATGCGTCGCGCCGCCGCGAGCAACCATCGCGGCATCACGCAGTGCCGCCGGTGTGACCCGGCACCCGTCAGCACCCGGCGTCGCATGATCAACTCCGGGCTGGTCCACACCCTGAGCACGCTCGGGTATGTCGCGGTCGCGCTGTTCATCATGATCGAGAGCCTCGGTGTGCCCTTCCCTGGCGAGACCATCCTGGTCACCGCATCGGTGCTCGCCGGCACCACGCATCAGCTCAGTATCGGCGGCATCATCGTCGCCGCGATCTGCGGCGCGGTCGTCGGCGACAACATCGGTTTCGCTATCGGCTGGTTCGGCGGCTACCCCTTGCTGCGCCGCTTCGGCAGGTACATCCGGCTCGACGAGGCCAAGCTGAAGGTCGGCCGGTACCTGTTCCTCAGGCGCGGTGTTCAGGTGGTGTTCTTCGGCCGGTTCGTCTCGGTGCTGCGCACGTATGCGGCGTTTCTGGCAGGAACAAACCGCATGCACTGGGCGAAGTTCGTGGTTGCCAACGCCGCCGGCGGCATCGTCTGGGCTGTCTTCTGGGCGCTGGTGGCGTATTTCCTCGGCGACCAGATCCAGCGTGTTGGCCGTCCGCTCGAGATCGGATTCGGCGTCGCGGGCGGGCTCGCTCTCATCGCCGGCCTGATCTTCATTCGCACGCACGTGAAGCGGCTCGAGGCGATCGCCGAGGCGGCCCTTCCGGGTCCGCTCGAGGGCTTCAGCGAGTGATCGTCAGTTCGGGTTGACCGGCGGCGCGCCGCCTGACGAGCCGGAGCCCCCGCTCGTCGCGGGCGCGCTGGTCAGGGTTGCGCGCCAGACGATGCGGTTGTAGTCCTGCCACCACGGGTCGCACGTGACCATCGTCAGGTCGTGGCCGCTGGTGGGAACGAGCTGCGTCACCGCATCGGGGTTCAAGATCCACCGCTGCGAGATCTTGTACGTGTACGTGTGGCAGGAGCGATCCTGCACGGTGACCGTGTCGCCGACGTTGAGCTGATCGATGTTCTGGTAGTCCGGCTCGCGATGGAAGGCGAGGATCATGTTGCCCTGCTGGCCGGGTCCAGGGGTGCCCGTGTAATGCACCATCGTGCGCGAGTTGAGCAGGTCCCACGTGCCGTCGCCGGCGACACCAGCGTAGTTATCAGCGGTCGGCGCGCTGAACTTCACCAGCGCGTAGTCGCTCGGTGAGGTCGATCCGCACGCAGTATGTCCCGTGTCGGACGCGACGGCGGCACCCTGCACCAAGCTGGACCCCTTGTTCTTCCACGAGTTCAGCGCGCTCTGATCTCCGTTGCCGCGGATGAGCGCACCGATGATCGGGGCCACGATGACCCCGACTCCTGCGAGCACGGCGCACACGCCGAGAACGAGCACGATCGTCCGCACCCGGCGTCCTTTCGTCCCCCGACTCGCCCTGCGTCGTGTCGTGCGCCCAGGGGCGCCCACGTCCTGCATCGCTGCACAGCTTAACGCAGCCGGCGGGGAGGAACCGGTCGCCGACCGGCAACTAGCCCGCTACAGAGCCGATTAAGCCGATCCCTCCCCGCGCCGCCGGCAGCTCAGCGCTTGCCCGGACGGGGGCGCTTGCGGCCGTAGGCCACGCCCTCGGCCACGGGGTCGAACGGCGCCGCCGACCCGCTGGCGGGGACGATGCCATCGCTCTGCACGAAGACCTTCCGCGAGCCCACGTCGATGAGGTACGCGAGGGTGGAGCCCCCGGCGCCGTCAGGAACCATCGACACGTCGGAAACGGTCCCGGTGCGGCGGCTGCCGCCATAGGGAAACGTCACCCGCGTGCCGACGGCGATCTCCTGTCCGGTGCGCTCCTCCGTCATGCAGCGCCGGCGGTCATCGCGGCGCGGCGCGGAAGCAGTCGCTGCAGTACACGGGGCGGTCGCCTCGCGGCTGGAACGGCACCTTGGCGATGCCACCGCAGTTGGCGCAGGTCACCTCGAACATCTGCCGCGATGCTGCCGGGCGCGAGAACCCGCCACCACCGCCGCCGCCACCGCCACCGCCACCACCACCGCCGCTTGCACGGCGCGCGGCCCGGCAGTTGGGGCAGCGCGACGGCGGGTTACTGAGGCCGCGCGAAGCGTAGAACTCCTGCTCTCCCTCGGTCCAAATAAAGTCGACGCCGCAATCGCGGCAACGCAGGGTCTGGTCTACGGCCACGCGCCTCGTCCCTCCAGTCGGCGCGTTGATCGGCGCCCAGGGGTTGGTGATACTTGGCCCGTACAGTACACCGTCAGAGGGAACCGTCAACCCGCTTCGGTGGCCCGTGGGCGGCGGTTTGGGCGCCCAGAGTCTTGAACTCAAGAAACGGTCACCGCGAACTCCGGAGGACGCCGCGACACATGGGGTTGCACATCCTCGTCCTCGCCGGCGGCGGCGGCACGCGGCTGTGGCCGCTGTCACGCAAAGCCACCCCGAAACACCTGCTGCCGCTGGGGCCGGGAGGCAAGACCCTGCTGCGTGCGTCGGTCGAGCGCGTCTTCGACCTCGGCGACACCGTCAGCGTAGTGACGGCCGCGACGCAGGCCGAGGGGTGCGCGCAGGTGCTGCACGGGCTGGTTGGGTCCGACGGCATCATCGCCGAGCCCGACGCACGCGGGACGGGACCAGCACTCGGCCTGGCGACGGCGCTGCTGCGCCGTCGCGACCCGGACGCCCTCATCGCGTCGCTCCACGCCGACGCCGAGGTCGGCGACGACGCCGCGTACCGCGCCGCTGTTGCCGCCTCAGCCGGCTGGGCGCTGGCGACCAACGGCCTCGCCACCGTGGGGCTTCGCCCGACGTGGCCCTCATCCGGGATGGGCTACATCGAGGTCGGGGCGAAGCTTGAAGACGCCGACTGGCGACCGCTGCGCCAACTCCCCGGGCCCGTGGCCGCTGCCGCCGCGGCGCTGCCGGCCTTCCGCGCCATTCGCATGGTGGAGAAACCCGGGGCCGCCGACGCCGCGGCGTACCACCAGGCCGGCACCCACCTCTGGAACCTCGGCCTCTTCGCCTGGCCGGCAGCGACGTTCCTGGATGAGCTCGAGCGGGCCGACCCGAGCGTCGCGGCCGCCGTGGACCGAACCGCGGCTGCCCGTCTCGCCGGCGACGAGCCCGCCGCGGCCGAGGCGTACTCGTCAGTGAAACCCGCGGCCGTGGAGCCGCTCGTGCTCGAGACCACCAGCCGGCTCTCAGTCGTCGAGGCGGCCTTTCCGTGGTCCGATCTCGGCTCCTGGGGAGACCTCCACGCGGCGCGCGTCGCGGCCGGCGAGGCGGACGCCGAGGACAACGTGCTGGCCGGTGACGCTCTGGCCATCGGCGCGCGCGGCTGCACCATCGAGGCACGTGGGGGTCGGTTGGTGGTCGTGGCCGGCGCCGACGGACTCGTCGTCGTCGACACTCCCGACGCGCTCCTCGTCGTCCCGCAGTCAGAAGCGCAACGAGTCAAAGAGGTGGTCGAGCGCCTGCGTCAGGCCGGTCGCACCGAGCTCCTCTAAGCGCGTGCTTGGGTGTCGCGCGAAGCTGATCACCTCGGCGCGCTGAGAAAGCCACACGCTTCGCTCGACCACAGGCGTCAGCCCCCTCTGGGGCCTGCGCCTTGCTGCTCGGCTCGCCGCTTGCTCCGACGGCGGTTGGCTCGCCTCCGCAGACGGTCGAGCTCCGGTGTGGCTTCCTCAGCCGCACGACCGTGATCACCGTCGCGCTCGACTGACAGCACAAGCACACGGTGCGCGTCGCCGTCTGAGCGAGCGGTTCCGCCGCCCCCGCCCGTGGCTGCGGAACCCACACCGGAGCGAGACCGTCTGCGGAGGCGAGCCGACCGCCCTCGGAGCTGGGGGCGAGCCGAGCAGCAAGGCGCAGACCCCAGAGGGGGCTGACGCCTGTGGTCGAGCGAAGCGTGTGGGTTTCTCAGCCGACGGTGTGCGGGAGCGGCGGACCAGCGCATCAAGGCGCAGACCTCAGAGGGGCTGACGCCTGTGGTCGAGCGCAGCGCTTGGCTTTCTCAGCCGACGCTTGGCGGGCGGCGTGCTACGGCGCGGACGCTCCCGTCGGGATCGGCGTCGAAGCCAGCGGCGTCGCGGCGCTCAGGTCGGTGACCTCGAACGTTGCGGCGGCGATGGTTCCGTGCGGCGCCGGGCCGTTCAACTGCAGGTCGGCGGCGCTGCCGGGAGGGACCGAAGTCCGGCCGCCGGTGGCGTCTCCGATGAGCGCCCCCCCGGCATCGAACAGCGAGGCACGCACCGTGACCGTCTCCGCCCCTGGTGCCTGCGACCGCACGGTGAGGTGAATCACCAGGGACCCGCTGTCGTCCAACTGGTACGAGATCGTGGGCGTGACGACCTGCGCCGGGGCGTTGCCGGTCTGTCGCGCCGAAACCGACTGCGCGGTCAGCGGCGCGGCCGATTGCACCTCCGGCTGTGCGGTGCTGCCGCAGGCGACCAGTGCGCTCCCGGCGGCGGCGAGGAGGATCGCGGACCGGCCCATGTTCTCGACAACGCCGCGGGCGCCGGGAATCCGGCGCGCAGCCCCTGCGTAGAATGTGCGCCGATGGCGTCCTCGCCGATTCGATTCGGCACTGATGGCTGGCGCGCCGTCGTTGCCGACGACTTCACCTACGCGAACGTGCGCGCCGTGGCCCAGGGTGTCGCCTGGTACGTCGGCGATGACGCGCGCCCGCTTGTGGTCGGCCATGACTCGCGATATTGCGCCGAGCTGTTCGCGCGCGAGGCGGCGCGCGTGCTCGTCGCCAACGGACGCCGCGTGGTGCTCCTCAATCGCGTCGCGCCCACGCCCGCCATCTCGTGGTCGGTCATCCGCAAGCAGGCCGCCGGCGCGATGGCGATCACCGCCAGTCACAACTCCGCGGAGTTCAACGGCATCAAGTACAAGCCGGACTTCGGCGGCTCGGCGCCGCCCGCGGTGGTCGCGGACATCGAGCAGGACACGGCGCGCGCGCTGCGCGATGGCGTGACGACGATGGGACTCGAGGACGCGATGAACACGGGTCGTCTGGAGCTCGCCGACCCCATTCCCGAGTATCTGGCGCAGATCGGCACGATGGTCAACCTGGCGCGGCTGCGCGAGAGCGGGCTTCGCGTCCTGCACGAGGCCATGTACGGCGCCGGCGCCGGGCTGCTCGCCGAGGCGGTCGGGCCGGGCCGCATCACGATCGAGCAGCTGCACAGCGAACGCAATCCTGGCTTCGGTGGGATGCACCCGGAACCGATCGATCGCTACATGCCCGAAGCGATGCAGCGCATGGCCGCGGGCGGCTTCGACGCCGGGATCGCCAATGATGGTGACGCGGATCGCGTCGGCGTCATCGACGAGAACGGGCGCTACGTGAACCAGCTGCAGGTGATGTCGCTGCTTGCCATGTATCTGCTCGAGCAGCGCGGCGAGCGCGGCGACATAGTGCGCTCGATCACCTCGTCGAGCATGCTCGACGCGCTGGGCAGCCGCTTCGGCGTCACCGTCCACGAGATGCCCGTGGGCTTCAAGTACATCGGGCAGAAGATGACGGAGACGAACGCGCTGTTCGGCTGCGAGGAGTCGGGCGGTTACGCCTTCCGCGGTCACATCCCCGAACGCGATGGGATCCTCTCGGGTCTGATGGTGCTCGAGATGATCATCGCGTACGGCACGACGCTGTCGGGGCTCGTCGCACACCTGGAGGAGCTCGTCGGACCGCACGCCTATGCCCGGCACGACATCTCCTTTCCGCGCGAGGGCTATGACGAACGCAAGCAGGATGTGTACCGGCGCATGCGCGATCACGAGCCGGCGACGTTCGAGGGGACTGCTGTCGTGCGCGTGCGCGACGACGACGGCTACAAGTTCTACCTCGCGGACGGTTCGTGGGTGCTGATGCGCATGAGCGGCACCGAACCGCTGATGCGCGTGTATGCGGAAGCCTCGACCGGCGAACGTGTGCAGCAGCTGATCGCCGCGATGGAGCAGCTCGCCGGCGTGGAGGCTGCGAGTCCCGCCGGAACGCCGGCGTGACCGGCGCCGCACCGGTGCAACCCGCCGGGGCGGGCCGCGTCGACAAGCCCTGGGGCTACGAGCTGCGCTGGGCCATCACGGATCGCTACCTGGGCAAGCTGATCCACGTGAATGCCGGGCATCAATTGAGCCTGCAATACCACGAGCACAAGGACGAGACCATCCTCATCACCTCGGGTGCGCTCGATCTGCTGCTCGAGAACGACTCCGGGGAGATCGAACGCCACCGCCTGACGCCCGGCATGAGCGCGCGCATCCGTCCCCCGCGCCGGCATCGCTTCATCGCGGTGGAGGACACCGATCTGGTCGAGGTCTCCTCACCGGAGATCGACGACGTTGTCAGGCTCGAGGACTCCTATGGACGTGAGGGGACAACCGCGCCATGATGGTTTTCCACACAATCCACAGGTGACCGTGGATAGCCGAACAGGCTTTCGCCCGCGTGGACACGCTTTTCTGGCCGATGAAGCGCGCAAGGCGCTGGGCATCACCCACGAGATCCACTCGCTCTCCGAGGTCCCGCTCCCGCTCGTCCACACGGCGTTCGGAGCCGCCGTTTGTGCGGTGGCGGTGCTCGTCCGCCCGGAGGCGCTCGGCCTGCGGCACAGCGCGATCGCCGATGCGGCGCTGGCGGTGTTCACCGCGGTGCTGCTCGCCGGGTACGACATGGTCGTCTACCCACGCGAACGGAGGCCCGGGCTCGAGGCGCTGGCGCTCCCCGTTGCCGCCGTCGGAGCCTTCGCGACGGTCCTTGCCGGCGTCACGCCGCTGAGCGTGCGCGCGGCTGCGGGCCTGGTCGCGGCACTGGTCATCGGCGGCGCGCCGCAGCTGGCCTTCCGCCGCAAGTCAGCGGTCGAGGGCGGGAACACACGCCTGCTGCGCGACATTGCCGGCATCGCGGTGCTCACTCCGGTCATGGTCGCGGGGACATCGGCAGCGCTCGCTCCCCTGTGGCGGGCGGCGCTGGCCGGTGCGATCACCGCGCTCGTGAGCTTCGACGCGCTTCGGACCGACGGGCTGCCCACCAGCCGTGTCATCCCGGCGGCGCTGTTCGTCGGTGGGTGCCTCGCCGCGGCGG
>JBOHUE010000183.1:0-25381 GCA_050734185.1 Candidatus Dormibacteria bacterium | reverse complement strand
CGGTGGCGACGCGGCAGCGGCGCAGCGACTCCCCCGCCGTCCTGGTGTCCCACGCAAGCACACGGCCGGCGAGCTCCGCGTCCATCGCGGCGTCGCTCAGGCGCTGCATCGCGCCGTCGAGGAGGTCGCGCGCCAGCGCCTCGTGCTCGTCCTCGACGATGTGATAGATCCGCTGCGCGGCCTGGCTCAACTGCGCTCCGCGGAAGTCGACGCGCTGATCCCGCGCCGCACGACCGCCCACCGAACCCTCCACCTCCTCGAGCAGGCGGCGCTCCGCGGCGAGGAACTCACCCCGTGCGCGCAGCTCCACGATGCGCTCCTCGACCTGCGCGCGGTCCCCGTGCAACGAGAGCCCGTCGTGGAGCGCGCGCACCAGCGACACCACCTGGCCGCGCCCATTGCCGCCGAGGAACGAGCCGATGACCGCGGCGTTCTGTCGGAGGCCCTGGTACAGGGAGTCGCGCCGGCGCATCGCGTTGGCGAGGTCACGGTCGGTCCGCGCCGACAGCGCCGCGATCTCCGAGATGCGACGGTCGAGCAGCTGACGGAGCGACGCCAGGGGCGTCGACGCGCTCGTTGAGTTGGCCTGAAGCAATGCCACCGCGGAGTACCCCTGTGCAGCCCTTTCTGCCCCCCAGCGTTTCGGCTGCCCGACTCTACGCCTTCGGCCTCTCCGAGCTTAAGGACGCGCCTTGAATCGCAGCACGAGCAACTCGTAGAGCGTGCGCACCGAATCGCGCACCGCGCTCACGCGAGAGTCTTCCCGATGACCCCAACGCACGGGCACTTCAGCGATGCCAAAGCCCAGACGGCGCGCCCGCAACAGCACCTCGGCGTCGAACCCGAATCGCAATGTGCGCAGCGGGGTGAAGCACGCGATGGCGGCCTCGTCGGTGAACAGCTTGAACCCGCATTGCGTGTCGTGCAGGCCGGGCAGCGCGATCAACTGCAGCAGTCTGTTGTAGGTGCGGCCCATCATCTCCCGCCGCCCGGGCTGGTGCTCCTCGATCACCGAGCCGGCGACCGCGCGCGAGGCGATCACCACGCGAGTCGTGGGGCTGAGGTGTGCGCGCAGGTTGGGCAGCTCCTCGATGGGGGCGCTCAGGTCGGCGTCGGTGAAGAGCCGCAGCTCCCCTGAGGCGGCAAGCATTCCGGTGCGGACGGCGGCGCCCTTGCCCTGGTTGCTCGGCAGGCCGATCACGCAGAGCTGCGGCCAGGAGCTCGCCGTCTCCTGCGCCGCGGCGGCGGTGCCGTCGAGGCTGCCGTCGTCGACAACGATCACCTGGTAGGTTTCACCCGCGGCGTCGAGGTACTCGCGGAGCCGCACCAGCGTCGCCGGCAGCCGTGCCGATTCGTTGTAGGCGGGCACGATGACGCTGAGCACGATCCGTCCTCAGCGGGGCTGCCGCATCCGCCTGGCTTCGCGACGCTCGAGCACCCAGAACCTCGGCAGCTGCAGCTGGCGACGGAGCCGCCATGGCTCGAGCACCAGGCGCCAGGCCCATTCCAGCCCGGCCTTCTGCACGGGCCGCGGCGCCCGCAGCGCGCGGCCGGCGATGTAGTCCAGCGTGCCGCCCACGCCGACGCCGGCGCCCGCTCCGATCATGTCGAGGTGGTGGCTGAGGAACAGCTCCTGCTTGCCGAAGCCGAACGCCGCCCAGACCATGTCGGGCCTGGCGTCCTGCAACCGTCGTGCCATCGCGGCGTCCGGGTCACCGGAGTCGGCGGCCACCACCTCCAGGCCGGGAAAGCGCTGCCGCAGCCGCGTCGCAGCCACGGCTGCGACACCCGGCGCCGCGCCCGCAAGCGCAAGCCGGTGCCCTCGCCGCGCCGCTTCCGGGAGGTACGCAAGCAGCGTGTCGGCACCGGTGACGCGGGAGGCCCGGGGGAAGCCACGCCGGCGCACGGCTCGAACGATACCGATACCGTCCGGAATGAGGAGTGCAGCGCCCGCGACGGTGCTCCGGAACTCTGCGTCGCGACGCGCGAGCATCACCATCTCGGGGTTGAGGGTGACGACGATACCGCCGGGCCGCGTGTGGTCGTTGCGCCGTCGTTCCACCAACGATACGAGCGCGTCGACGGCAGTTCCTTCGTCGACGACGTCGACCGGACAGCCGAGCACTGTGGCGCGCATCTCGCGCGAGAGTACTAGCGCTTCGTGTACTGCGGTGCTTTGCGGGCGCGCTTCAGGCCGTACTTCTTGCGCTCCTTCTCGCGCGAGTCGCGCGTGAGCAGGCCTGCTTTCTTGAGCACCCCGCGCAGCTCCGGATCGGCCGCGACGAGCGCGCGGGCAATGCCGTGACACACCGCGCCTGCCTGACCCGCGGAGCCGCCGCCCTCGACCTTGATCGTCCCCGCGAAGCGGCCGATCGTGTCGGTGATGCGCAGCGGCTGCGTGACCACGGTCTCGAGGTCGCGACGACCGAAGTACTCGCTTGGCGAGCGCTCGTTGATCAGCAGTGTCCCCTCACCATGACTGAGGCGAACCCGCGCGATCGACGTCTTGCGCCGCCCGGTGCCGTAGTAGTACCGCGTCTCAGTCGCTGGCATGGATGATCTCCCCCAGATCGCCGAAGGTGATTCGCTTCGGCTGCTGCGCCTCCTGGCGATGACGGTCGCCGGCATAGACGCGCAGCCGCTTCAACTGCTCCGCGCCGAGCGTGTTGTGCTGCAGCATGCCGCGCACCGCGTTCGTGATTGGGAAGGTGGCGTCGCGCGCCACCGCCTGTTCATACGTGCGCTCGCGGCGGCCGCTCGGGTACCCCGAGTAGCGGTCGTAGACCTTCTTCGTGCGCTTGCGTCCGGTGACGACGATGTCGCGCGCGTTGATCACGACCACGTGCTCGCCCGTGTTCACGTGCGGCGTGTACACCGGGCGGTGCTTGCCGCGCAGCACGCGCGCGATGTTGACCGCGAGGCGACCGAGGGTCTGGCCCCTGGCGTCGACCAGGTACCACTCCGCGGGCACGCTCCCCGGGCTGGCCTGATACGTGGTCTGGCTCACGGCACCAGCTCGATGATCGCCATCGGCGAGTTGTCGCTCGGGCGCGGTGTCAGCTTGATCACCCGCGTGTACCCGCCGGGCCGGTCGCGATAGCGCTCGAGGTACGTGGTGAACAGCTTCACGCTGACCTCACGGTCGTTCACGTAGCGGCCGACCTTGCGCCGCGCGTGCACGTCGTCCGGCTTGGCGTCGGTGATGACGCGCTCCACCCAGCGCCGCAGCTCCTTGGCCTTCGCCTCGGTGGTCGTGATGCGTCCGTAGCGGAGCAGCTGCGTGACCTGGTTGCGCGTCATCGCCTGGCGATGCGCTGCGCTGCGCCCGAACTTACGACCGGCGATGCGGTGACGCATGAGTGCTTGGTCAGTGCCCCATGGGCTGGAACAAGGTCTCCAGCTCCTCGTCGGTGACGAACCCGCGCTGCGTGAGCTTCTCCTTGATCTCGTCGAGCGACTTCTGCCCGAAATTGCGCAGCGTGAGCAGCTCCTCCTGCTTCATGCCAACGAGCTGACCCACGCGGGTGATGTCGTTCGCCTTGAGGCAGTTGAGCGCGCGCACCGAGAGATCGAGCTCCTCGATGGGCACGTCGGCGAGGCGGCTGGGCAGGTCATTGCCGCGCGTCTGACGCACCAGCGGTGCGACCAGGTTGTCGCCGAAGCGGACGAACAGGTCGAGGTGCTCGGTGAACAGCCCGGCGGCACGGGACACGGCCTCGACCGGGGCGATGGTGCCGTTGGTCCACACCTCCACGACGAGCTTGTCCCAGTCCGTGTCCTGCCCGACGCGCGTCCTCTCGACAGAGAAGTTCGCCTTGCGCACCGGCGTGTAGATCGCGTCGATGCGGATCACGCCGATGGGCTGGCCTTCCTTCTTGTTCTGCTCTGCGGGGACGTAGCCCTTGCCCTGCTCGACCATCAGATCCATGCGCAGCTGCGCCTTGGGCGAGTCCAGCGTGGCGATGTGGTGATCGGGGTTGGCGATCTCGACGTCGCTCGGCGTCTCGATGTCCCCGGCGGTGACATCCTTGGGGCCGCGAACGTCGAGCGAGAGCCGCACGGGATCCTCGCTGTGCGAGACCACGTTGATCTCCTTGATGTTCAGCAGGATCTCGGTCACGTCCTCCTTGACGTGGTCGATGGCGCTGAATTCGTGCGCGATGCCATCGATGGAGACCGAGGTGATCGCCGCACCCGGGAGCGACGAGAGCAGCACGCGCCGGAGCGAGTTGCCAAGCGTGGTGCCGAAGCCCGGCTCCAGTGGCTCGATCTCGAACTTGCCGTAGTCGGCGCGCGTGAGAACCTCTTTGACGGTCGGTGCGGTGATCAGATCAACAGCCATAGGGATAACCTCGGATATGGGCGCAACTGAGTGGCGTCATCGGGAGTAGTACTCAACGATCAACTGCTCGTCGACCGCCTGCTCCATTTCACTGCGCTCGGGCAGCCTGACAATGGTGCCGCGCAACGCGGTCGCATCCAGTGCCAGCCACTCGGGCACGGAGCGATTGCCGAGGAGCTGCTGCGCGTTCTCGATTGGCAGCATCTTGCGGCTCTTCTCACGCACCTCGACAACGTCGCCGGGGCGGACCTGGGCCGACGGGACATTGACCGTTCTGCCGTTCACCACGAAGTGCCGGTGCGTCACCAGCTGCCGCCCCTCGCGTCGCGAGGCCGCGAAGCCGAGCCGGTACACCACGTTGTCGAGACGGCGCTCGAGGTGCTGCAGGAGCACAGTTCCGGTGACACCGGCGCTGCTCTCCGCACGCTCGAAGTAGTGCTGAAACTGCGTTTCGAGCACTCCATAGAGGCGCCGTGCCCGCTGCTTGGCGCGCAGCTGGATGCCGTAGTCGCACCCCTGGCCCCGGCCAGCGAGGCCGTGCTGACCCGGAAGAAGGCCGCTGCGCTTGTCGAAGACGCAGTTGGTGATGCACTTCTGCCCCTTGAGGTACAGCTTCGCTCCCTCGCGGCGGCAGAGGCGGCAGACCGGACCGGACTGATTTGCCATGGCCTCTACACCCGACGCCGCTTTGGCGGGCGGCAGCCGTTGTGCGGAATCGGCGTGACATCGGAGATCGCGGTCACCTCGAGACCGGACGCCTGCAGGCTGCGGATCGCTGCCTCTCGACCGGCGCCGGGGCCTTTGACGAAGATCTCGACCTGACGCAGTCCGTGTTCCATCGCCTTGCGCGCGGCGGCCTCGGCCGTCACCTGCGCGGCAAACGGCGTGCTCTTGCGCGATCCCTTGAAGCCCTGGCCACCGGCGGAGCCCCAGGCCAGCACGTTGCCAGAGGGGTCGGTGAGGCTGACGATCGTGTTGTTGAACGTCGCCAGCACGTGGGCGTGCCCCACCGCGATGTTCTTGCGCTCGCGGCGACGGGTTCGGACTGTCTTCTTCTTCTTTGGCATTGTCTATGCAGGTCTGACGCCGCTGATGACGGAGATGAGCGTCGTCATTTGGCCTTCTTGCGGCGCACGCCCACAGTCTTCTTGGGTCCTCTGCGGGTACGGGCATTGGTTCGGGTCCGTTGCCCGCGCACCGGCAGACCGCGTCGATGTCGCAGACCACGGTACGTGCCGATCTCCATCAGCCGCTTGATGTTGAGCGCGATCTGTCGACGGAGGTCGCCCTCGACCCGCCCCTGCAGCTGCTTGGAGATGACGTCGCGGAGCTTGCCGACCTGGGCATCGCTCAGATCCCGCACGCGTGTGTCCACCGAGATGCCCGCGAGCGACAGCATGCGACGCGACGTCGTCAGCCCGATGCCGTAGATGTACGTCAGGCCGATCTCGATCCGCTTGTCGCGCGGAACGTCGACGCCAGCAATACGTGCCAATTCGCCGTTACCCCTGTCTCTGCTTGTGCTTTGCGTTTTCGCAGATCACGCGAACGGCGCCGTGCCGCTTGATGATCTTGCAGCGGTCGCACATCTTCTTGACCGATGTCCTGACTTTCATGTCGTGTGTTCGCCTGCTCCTGTATCGGACGGGACCCCGCCCACGTCACCCTGCGATCCCGGCGCCGCCGCTCCCAGTCGAATGGGCGCGTTGGGCGCGCTGAAATCGCTCGGATTATTGCCGGTTTCCCGAGTATACCGGCAAGCGTGATTACAAATCACGGCGGCTCAGGCGGCCCCGGCCGCAATCACGGCCTCGGGCCGCAGCGTGAGGACCTCTGGCCCCGATTCGGTGATCGCCACGGTGTGCTCGGCGTACGAGCTGAGCCGGTGGTCGTCGGTGACCACGGTCCATTCGTCATCGATGATGTGGACCTCTGGCCGGCCGGCGTTGACCATGGGCTCGATCGCCAGCACGTAGCCCGGCTTGAGCAGGTTGCCCGTGCCGGCCCGCCCGTAGTTCGGGACCTGGGGCGGCTCGTGCATGTCGCGGCCGATGCCGTGGCCGACGAACTGCCGGACCACCGAGTAGCCCTGCGCCTCCACAAACGTCTGCACCGCGTGGCCGATGTCGCCGATGTGGTTGCCCGGCCGGGCCGCAGCGATCCCGTGCTCGAGAGCCTGGGCGGTCACGTCGATCAGACGCAACACGTCAGCCGGCGCCCGCCCACAGGGGACCGAATAGCCGCTGTCGGCCCACCAGCCGTCGAGGATCAGCCCGCAGTCGAGCGACACCAGGTCGCCGTCGGCCAGCACGCGGGGGCCCGGGATCCCGTGCACCACCTCGTCGTTGACCGAGATGCAGATCGACTTGGGGAAGCCGTTGTAGCCAATGAATCCGGGGATGGCGCCGTGGTCGCGGATGAAGGTGTCGGCCACCCTGTCCAGGTCGTCGGTGGTGACGCCCGGACGTACAGAGGCGGCGACCTCCGACAGGCACGCGCCGAGGATCCGGCCCGACACACGCATCTTGTCGATCTCCGCGGGCTTCTTCAGCCGAAAGCTCTCGACTCGGGCGACGTTCACGCAGTGCTTGCCCCGTCGCGCGACAGCGCGGCGATGATTCGGTTGGTGACGTCGTCGACGTCGCCGATGCCGTCGACCTCGGCGAGACGCGTGCCGGTGCCTCGGTAGTAGTCGAGCACCGGTGCCGTCTCCGTGGCGTAGGTGTCGAGCCGGTGCTCGAACGCGGTCATCGTGTCGTCCGACCGTCCCTCGACCTCGGCGCGATGCAACACCCTGCGTCGCAGCTCGTCGTCGTTCACCTGCAGCGCAAGCACGACGTCGACGGATCGCTTGCTGCGCGTGAGCATTGCATCGAGCGCCTCCGCCTGGGGCACGGTGCGCGGGAAGCCGTCGAGCAGCGCGCCGCTCTTGGCGTCCGGGTTGCGCAGCCGCGACTCGATGATGCGCACGATCAGGTCGTCCGACACCAGATTCCCGCTGCTCATGACCGGCTCCGCCTCGCGCCCGAGCTCGGTGCCGCGCGAAACCTCGTCGCGCAGGATGTCGCCGGTGGCGACATGCGGGATGCCGAGGCGCGTCGCGACCGTGTGCGCCTGCGTTCCCTTGCCACTCCCGGGCGGCCCGAACAGCACGACGATCACTTGATGAAGCCCTTGTACTGCCGCATGAGCAGCTGGGTCTCGATCTGTTTCATCGTGTCGAGCGCGACGCCGACGACAATCAGGATCGCTGTGCCACCGAGGTAGAGGCTCGTTGGATTCACCTGAGTGATCGCCGCCGTGGCGAGCGGTAGCACCACGGTGATGAGCGCAAGGAAGAGCGCCCCGGCCAGCGTGATGCGTCCCATCACGCGGCCCAGGTACTCCGCGGTACTTCGACCGGGTCTGATGCCTGGAATGAACGTCGACTGTTTCTTGAGGTTGTCGGACACGTCCACGGGGTCGAAGACGACCGCCGTATAGAAGTACGTGAAGCCGAGAACCAGCATGAAATAGATGCCGTTGTAGAGGATGTTGATCGGGATCGACGGCCCCGTCGGCTGCCAGTTCTGCTGGATCCACGTCGACGCGCTCTGCAGGAATCCCCCCGCATTGGCGAACAGGTTCGCGAAGATCGTGGGGAACGTCATGATCGAGATGGCGAAGATGATCGGGATGACGCCCGCGGCGTTCACTCGCAGGGGTAAGAAGTTGCGCCGTCCCGCCGCAGCCATGCCGGTGCGCGGGTTGAGCACCCGTTGCGCAGACTGCACCGGTATTTTTCGTTGCGCTTGTTGCACCTCGATGATTGCCGCGGTGACGAGGACTGCGATGATCGTCATGACCACCAGCTGCACGACGTGCGAGCTGCCGCCGGTGCTGCCGTAGGAGATCAGCGAACCGGGCAGGCGGCCGATGATGCCGACGAAGATGATCAGC
This sequence comes from Candidatus Dormibacteria bacterium, assembly GCA_050734185.1. Lineage (GTDB taxonomy): Bacteria > Chloroflexota > Dormibacteria > Aeolococcales > Aeolococcaceae > JAFALX01. Next base: position 17,100 of record JBOHUE010000183.1, on the reverse strand, counting down.
GAGACGCCGTTGCCCACGCCGTACTCGGTGATGAGCTCGCCGAGCCACATCGCGATGACGGTGCCCGCCGTGAGCACCAGGATGACGCTGATCTCGGTCGCCGGCGAGGGGTTGTTGAGGATCGCGCCGTGCGGGGTAAGCTGCGGGTTGGTGAACAGCGCCATGAAGCCGTAGCCCTGCAGTGCGGCAAGGGGAACGGTGAGCCAGCGGGTGTAGCGCGTGATCTTCTTGCGGCCCTGCTCTCCTTCCTTGCTCAATTCCTTGAGCCGGGTGGAGACCACGGTCATCAGCTGCATGATGATCGTCGCGTTGATGTAGGGGTTCAGGCCTTCGGCGACGATGGTGAGCCGTGAAAGGCCGCCGCCACTGAAGAGGTTCAGCAGCGAGAGGAGCGTGTTGCTGTTGAAGAGATCGTTGAGCGCGGCGCTGTTGGCGCCGGGGATGGAGATGCTCGCCATCACCCGGAACGCGAGGAGCAGCCCCAGGGTGAACAGGAGCTTGCGACGGAGTTCCGGGATCCGGAACGCCTGCACCAGCGCCTGGGCGAGATTCACTCTGAGTCCTCTGCCGGTCCTTTAGTGCGGCGCCGCGCGGGGCGGGCCGGTGCGGCGGCAGCCGCCTCGTCGGCGGCCGGTGCCGCAGCCTCGGGGGCGGACGCCGCGACCACGGGCGCGCTCGCAACCTTCGGTTCGGCGACATCGAGCAGCTCGACCGTGCCACCAGCCGCTTCCACGGCGACGCGCGCCGCCTTCGAGATGCGATGCACACGCAGCGTCAACTTGGTGCGAATCTCACCGGCGGCGAGGACCTTCACCGGCGTCGTCGCCTTGGCGATGAGTCCGGCACTCGCGAGCACTTCACCGTCGACGGTGCTGCCGCTTTCGAACCGGTTCAGCTTGCCCAGGTTGACGGGCGCGAATTCCTTCCGCCATTTGTTGTGAAAGCCGCGCAGCTTCGGCAGCCGCTGGGTGAGGGGCATCTGGCCGCCCTCGAAGCCGATCGGCAGCCCGAAGCCCGCGCGCGAGCCCTGACCCTTCTGGCCACGACCGGATGTCTTGCCCTTGCCGGCCGAGATGCCGCGACCCACACGATCGCGGCGCTTGCGGCTGCCCGCGGCCGCGTGGAGCTCGTGCAGCTTCATGCGCTCGCCGCTCCGGCCTCGTCCGCGGCGTGCGCGGCGAGGGCCGCGGCGCCCGCGGGAGTGTCGGCGGGAAAGCCGTCAACCGCCACGAGGTGGCGCACCTTGAACACCATGCCGCGGATGGAGCCCGTTGCCTCGTGCTCGACGGTCTGATGCATGCGCTTGAGACCGAGCGCCGCAACGGTGCGCTTCTGGTCCGCGGCGTAGCCGATCGCACTCTTGCGATAGGTGACGCGCACCGTGCTCATGTCGCGGGCGCAGCCTCCGCTGCGGCAGCCGCCGGTGCGGGCACGCTCACCGGTTCCGGAGCGATGCCCATCATCTTGTTGGCGAGCTTGCGGCTGCCAATCAGCCGTTCGGGCGTCAGCCCGCGAAGCCGAGCAACCTCGCCGAGCGTCTTGAGGCTGGCCAGCGCCGCAACCGTGGCGCGCACGACGTTGATCGGGTTGTCGGTACCCAGGCTCTTGGTGAGGATGTCGTGAATGCCCGCGGCCTCGACGACCGCGCGCATCGAGCTTCCCGAGATGACGCCGGTGCCGGGCACACCCGGCTTCAGCAGCACCTTGGCGGCGCCGAGCTTCAAGCGCACCTCGTGCGGGATGGTGCGATCCACCATCGGCACCGTGATCATGTGCTTCTTGGCGTCGTCGACTCCCTTCCGGATTGCTTCCGGCACCTCTCCGGCCTTGCCCAGGCCGGCGCCGACGCGGCCCTGACCGTCACCCACGACGACCAGCGCGCTGAAGGAGAAGCGCCGCCCGCCCTTGACCACCTTGGCCACGCGGTTGAGCGACACGATCTTCTCCTGCATGTCTCCGCCGCGATCATCGCGACGATCAAATCGCATTCCCATGCTCAGAACCTCAGCCCGCCTGCGCGCGCAGCCTCGGCGAGGGCGCGCACGCGGCCGTGATATAGATACCCGCCGCGATCGAACACGACGTCCTCGATGCCCAGTGCGCGGCTGCGCTCCGCGATGGCGCCGCCGACGCGAGCCGCCGCATCGGCGGTGGGACCGTGAGCGTCGCCGCGGACGCCGTTCTCCATCGTCGATGCAGCGGCGAGCGTACGGCCGGCGGCGTCGTCGACCAGCTGCACCGAGATGTGGCGCAGGCTGCGGAACACCGCGAGCCGCGGACGCGCGGCGCTGCCGGCAACGTTCTTGCGCACGCGGCGATGGCGGCGGTCGCGCGCGGCTCTGCGATCGTGCTTGGTCAGCATCGCTACTTGCCCTTGCCGGCCTTGCCGGACTTGCCCGCCTTGCGCCGGATCACCTCGCCGCGATACAGGACACCCTTGCCCTTGTACGGCTCGGGCTTGCGGAACGAGCGGATCTTTGCGGCCACCTGGCCCACCGTCTCTTTGTCGGCGCCGGAGATCGAGATCTGAGTGGGCACCGGCACCTCGATGGTGACGCCGTCTGGCGGTGTGTACCGAATGGGGTGCGAGTAGCCGAGCGTCAGCACCAGGTCCGAGCCCTGCTTCGACGCGCGAAAGCCGACACCAACGAGGTCGAGCTGGCGCGTGAACCCGTGCGACACGCCCTCGACCATGTTGTAGACGAGAGTGCGCGTGAGCCCGTGCAGCGAGCGGTGCAGCGTCGTGTCACTCGGGCGCTGGACGGTGATCACGCCGTCGTTCACGCTGATGCGCATCTGCGTCGGCAGCGCACGTTCGAGCGTGCCGCGCGAACCGGTGACGGAAAGATGATTGCCTGTGAGCGACACGTCGACTCCACTCGGGACGGTGATCGGCAGGTTGCCTATGCGCGACATGGCCTCACCACACCTGGGCGACGACTTCGCCGCCCAGCCCGGAGCGTTGCGCCGCGATCCCGGTCATGAGACCGCGTGACGTCGAGACGATGGACACACCGAGACCGCCCAGAACGCGCGGGATGTCGCCCTTGTTGACGTAGACGCGCAGCCCCGGCCTGCTCACGCGGCGCAGCCCGTTCAGCGCCCGGCCCGCCGGCGACGACGGCTTGAGCGTGACCACGAGCGTGGTGTGCGGACTGTCGCCCGTCACCTCGTAGGACTCGATGAAGCCCTCCTCGGTGAGCACGCGTGCGATCTCCTTCTTGATCTTCGACGCCGGGATGTCCACGGTGCGGTGGTGCGCCGTGCTGGCGTTGCGAATCCGGGTCAGCATGTCCGCGATGGTGTCGCTGTTCATCGCCTCACCACGAGCTCTTGCGCACGCCGGGAATCTGGCCGATACTCGCGTACTTGCGGAAGCAGATGCGGCAGAGGCCGAACTTGCGCATGTAGGCGCGCGGACGCCCGCAGTTGCCGCACCGATGGTGTTCCTGCGTGGGGAACTTCGGCGGCCGCAGCGACTTGGCGATCAGCGATTTCTTAGCCATCTCGATTCTTCCGGAAAGGCATCCCGAGCCCAGTGAGCAGCGACTGGCCCTCTGAGTCGGTCGTAGCCGTGGTGACGACGGTGACCTCGAGGCCGCGCAGCCTGTCGATCTTGTCATAGTCAATCTCGGGAAAGACGAGCTGCTCGCGCAGACCCAGGGTGTAGTTGCCGTGGCCGTCAAAGCCCTTGGCGTCGATGCCCCGGAAGTCGCGGATGCGGGGCAGCGCGACATTGATGAGCTTGTCGAGGAACTCGTACATACGGTTGCCCCGGAGGGTCACCTTCGCGCCGATCGGCATGCCCTCGCGCAGCTTGAACGCCGCCACCGACCGCTTTGCCCGGATGACGATCGGCTGCTGGCCGGTGATCGTCTTGAGGTCTGACGTCGCCGCGTCGATCGCTCGCGCGTTGGTGATCGCCTCGCCCAGGCCGATGTTGAGGACGACCTTGACGATGACGGGCACCTGCATCGGGTTCTGGTAGCGGAACTCGCTCACCAGCGCGGGCACGATCTCGTCGACGTACTTGCGGCGCAGCCGCGGCATCTCACGCACGGCGACAGCCATCAGATCGACGTCCTCACGTACGTTTCGCCGCACTTCTTGCACACGATCACGCGACGGCCCTCGTCGTTCACCGTCTTGCCGATGCGCGTGGTCTTGTCGCATCGGTTGCAGACGAGCATCACGTTGCTGTACGGGATGGGCCCGTCGAAGTCGACGATGCCGCCCTGCATGTTGCCCTTGACGCCGGCGCGCATGTGCCGCTTGAGCAGGTTGACGCCGCGCACCGCGACGCGCTGCTGCTCTGGCAGGGTGCGCTCCACCACGCCGCGCTTGCCCTTGTCCTTGCCCGCGATCACCTCGACGGTATCACCCATGCGGATGTCCATCGGGCGCACGCGGCCGCGGTGCCAGCCCTCGTGCTTGAGGGCCACGCGCAGCTTGCGCCTGGCTACCGGGTTCATCGCCTACAGGACCTCCGGTGCGAGCGACACGATCTTCATGAAGTTGCGCTCGCGCAGCTCTCGCGCCACCGGGCCGAAGATGCGCGTGCCGCGCGGGTTGTTCTGCGGGGTGATCAGCACCGCGGCATTCTCGTCGAAGCGGATGTTGCTGCCATCGCGACGCGTGAACTCCTTGCTCGTGCGCACCACCACGGCGCGCACCACATCGCCCTTCTTCACCTGGGCGTTGGGCTGCGCCACCTTCACGGTGCCCACGATCACGTCGCCGACCGACGCATATTTGCGAAGGCTCCCGCCGAGCACGCGGATGCAGAGCAGCTCGCGCGCTCCGCTGTTGTCCGCCACCTTGAGCCGAGTCTCCTGCTGGATCATCGGGCTTTCTCGATGACCTCGGAGACTCGCCAGCGCTTCTCCTTGGAGATCGGGCGCGTCTCCGTGATCCGAACGCGGTCGCCGACGCCGGCGACACCCTCACCGTCGTGTGCCTTGTAGCGCCGCGTGGTGCGCACCACCTTCTTGTAGAGCGGGTGCGGCTTCACGTCGAGCACCTGCACGATCACGGTCTGCGTCATCTTGTCGCTGACGACGACGCCCTCACGGACCTTGCGCCGCGTGCGAACTATCGCCTCTTGCTCAGGCATCCTGGGCCTCCGCCTTGGCGGCCGCGCGCGCGAGCTCAGCCTGCGTGGTCAGTGTGCGCGCGATCTCGCGTCGCGCGTCGCGGATCTGGCGATGGTTCTCCACCTGTCCGGTCGCCATCTGAAAGCGCAGCTCGAACACGCGGCGACGCTGCTCGCGCGTGTGCCCGAGCAATTCGTCGTCCGTCATCTCGCGCAGCGCTTTGATCGCTTCGAGTCGCTTGCTCATCCCGGCACCTCCGCTGCGGGTGCCGCCTCTTCGCGCATCACGAACCGCGTCTTGATCGGCAGCTTGTGCGCGGCCAGGCGCATCGCCTCCTGAGCGACGTCCTCGGTCACGCCCGCCATCTCGAACAGGATGCGACCCGGCAACACCACGGCGACCCAGCCCTCCGGCTGGCCCTTGCCGCTGCCCATGCGAGTCTCCGCCGGCTTCTTGGTGTACGAGTGGTCGGGGAAGATGCGGATCCAGATCTTGCCGCCGCGGCGCACGTAGCGGGTCATCGCACGTCGCGCCGCCTCGATCTGACGGTTGGTCATCCAGCATTCCTCGACGGCCTGCAACCCGTAGGTGCCAAAGGCTATCGTGCTGCCGCGGTAGGCGGCCCCACGGCGGTGGCCGCGGTGCATCTTGCGGTGCTTCATCCGTTTGGGCATCAGCATCGCTACTCCTCCTCCGGCTCGTCGCTCGTCGAAGGAACTGTGGGCGGTTTCCGCGCCACAGGCTTCTTTGCGGTGCGCGGCGGAGCCGCGGGTTTGCGCGCCACGGTCGGCTTGCGTCGTGCTGCCGCGCGCTTGGCACCGAGCTTCTCGACCTTCTCGCCGGAGTCGGTGTCCGTGTCGGCATCGGCGTCGACGTCCGCGTCCTCCTCCACCGCAGCCTCGACCTCCTCCTCGGCGCCCGCGGGGATGGAGTCCGCGACGGCAGCGCCGTCGTGCTCGGGAACCGGCTGATCGAGCGCCGGCACCTCGTCGGCGCCGGGCGGTGCCGCCACCTCCTCGCGCGCCGGGATGATCACGGTGCGCTGCACGGCCTCGGGACGCGCTGGCGGCTCGGGGGCCTCGCGACCGGGCGGCGGCACCGGGTCGCCGGTCGCGGTCACGAAGTCGCCGATGTACAGCCACGCCTGCACGCCGATGCGTCCGAACGTCGTGCGCGCCTCGGCCGCACCGTAGTCGACGTTCGCGCGCAGGGTGTGCAGCGGCACGCGCCCGTCGCGATCCCACTCGCGGCGCGACATCTCGGATCCGCCGAGGCGGCCGCTCACCTGGATCTTGACGCCGCGCGCGCCGGCGCGCATGGAGCGCATGAGGGTCTGCTTCAGCGCACGGCGGAACGCGATGCGCTTCTCCAGCTGCGAGGCGACGTTCTCCGCGACGAGTGCGGCGTCGAGCTCCGGCGTCTTGATCTCGTGGATGGTGACGCGCACCTTCTTGCCAGAGATGCGCTCGAGCTCGTCGCGCAACGCGTCGACCGACGCTCCCTGCTTGCCAATGACAATGCCGGGCTTGGCGGTGTGGATGATCACCGTCAGCTGGTTGGCGCTGCGCTCGGTCTCGATGCGCGCGACACCGGCGTTGCGCAGGCGGCTGCCGATCAGCCGGCGCATGGCGAGATCCTCGTGAAGGAGCTTCGTGTACTCCTTGTCCGCATACCAGCGCGCATCCCAGTTGCGGTACACGCCAAGGCGGAAGCCGATGGGGTTGACCTTGTGACCCATGCCTGTTCCTGCTACTCCTCGTTCTCGCTCTCGGTCTCGCCCGGTTCCGGCCTCGCGCGCCGCTTGCGCCGCAGCGACGTGGCGCCCGCAGCCGTCGTCGGTGACGCCAGCGGCGTCGGGATTGCCGCGCGCGGCACCTTCACTGCCCGGCGCTGGCGCGTGTTTTCCGGTAGCGCGTCATCGGTGACCGTCGCCGTCAGGTGCGACGTGCGCTTGTACACGCTGCCCACCATGCCGCGCGGCTTGGCACGCCAGCGCTTGATGATGCCGGCCCCGTCGACCCCGACGCGCACAACACGCAGCGTCGAGGAGTCGAGATTGTAGTTGTGCTCCGCGTTGGCAGCGGCCGACTTGATCACCTTGGCGATGTCGCGCGCCGCCGAGCGTGGCGAATAGCGCAGCACGATCAGCGCCTCCGCCACAGGGAGACCCTCGACCATGTGCGCCACAAGCCGCGCCTTCCGCGCGGTGGTGCGTACCCGCCTCGCCGTCGCTACTACTTCCACTGCCCTACTTCAGCGCTGCGCTGCGCTCCGTGTGATGTCCGTGCCCGCGATAGCGGCGTGTCGCCGCGAACTCGCCGAGCTTGTGGCCCACCATCGTCTCGGTGATGAACACGGGCACGTGCTTGCGCCCGTCATGGACCGCAATGGTGTGTCCCACCATCTCCGGGTACACGTCACTGCGACGCGACCACGTCTTGATGATCTTCTTCTCGCGCGTCGCATTCAACTGCTGCACCTTCTGCAGCAGGCTGTCGTCGCAGAACGGACCCTTCTTGAGAGAGCGGCCCATTACTTGGTCCTCCGGCGCACGATCATGCGGTCGGTCTTCTTGTTGCCGCGAGTGCGATGGCCGAGCGCGGGCTTGCCCCAGGGTGTCTGCGGGTTACCGCCGGCGCCGCTGCGACCCTCACCTCCACCGTGCGGATGGTCGAAGGGGTTCATCGTCATCCCGCGCACCGCGGGTCGGAACCCACGCCAGCGCGACTTGCCCGCCTTGCCGATCACCTCGTTCTCGTGCTCCACGTTGCCCACCTGCCCGATGGTCGCGCGGCAGCGAATGTCGATCAGACGCACCTCACCACTGGGCATGCGCACCTGCGCGTAGGCGCCCTCTTTCGCCAGCAGCTGCGCGGCCGTGCCCGCGCTGCGCACCAGCTGCCCACCCCGGCCCAGCTGCACCTCGATGTTGTGCAGCGTCGTGCCCAGCGGGATCGACACAATCGGCAGCGCACTGCCAGGGCGGATCTCCGCACCGGGCCCGGACATGACCGGGTCGCCGACGCGCAGGCCGACCGGCGCGAGGATGTACCGCTTGTCGCCGTCGGCGTAGTGCACGAGCGCGATGCGCGCACTGCGGTTCGGGTCGTACTCGATGTACGCCACCTTTCCGGGCACGCCGTCCTTCAACCGCTTGAAGTCGATGAGTCGGTACGTCTTCTTGTGCCCGCCGCCGCGATGCCGGACGGTGATGCTCCCCGTGTTGTTGCGGCCCGAGTTCTTCGGGATGTGCTCGGTGAGGCGTCGTTCGGGCTTGGCGCGCGTGACGTCCTCGAAGCTGCTGACCGACATGAACCGCCGGCCCGGAGACGTCGGCTTGTATTTTTTTACAGGCATGAAGTATCGCTCCGCGCGTTAGACACCTTCGAAGAGTCCTTCAATCTTCTGACCCGGCGCGAGCGTCACGATGGCCTTCTTCCACGACGGGCTCTTGCCCAGGAAGCGGATGGTGCCGCGAGCGCGCTGGCGGGTCTTGCCCCGCACGGTGATGGTGTTGACATCGACCACGGTGATCTTCTGATCGGCGAACGCCTCCTCGATCGCGCGCCGGATCTCCACCTTGTCCGCGTCGGGATGGCAGCGGAACACGTACTTGCCGCCGGCCATCCCCGCGTACGACTTCTCGCTCACCACGGGGCGCAGCAACACCTGGTCGAAGGTGCGACCCCTCACGACCATGCCGCCTCGACGTGCTCGATCGCGTCACGAGTCATCAGGACCGTCTCCGCGGTGAGCAGGTCGCGAACCGAGAGATTGCCGGCGAGCACGAGCTTCAGCTCGGGGATGTTACGCGCGCTCTTCTCGAGCATCTCGTTGTGCGAGCCGAGGACGAGCAGCACGCGGCGTCCGGCCGTGACGGCGCGCAGCAGGTCGACCACAGCGCGCGTCCGCGGCGCCTCCAACGCGAAGTCCTCGACGACGAGCACCTCGCCCGCCTGCGCTCGCGTGGTGAGCGCGCCGCGCAGTGCCAGGCGCCGCTGCTTGCGCGGCATGTCGACGCGGTACGAACGCGGATGCGGCCCGAAAACGATGCCGCCACCCTCCCACTGCGGTGCGCGGATCGATCCTTGCCGCGCGCGGCCGGTCCCCTTCTGGCGGTACGGCTTGCGTCCGCCGCCCGAGACCTCGCCACGCCGCTTCGTGTCGTGCGTTCCCTGACGAGCATTGGCGAGCTGGCGCAGCAGCGCCTGGTGCATGACGGCGACGTTCACCGTGCTGTCGAAGATCGCCGCCGGAAGCGTCATCGAACCCTTGGCGGCCCCTGCGGAGTCGACGACGCGCGCCTCGCTCACGAGCCCGCCTCCAGCACGGCGTCGCGATCGACGTCGCGCACGAGCACCACGGCGTTCTTGTGTCCGGGCACCGCGCCGCGGACCAGCAGCAGGTCGCGCTCGCGGTCAACGCGAACCACCTCGAGGTTTCGAACCGTCGCCTGCGTAGCGCCGTGCTGTCCGGCCATGCGCATGCCCTTGAACACGCGCGCCGCGTCGGTGGAACCGATCGACCCCGGCTGCTTGATGTTGTGCGAGCCGTGGGTGACAGGGCCGCGCTTGAAGTTGTGTCGCTTGTGCTGGCCGGAGAAGCCCTTGCCCTGGGTCACGCCGGTGACGTTGATCCGCTGGCCGGCACTGAACATGTCCACGCGCAGCTGTGTGCCGACGGCGACGTCGCCCGCATCGCGCAGCTCGGTGAGCCGGCGCTGCGGTTGCAGCCCGGCGCGCTTGAAATGACCCAGCAACGCCTTGGGCGTCTTGCGCGGCTTGCGCTCACCGAACCCGATCTGCAGCGCATCGTAGCCGTCGGTGCCCTGCGTCTTGCGCTGCACCACACGACAGCTGTCCGCGAGAAGGACCGTGACCGCAACCACGGTGCCCTCCTCGGTGAAGATCTGGGTCATGCCCACCTTGCGGGCGAGAAGTCCGCGACTCACAGCTTGATCTCGATGTTCACGCCGCTGGGCAGGTTCAGCCGCATCAGCGCATCAACGACACGCGGGTTCGCGTCGAGGATGTCGAGGATGCGCTTGTGTGTGCGCATCTCGAACTGCTCGCGCGAGTCCTTGTCGATGAACGGCGACCGGATGACCGTGTACTTGTTGATGCTCGTCGGCAACGGAACCGGTCCGGCCACGCGCGTGCCCGTACGAGTCGCGGTCTCGACGATCTTGGACGCGGCCTGATCGAGCACACGATGGTCGTACGCCTTGAGCCGGATACGGATCTTCTGCGGCATGAGAGCTAGATGAGACCTCGGGCGTGAGCGGTGACAGCAGACGGCGCCGGCACATCCGAAGTGAGACCTTCACGGAGGCGAGCCACGCGCCCTCGGAGCACAGGGCTCGCCGAGTGCAAGGCGCGGACCGCAGGGCGGTCCGACGCCGTGGTCTCACGGAGCGATGTGTTGGTGCCGTCATGCATGTCGATGCTCATGTCTCGATGCTCGTCACCGCTCCCGCGCCGACAGTCCGTCCGCCCTCGCGAATGGCGAAACGCATACCGTCCTCGACGGCGATGGGCGTGATCAGCTCGATGCCCATCTCGACGTTGTCGCCGGGCATGACCATCTCCATGCCGTCGGGCAGCGAGATGGATCCGGTGACGTCGGTGGTCCGGATGTAGAACTGCGGGCGGTAGCCGGGGAAGAACGGCGTGTGCCGGCCACCCTCGTCCTTGCTCAGCACATACACCTGGGCCTTGAACTTCGTGTGCGGCGTGATCGTGCCGGGCTTGGCCAGAACCTGGCCACGCTCGACATCCTCGCGCTTCACACCGCGCAGCAGGCAGCCCACGTTCATGCCGGCCTCGCCGGTGTCGACGAGCTTGTGGAACATCTCGACGCCGGTGACCGTGGTCTTGCCGGTGTCGCGGATGCCCACGGTCTCGACCTGCTCGTTCACCTTGACGACCCCGCGCTCGATGCGGCCGGTCACCACGGTGCCGCGGCCTTCGATCGAGAACACGTCCTCGATCGGCATCATGAACGGCTTGTCGATGGGACGGTCGGGCACCGGGATGTACGAGTCGACCGCCTCCATCAGGGTCATGATCCCGTCGCCCGAGTCCTTCTCACCCTCGAGCGCCTTCAGCGCCGAGACGCGCACGACGGGGATGTCGTCGCCGGGGAACTCGTAGCGCGAGAGCAGCTCGCGGACCTCGAGCTCGACGAGCTCGAGCAGCTCCTCGTCGTCGACCGCGTCGACCTTGTTCAGGGCGACCACGATGTACGGCACGCCGACCTGACGGGCCAGCAGGATGTGCTCGCGCGTCTGTGGCATGGGACCGTCGGTGGCCGCCACGACGAGAATGGCGCCGTCCATCTGCGCCGCGCCGGTGATCATGTTCTTGATGTAGTCAGCGTGGCCGGGGCAGTCGACGTGCGCGTAGTGACGGTTCGCGGTCTCGTACTCCACGTGCGCCGTGGCGATGGTGATACCGCGCGCCTTCTCTTCGGGCGCGTTGTCGATCTGATCGAAGGCGACGAAGCTGTTGTCCCCGCCGACACGCTCGGCCAGCGTCTTGGTGATCGCCGCTGTAAGTGTCGTCTTCCCGTGGTCGATGTGACCAATGGTGCCGACGTTCACGTGGGGCTTGGTGCTTGCGTACTTCTTCTTGGCCATCTCCTGTCCTTTACACCTTGGCCTTGGCGGCGATCTCATCCGCCAAGCTTTGGGGAATCTGCTGATAGTGGTGGAATTCCATGCTGTAGTTCGCCCGACCCTGGCTCATGCTGCGCAGCACGGTCGCGTAGCCGAACATCGTCGCCAGCGGCACCTCGGCGTGCACCATCTGCGACGTGCCCCGGCCCTCCATGCCGAGGATGTGGCCGCGCCGACCGGTGAGGTCGCCCATGACGTCACCGAGGAACTCCTCGGGCATGAACACGTCGACCCGCATGATCGGCTCGAGCAGCGCGGGTTTCGCCTTGCGCATGCCGTCCTTGAAGCCCATCGAGCCGGCGATCGAGAACGCCTGCTCGCTGGAGTCGACGTCGTGGTACGAGCCGTCGACCAGCGTGACCTTGAGGTCAACGACGGGATAGCCAGCGACGACACCGTTGGCAAGGGAGTCCGCGATGCCGCGCTGCACGGGAGCGACATACTCCTTCGGAATCGCGCCGCCGACGATCTTGCTGACGAACTCGAAGCCCTTCTCGGGGTTCGGCTCCAGCTCCAGCTCGACGTGGCCGTACTGGCCGCGCCCGCCCGACTGACGCACGAAGCGTCCGGTGCCGTGCGCCTTCTGCGTGATCGTCTCTCTGTACGAGACCTGTGGCTTGCCGACGTTGGCCTCGACCTTGAACTCGCGCTGCATGCGGTCGACGATGATCTCGAGGTGCAGCTCGCCCATCCCGGAGATGACGGTCTGCCCGGTCTCGTCGTCGGTGCGAACGCGGAAGGTTGGATCCTCCTCCGCGAGCTTCTGCAGCGCGATGCCCATCTTGTCCTGATCGGCCTTGCTCTTCGGCTCGACCGCGACGGCGATGACCGGCTCGGGGAAGCGAATCGATTCGAGGATGATCGGCCTCTTCTCATCCGCGAGCGTGTCACCGGTGGTCGTCTTGCGCAGACCGATGGCGGCTGCGATGTCGCCGGCGCGCACCTCCTCGAGCTCCTCGCGATGGTTGGCGTGCATCTGCAGCAGCCGGCCCACGCGCTCGCGCTCGCTCTTGGTGGCGTTGTACACGTAGGAACCGCTCTTCAGCACACCGCTGTACACGCGGAAGAACGTGAGCTTGCCGACGAACGGATCGGTCGCGATCTTGAAGGCGAGCGCGGCGAACGGTTCGTCATCGCTGGCGGTGCGCACCTGCGGCTTGTCGCTGTTGCCTGACAATCCCTCAATCGCCGGCTTGTCAAGCGGCGACGGCAGGAAGTCGACCACCGCGTCGAGCATCGGCTGCACGCCCTTGTTCTTCAGCGCGGAGCCGCAGAGCACGGGCACGAATTGCGTGCGGATGGTGCCGAGGCGCAGGCCCTTGACGATGTCCTCCGGGGTCAGCCCCTCGCCCTCGAGGTACTTGACCATCAGCTCGTCGTCCGTCTCCGCCACCGCCTCGAGCAGGTCGTGGCGATAGCGAGCCACCTCCTCGCGCATCGGCTCGGGAATCTCCGCGCGCTGCAGCGTGGTGCCGAGATCGTCGGTGTAGATGATCGCCTGCTCGTTGATCAGGTCGACCATCCCCTTGAACTCGGACTCGGAGCCGATGGGCAGCTGGACCAGCACCGCCTTGGCGCCGAGCCGCTCACGGATGGAGTCGACGGCGCGGTAGTAATCGGCGCCGATGCGGTCCATCTTGTTGATGAAGCAGATGCGCGGCACGTCGTAGCGATCGGCCTGGCGCCAGACCGTCTCCGACTGCGGCTCCACGCCGGCGACGGCGTCGAACACCGCCACGGCACCGTCGAGCACGCGCAGGCTGCGCTCCACCTCGACGGTGAAGTCGACGTGACCCGGCGTGTCGATGATGTTGATGCGGTGGTCGCGCCACTCCGCCGCGGTGGCGGCGGAGGTGATGGTGATACCGCGCTCCTGCTCCTGCACCATCCAGTCCATCGTCGCGGCGCCCTCGTGCACCTCGCCCATCTTGTGGATGCGGCCGGTGTAGAAGAGGACGCGCTCGGTCGTCGTGGTCTTGCCCGCATCGATGTGCGCCATGATCCCGATGTTCCGGGTCTTCTCAAGGGGAAACGCGCGGGCGCGCACTGCAATTGCCATCACACCGACCTAATAACGGAAGTGCGTGAAGGCTCGGTTGGACTCCGCCATCTTGTGCGTGTCTTCCTTCCGCTTGATCGACGCCCCGACGCCGTTGGCGGCGTCCATCAGCTCCGAAGCGAGCTTGTCGCTCATGCTTCGTCCGCTGCGGCCGCGCGCGTAGCGAATGATCCAGCGGCGCGCCAGCGCCTGGCGGCGGTCATGCCGGATCTCAACCGGCACCTGGTACGTCGCGCCGCCGACGCGCTTCGGCTTCACCTCGATCACCGGCGTGACGTTGCGCATCGCCTGGTCGAACACGTCCAGCGGCTCCTTTCGTGAGGAACGCCGGATGCGCTCGAACGCGTCGTAGAGGATCTGCTGCGCGATGCTCTTCTTGCCCTTGATCATCAGGCAGTTGACGAACTTCGCAACGCCGACGTTGGCGTAGATGGGGTCAGGCAGGATGACGCGTCGAGTGACGCGCGCGCGGCGTGGCATGGCTAGGACCCGCGCTTCTCGCGCTTGGCCCCGTACTTGCTGCGGCCCTGCTTACGGTTGCGCGTGCCGGCCGTATCCAGCGTGCCGCGGATGACGTGGTAGCGCACACCGGGCAGGTCTTTCACGCGACCGCCACGGATGAGCACCACCGAGTGCTCCTGCAGGTTGTGCCCGATCCCCGGGATGTACGCGGTGACCTCGACCTTGGTGGTCAGCCGGACGCGCGCGACCTTCCGCAGGGCCGAGTTCGGCTTCTTGGGAGTGGTTGTGTAGACGCGCACGCACACGCCGCGGCGCTGGGGGCTGCCGCGGAGAGCGGGGGCCTTGGTCTTGTGGGTCGGCTTCTCCCGACCCTTGCGGACCAGTTGCTGGATGGTGGGCACGTCTGAACCGTTTAAAGAACTTGCGCACTGCCACGAAACAGCGCGCGCAAACACCAATGATCGCTCGTGGCGCGACCGCAAATACTAGCAGCGATCCGGGAGGTGCGTCAAATTCAGGACTGCCTCACGTGTCAGCTCGGCGCGACTGGCCTCGTGCTACTCTCACCGCCGACCAACAGACGACGCTGTCGTCCGTTCGCCGAAGACCGCAGGCGCGGGTGCTTTCCCGCTCAATCTCCTGCGCAGGTGGGCGTGAGGGTCGCGCGCCACGGCGCGCACCCTGACCCTTCCCTCGGCGTCCGGCCGGCGCGCCCACCCGAGGACACCCCAGATGCCCGCAGCCACGAACGAGGCGGCCCCGATGCGCGCCGGGTCGCGCAAGCAGGAGTCGGTCGCCCGGCTCACCGAGCTGCTGAGCCGCGCCACGTCGGCGGTGGTGACCGACTACCGCGGGCTGACGGTCAAGCAGCTCGAGGACCTGCGCCGGAAGCTCCGCGCCGAGGGCGTGGACTACGTGGTGGTCAAGAACACGCTCGCGCGCCGCGCGGCCGCGGAGGCAGGCGTGGGCGACTTCAGCTCGGTGCTCGCCGGCCCGGTGGGGCTGGCGGTCGGCTACGGGGAGCTCTCCACCCCAGCGCGCGTGCTCGCCGATTACTACCGGGCGAACCGCATGGCGCCCATGGTCGCGGGCCTGGCCGAGGGCCGGGTGCTCGACCAGGCCGCCGTCCGCAGCCTCGCCGAGCTCCCCTCCCGCGAGGTGCTGCTTGCCCAGCTGGCGGGCGCGCTGCTATCGCCGCTCACGACCCTCGCCGTGTCGCTCAACTCGATCCTCAGCAACTTCGCCGCCACGCTCGACGCCTACCGCGAGCGGCTCGAGGCGGCCTGAGCGCAACACGACACCGATAAGAAGGAGCAGACAGAGATGGCAAGCAAGACCCTGACCCCAGAGGAGTTCGTCGACGCCCTCCAGACCTGGACCGTGCTCGACGTCGTGAGCGCGGTGAAGCTCATGGAGGAGAAGCTGGGCGTGAAGGCCGCGGCCCCGGTGGCCGTTGCGGCGGCGCCGGCAGGCGGAGCGGCAGCCGAGGCGGTCGAGGAGCAGACCGAGTTCACCGTCATCCTCACCAAGGCCGGCGACGCCAAGATCAACGTCATCAAGGCGGTCCGCGAGATCACCGGCCTCGGTCTCAAGGAAGCAAAGGACCTGGTCGACAGCGCGCCGAAGCCGGTGCGCGAGGGCGTGAACAAGGCCGACGCCGACGCGACCCTCGCCAAGCTCACCGAGGCCGGTGCGTCCGCCGAAATCAAATAGCGACCGCGGCCAGCCGGAGCACGCCTCCTTTTAACTGTTGCAGGGCCGGAGTGCGCGCATCGTTTGGTGTGTTTGGTGCGCAAACAGCAATGTTTGGCTTACACAAACGCGGGGAACCTTATCACTTCGGCTCAACCCACTGAAAGGGCGCAGTAGACTATCACGCGCGGGCTAGATTTGCTACGATACGGCTCTGTGCCGCTCGCTGCGCGTGCCCGCGCGCATTTCTCTTCGGAGGAACTCTAGCATATGGTGCTTTCCGCCACCACTCCTTCCGCTCGCCTCAGCTATGGACGCATTGCGGACAAGCTTGAGGTCGGAAACCTGATCCAGACGCAACTGGATTCATTCGAGTGGTTCAAACGGGAGGGGCTTCGGGAGCTCTTCAACGAGATAAACCCGATCACCGACTACACCGGCAAGAACTACGAGCTGCGCTTTCTCGATTACGAGTTCGGCCAGCCCAAGTACGACGAGGAGGAGTGCCGCCAGCGCGACATGACCTTCTCGGCGCCGCTGCGCATCAACACGCGACTGCACATCAAGACCGGTGAGAACGCGGGCGAGATCAAGGAGGCGGAGGTCTTCATGGGCGACTTCGCCATGATGACCCCCGAGGGCACGTTCATCGTCAACGGCACAGAGCGCGTCGTGGTGTCGCAGCTCGTGCGGTCGCCGGGCGTGTACTTCACCTCCACCGAGGACAGGACGAGCGGCCGGCTGCTCTTCGCCGCGAAGCTGATTCCGAACCGCGGAGCCTGGCTCGAGATCGAGACCTCGAGCAAGGACCTGCTGACGGTGAAGATCGATCGCAAGCGCAAGGTGCCGGTCACCACGCTGGTGCGCGCGCTGGGCTACGCGAGCAACGACGACATCAAGGCGTTCTTCGCCGAGCAGGACAGCGATCCCGAGCACCAGTACGTCGCGGCCACGCTCGAGAAGGACCCGAGCTCGTCCGTCGAGGAGGCGCTGATCGAGCTGTACCGCAAGATCCGCCCGGGCGATCCGCCCACGGTGGAGAACGCGCGCAACCTGCTGACGTCGCTCTTCTTCAACGGGCGCCGGTTCGACCTGTCGAAGGTCGGCCGGTTCAAGCT
>JBOHUE010000182.1:0-10783 GCA_050734185.1 Candidatus Dormibacteria bacterium | reverse complement strand
GAGCCGACGTGCGCGTGCTCCTCGGCACCCGGCCGGAGCTGCGCGAAGCGGCGTTCCTGGCTCTTGCCGGTCTGCCGGCCCGTTGGATGGACCCGGCCGCCTCGACTCGAGGCCACGCCAAGGGCGTGATCGCCGACGACGTCGCGGTCGTGACCTCCGCCAACTGGAGTCGCGCGGGCCTCGGCGCCAATTGGGAATCGGCTCTGCTGATGCGCAGCCCGGCAGCCGCGGCGTACCTCGCAGCGGCCTGGGAGCGCGACTGGGCTGCCGCGCGCGAAGTCTCGTCGTTTGACAGCGCCGGGCCACGGATATCCTCCGCCCAATGAGCGCTGAGACCAACGGCAGCGCGGTCCAGCCGGCCCCTGGCGAGCCCGAGTGGCTCCCGGTGGTGCCGCTGCGCGACAACGTCGTCTTCCCCGCTCAGCTGGCACCTCTTGCCGCGGGCCGTCCGCGCAGCGTCGCGGCACTGGAAGCCGCCGTCGGCGGGGACGGCCGGGTGGTGCTCGCCGTGCAGCTGGACGCTGAGCGCGACGATGTGTCGCTCGACGACGTGTACCCCATCGGCGTGGTGGCGCACGTCGGCGCGTTCCGGCGCCTGCCCACGGGCGGGGCACACGCGCTGGTCGAGGGACGCGATCGCGTTCGTCTGGAGCGGTTCGACGCATCGGGCGACGCGTGGCGTGCGGTCGTGCAGAAGATCGACGTGGCGAGGGGGGACAGCGCCGAGCTGCAGGCACTCGCCGGTTCGGTGCAGAACATCTTCGCCGAGTACGTCGGCGCGGGAGCCGCCGTCGGCGCGGACATGGCCATGGCGATGTCACGCGCGTCGCAGCCGCAGCTGATCGCCGACATCGCATGCGGCGCGCCCGACCTGTCGTTCGAGGAACGAGTGGCGCTGCTGCAGGAGATCGACGTCGAGCAACGGCTACGCTCGCTGATGCCGCTCTTGGCGCGTCAACTCGAGGTTGCGCAGCTGCGCAGCAAGATCCACGAGGACGTCCAGAAGACGATCAACAAGTCGCAGCGCGAGCACATCCTGCGCGAGCAGCTCCGGGCGATCCGCAAGGAGCTGTCCGACCTCGAGGGGACAACCGAGGACGAGGAGGATCTCTCCGCGCGAGTCGAGGCCGCGGGCATGCCCGACGCCGTCCGTCAGCGCGTGCTCAAGGAGGTGCACCGTCTCGAGCAGATCTCGAGCGCATCGCCAGAGCTTGGGATGGTGCGCACGTGGATCGACTGGCTGCTCGACCTCACCTGGGGCGATCCGCCGCCGGAACGTGTCGACATCGAAGGTGCTGCTGCGATCCTCAACGAGGACCACTACGGCCTGACGAAGGTCAAGGACCGGCTGCTCGAGTGGCTCGCGGTTCGTGAGCGCACGCTGGCGAAGCTCGCAGAGAAGGAGGCGGCATCACCGTCCGTGCCACCCGACGACGATTCGGCCGTCCAGGTGCCCGATCCGCCGGCGCCACCGCGCGACAGGCCGAAGCGCACGCTGCAGACGCCGATCCTCTGTTTCGTGGGGCCGCCGGGAGTCGGCAAGACGTCGCTGGGGCGCAGCATCGCGCGCGCTCTCGATCGCAAGTTCGTGCGCATGTCGCTCGGCGGCATCCGCGACGAGGCGGAGATTCGCGGCCATCGGCGCACATACATCGGTGCGCTTCCCGGCCGGATCATTCAGTCGATGCGCACCGCCGGTACGAACAACCCGGTGATCATGCTCGACGAGATCGACAAGGTCGGCGCTGACTTCCGCGGTGATCCGTCGGCCGCGCTGCTCGAGGTGCTCGACCCGGAGCAGAACCGCGAGTTCAGCGACCATTACCTCGAGGTTCCGTACGACCTGTCGCACGTGCTGTTCATCACGACCGCGAACATCGCGGAGACGATCAGCCCGCCGCTGCGCGATCGCATGGAGGTCATCCGCATCTCCGGCTACACGGAGCAGGAGAAGATCGGCATTGCGGAGGAGCACCTGATCCCCAAGCAGATGGAACAGCACGGTCTCGACAGCACCGAGCTGCAGCTGCCGCGCGAGACGCTGACGGCAATCCTGCACGGCTACACGCGCGAGGCCGGCGTGCGCCAGCTCGATCGCACCATCGCCGAGGTCGCGCGCAAGGTCCCGCGCAAGCTCGCTGCCGGGACCGAGGCACCGATCGTCGTGCAGCCGGACGAGCTCACCGACTATCTCGGGCCGCAGCGCTTCGATTACGGCGAGGTGCAGGAGCAGGACGAGATCGGCGCGGTCACCGGAGTCGTGGTCAGCGAGGTCGGCGGTGACATCGCGACCGTCGAGGCGCTGCCCATCGAGGGCAAGCCCGACCTCGTGCTCACCGGCCAGCTCGGCAACGTGATGGAGGAGTCCGCACGTGCCGCGTTGTCGTGGGCGCGCGTGCACGCCACCGAGTACGGCGCGCCACGAGACTTCTTCGAGACGCATTCGATCCACGTCCACGTGCCCGCGGGCGCCGTGCCGAAGGACGGCCCGTCGGCCGGTGTCACGATGACGACCGCGATGGTGTCCGCGGCGACTGGCCGCGCCGTGCGCCGCGACCTCGCGATGACGGGAGAGGTGACGCTGCGCGGCCGCGTGCTGCCAATCGGTGGCGTGAAGGACAAGCTGCTCGCCGCGCATCGCTCCGGGTTGAAGACGTTCATCCTCCCGGCGAAGAACATGCGCGACCTCCACGAGGTCGACCGCGAGATCCTCGATGCCATCGAGGTCGTGCCGGTGGCGACGCTCAACGACGTGCTGGACCGCGCGCTGATGCCGCGCGACACGTCAACGCAGAAGCCGCGTCGCGGCGCCGGGTTCGCGCTTCCCGTGAGCGCACACGACAGCCCGCCGATCAACGCCTGATCTCGAGCGCAGCGCGAGGCGCTATCGTCGCCTTCGATGACGGAGACGATTCGTGATCTCATCGAGCTGTCGATCGTGATCGACCCGACGTACAGCCAGAACTGCTACGTCATCCGGCGGCGCGACACGAGCTCGGTGCTCATCGTCGACCCCGGCCTGCAGCACCAGCGTGTACTCGATCTGCTCGACACGGAGAGCCTCCGCTGCGAGCGCATCCTGCTGACGCACGGTCATGGCGACCATGTCAGCGGGGTCCCGGCGCTGCGCGCCGCGCAGCATTGCCCGGCGGCGATCCATCCCGACGATCACGAACAGCTGCTGTTCGTGAGCTTCCTGCCCGGCATCCCGGACGACCTGCCCGAGGTCGAGGTCGACGAGGAGCTCCACGACGGCGAGGTGCTCCGCTGGCAGGATCTCGACATCGAGGTGATCCACACCCCCGGACACACGCGCGGATCCGTGTGCTTTCGCATCGGCCCCGACCTGCTCAGCGGCGACACGCTGTTCCGCCGCGGTGTCGGCCGCGCCGACCTCCCCGGCGGCGACTGGCCGAGCCTCGTGTTCTCGCTGGAGAACAAGGTGTACGCGCTGCCGCCGGAGACCGTCGTGTATCCGGGCCACGGACAGCGAACGACCATCCGCGAGGAGCAGGAGCTCAACCCCTTCGTCGTGCACCCGCGGTTTCGCTGATCGCGGGCACCTCAGCCGGCCTCGGCCGCCAGTGTCACGCCCGGCTCTTCCGTCGTCGCCATGGCGGGACTCTTGCGCCGCGGCCGCACGGCCAGCGCGAGGAACCCAGCCGCGAAGATGACGGCGATCGGCAGGATCAGCGTCGGTCGCATCGCATCGACGAAGCCGCTGGCGAACACCTGGTGTGCGAGTGACTGGACGCGCGCCGCGACATCGGGCGGTGTGCCGGGCGGCAGAACCAGACTGCCTCCGGTCTGACCGGCGCCCACCTCGAAGCCGCCCGCGGCCGCATTGCTGAACCCGGCGATGAACTTCTGCTGGAACTCCGGCGGCAGCTGCGATGCCGCGGCGACCGCCTGGTCGTGCAGCGTCGTCGCCAGCCGGTTCTGCAGCAGCGCGCCCACGGACGCGCTGGCAACCACCGCGCCAAGCTCCTGGACCGTGTTGAGCACGCCGGACGCGACGCCGGCGAGCGCCGGCTGCAGGTCACGGGTGGCGATGTTGTACACGGGACCCCAGATCAGACCCATGCCCACACCGCCGACGACCAACCCAGGTGCGAGCGACCAGCGACTCGAGGTCGCGGTCACCACCAACGCGATCCACGCCGAGCCGATCGCGAGCAGGAACAAACCGGGCACGAGCAGATACTTCGGATCCGCCTTCGCGCCCCCGCCGTTTGCCGCTCCCGAGGCGAAGAACATGGCGCCCGGCTGTATCGCGATGACCAGCCCGGCCGCAACCGCGCTGAGCCCGAGCACCGACTGCAGGTAGAGCGTGAGGGGCAGGTAGATGCCGACGATGGCGAACCCCATCGCGCACAGCACCAGCGTCATCAGCGTGAAGTTGCGGTCCTTGAAGACCGCGAACGTCAGCAGTGGCTCGTGCCGCTGCCGGCGTGCCTGATCAACGACGAAGATGATGAGCAGCACGACGCCCACCCCGATGATCAGCGGGATGCTGAGGAAGCCGCTGATGGTGTCCCAGTTGTAGCGCTGACCCTCGATGAGGCCGAACACGAGGCTGAACAACGCGGCCGACAGCACCGCCACCCCGACGAAGTCGAGGCGGTGGCGGCGCGCGGGGCGGATGTCGGGGACGAGCCGCAGGGTCGCGAAGAGGACGGCGACACCGACCGGCAGGTTGATGTAGAAGATCCACTGCCAGCCGAAGCTTGTGACGAGCCAGCCGCCGAGCGTGGGGCCGACCACCACCGCGATGCCCGCGATGATGCCGTACACCGCGAACACCGGCGCGCGCTTCTCGACCGGAAACAGGGTGAGCAGGATGGGCAGGGACTGCGGCGCCAGCATCGCCGCGCCGACGCCCTGGAGCGCACGTCCGGCGATCAGCATCTCCGCACTCGACGAGACGCCGCTGAACAGTGACGCGGCGGTGAACAGCACCAGGCCGACCATGAACATCGTGCGCGGGCCGATGATGTCGCCGATACGGCCCGCCGTGATCAGCAGCACCGCGTAGGTGAGGCTGTACGCGTTGAGCATCCACAGCACCTGGTCGAGCGTCGCGTGGACGCCGTCGACGATGCTGGGGATGGCGACGTTGACGATCGTGAGATCGAGCAGCGTCATGAACAGTCCAAGTGAGAGGACCAGCAGCACGATCCACGGATGGGTTGCGCGCCGGCCCGAAGCAGCAGCAGCAGCCATGTTTGTCCTCAACTCCCTATTCGTCTCTGATGATCCGTCGCCTGAGATTCGATGGTTTCGTCCGGCACCACCTGGAACGCGCTCAACGGCACGTGCTCGTGGCCGCCCCAGCGGCGGCGCAGCTCCTCGCAGCTCCACGCCAGGCGCCCGCTGTTGAGGTCGGCGAGCAGCCCGCGCACGAACTCGAGCTCGGCCGCTCGCATGGCGCGCGCGTATTCGTCGTCGACCATGAAGAGGCGCGGCAGCAGCGCGTCGAGGTGCTGCCGGGCGGCGTCCATCGCCGCGATCGTCATCTCGAGGCGCACGACCCGCTTCTCCAGCTGGGCCGCCGCGTCCAGCGGCTCGAGGTGGGGCAGAAAGGACAGCGCGGCAACCAGCTGGGGCAGGTCCTTCTGGAGCGTCGACAGCATGTCGCGCAGCCAATCCTCGAGCTCGTCGCGCCCGACTTCGGTGATGCGGTACACGGTGCGCTCGGGGAAGCGGCCCTCGCGGGTGCGCTCGGTGGGCTCCACCAGGCCGGCGCGCTCGAGCTGCTCGATGGTCCGGTACAGCGACCCGGGCTTCAGCTCGAGGTGCTCGTCCTTGCCCCTGTGCCGCACAACCCGGCGCATCTCGTACGGGTGCATCGCCTGCTCGTTCAGCAGGCTCAGCACCGTCAGCGCCCACGCGCTGCGGGTGACCGCCGGGCTCATCCGTCCACCCTCACGTACCTCTTGACCGTAGCTCGGCAGATAGTATCGCGGCAGCTAGTTGCAGTGCAAGTAGCTGGGGTACCGGACGGGCCGCCGTGGCGTCAGACGCGCTGCACAGTCACCGGTGGCGCACCGCGAATGGTCTGCAGCACCACGCAGTAGCGCTCGGTCGTCTCGAGCACCGCGTCGAGGGTCGCGGAGTCGGCGTCGCTCTGGACATCGAACGTCAGGCGGATGGCGGTGAAGCCGACGGGCACCTCGCGATCGACGCCCATCGTGCCGCGGAAGTCGAGATCGCCCTCGGCCAGCACGCGCCCGCTGACCTCGATACCGCGGTTGATCGCCACCGACTGCAGCGTCACACCGGCGCACGCCACGAGCGCCTGCAGCAGCATGTCGCCGGAGCACGCGTGGAGGCTGTCACCGCCGCTTGCCGGATGCAGCCCGGCGTTGACCAGCGCGCGTCCGGTGTCCACCGAACACGACACCTCCTGCTCGCCGAGCACGCCCTGTGCGTGCAGCGTCACCAGTGCCGCGCGGGCTTCGGCTCGGTAGCGCTCCTTGAGGGGCGCCTGCACCGCGCGAAGCCCGTCGCGGTCGACGGTCACGCGCGGCTCACGGCTTGATGTTCTGGTTCATGTGGAACAGGTTGTGCGGGTCGTAGGTGCGCTTCACCGCAACCAGCCGGTCGAAGTTCTGGCGATAGTTGTCACGAATCCGGTCGGCGTCGTCGTCCTGCATGAAGTTGATGTAGCCGCCCGGCTCTGTGTATGGGGTCAGCGCATCGTAGTAGTCGCGAACCCACTGCCTGCGCGGCGCGTCCCCCTCGTCATCGGCACCGGCCGAGAGGATGACCATGCCGTACTTGGAGCCGCGGTAAGCGAAGGCGGTCGCATCGGGGGCGACGCGGGCGGCGGCCCCGTTGATGGGGTACAGGTGCATGGTCGAGCTCACGTTGGGCAGCGTCGCGCAATGCGCGGCGTGCACCGCGATCGCGTCGTCGGACAGCTCGTTGACGAACGCCGCCTTCCAGTAGGCGTGGATGCCCTTGGGGAAGATGGCGTCGAACGCCCCGTTGAGCGCGGGATAGGGGAGCGGGCCGGCGCCGTCGGCGACGATGGGTGCCACCTCGCGGAACGGTTTGAGCACCTTGTCGGCCTCGGCGAGCGGTCCCGCCCAGTGCACCACGACGAGCGCCATCGGATCGCCATGGCGGTCCTCGGGTATGAAGGGGAGCGGGGGCGCCTTCTGGCACGCCGGGAAGCCGCCGAACTGCTCCGGCGCGTCGGTGATGAACTCGTCGAAAAAGCGGAAGACCGTGGGCAGGTCCTCGAGGTTGTAGAAGATCGGCCCGGCGAAGACCTGATCGACCGGGTGCAGCTGGAACTTGAACGACGTGACCACGCCGAAGTTGCCGCCGCCCCCGCGCAGCGCCCAGAACAGGTCCGGATGATCGCTCTCGCTGGCCGTGACCGCGGTCCCGTCGGCGAGCACGACGTCGGCAGAGAGCAGGTTGTCGAGCGTCAGCCCGAACGCCCGCGTCAGGTAGCCGATCCCGCCGCCGAGCGTCAGACCGCCGACCCCCGTGGTGGAGACGATCCCCCCCGTGGTGGCCAGCTTGTACGCGTGCGCTCCGTCATTCATCTGGGCCAGCGTCGCGCCGCCGCCGACCGATGCGGTCTGCGCCGCGGCGTCGACGTTCACGTCGTGCATGGACTCGAGGTCGATCACGACACCGCCGTCGTTGGTGCCGAACCCGGGCGCGCTGTGCCCGCCGCCGCGGACGGAGAGGTCAAGGCCGTTCTCGCGCGCGAAGTTCACGCCGGCGACGACGTCGGCGCCATCCGCCGCACGCAGCACCACCAGCGGGCGCTTGTCGAACGCTCCGTTGTGCACGGCGCGAGCGTCGTCATAGCCTGCGTCACTCGCCGTGACCACCTCGCCGTGGACCTGCGTCCGCAGCTTCTCGACATCAGCAGCCATTTCCCCAACTCCTCAGATGGTGATGCCGTGACGTGACGGCCGGCAGATGGTACACATTGCGCGGCGGTTCTGTGTCAGTGGTCACGTCCGAGACGGCGCAGCAGCTCGTGCAGGATTGCGCCGGTGACGCCCCAGATCACGCGACCGTCGACGGTGTAGAAGTGCACGACACGCTCGATACCGTCGCGTTCGAATGTGCGCACCTCGTGCGGCGCGTCGAGCAGCGCGTCCAGATCCACACGGAACAGCTCGGCGACCTCGATGGGGTCGGGTCGCAGCGTCCAAACGTCGCGCTGCAGTCCCACGACCGGCGTTAGCCACCGGTTCGACACTGCCGTGTCAAACGCGGGCAGCACTCCGATGACGTCGACGTTGCCGGGCTCGATGCCGACCTCTTCGTGCGCTTCGCGGAGCGCAGTCGCGATGACATCGTCGTCGCCGGCCTCACGGCCTCCACCCGGGAAGGCGATCTGGCCCGCGTGCTGGCGCAGGTCGCTGGAACGAAGCATGAAGAGCAGCGGCAGCTGCGCCGAGCTCGGGTCGAAGAGCAACAGAACCGACGCGGGCCGGCGGCCTCCGGGATCCGCGGCCGGGGCCTCGCCGCGGCGCACCGCGTCGCGAAGCCGTTCCAGGAGCGGTCGGTTCAGGCCGCCGGGCTGTTCCCCTGATAGTGCAGCCACGCTTCCAAGCGTGACATCACGTCGGCGCGCTTGGCGGCGTCATCGATCATGTCGGCGATGCGACGGCGGCGCTCGTATCGCTCGCGGACATCGGCTTCATCTGCGTCGGCGAGGGCTTGGAGTTGTTCTGGTGCCATTGGGTGATTCCCCTTTGCCGGTAAAACGTTGTGGGACGTGAGTTCTTGCGCGATGGTGGATGTGGGGGGGCCCGATGCAACACCGTACGGCGGAATGTGATGGTTGACACAACAAAGGCCGTAAACATTCGTAAAGATCAATGAGCCGAGACAGACCTCCGTCGCCGGCGCCCGAGCGGCGCGCACCGGCCTGCCCGGAATGCGGCGGTGAGCTGCGCTTCTCGCATGTGGAGTACGCGAGTCGCGGGCTCGAACGCTCTGTCCGTCGCTGTGCCGCGTGTGGGTCGGTTGTGCGCGGCGAGCCGCAGCCGAAGCGTCAGCGGTCGGGCGAGCGGCCGCCGCGGCGCGCCAAGGCGCCGGTCGACGAGGGCCCGCCGTCGAATCCCGTGCTCGATTCGGACACGGCGCGCCGCCTGCTGGGCGGCGAGTAGCGCTCGAACCAGTCGGTCACGCGCCGGTTGATGTCCTCGCGGTCGACGTCGATGGAGATTGCGTGACCGCTGCGCGGATAGATGTGCAGGTCGGTGGCCGCGCTGCAGATCAGCCGCTCGGCGATCTCGGCGGCACACGCCGGATCGATGGTGCGGTCGCGCCCGCCGTGCAGCACCAGGACGGGCGCGCGGATCTCCGCCAGCTCGTCGCGCACCGCGGCGCACAGCCGCTTGAGCTCGAGGATCGAGGTGGTCGAGCGAATGCCGTAGGACCAGAGCTCGTCGACCGCTTCCTGGTCCCACAGGTCGACGTCCGACGTCGGAGTGTGCCAGCGCACCACGCGGCTGAGCACCGGCAGCAGGTGCTGCAGGTACCCGGGCAGCCAGAGCGGGGTCGCCAGGCTGGCGACGGCGCGGACGCGGAGGTCGGTGGCCGCGAGATGCAGCGCCAGTGCGCCGCCCATCGACTGCCCCGCGACGACGACGTCGTCGTCGCACTCGGCCGCGAGCTCGTCGAAGGCGCGCTGCACGCCCGCCGCCCAGTCCGTCCACCGCGTGCGATGCAGATCCTCAGGACGCAGCCCGTGTCCGGGCAGGGCCGGGCCGGCGCACCGCCACCCCCGCTCGGCCAGATGCTCACCGAGCCGGCGCATCTCCGGCGGGGTGCCGGCGAACCCGTGGATCAGCAGCGCGCCGCGGCGGCCGCTCCCGATTTTCCAGGGCGCCACCACCACGGGGTCGAACGGTTCAAGGGTGCGCGCAGTCATGGGTGATAGGGTCGATTCTCCATGACCGACGGCGGCGTGCGAACCGCACTGCGCACAGTGGTGGCGGGGCACGACCTCGAACGCGTTTCCGCACGCTGCGCGATGGACGAGATCATGGAGGGGAGCGCGTCGCCGGTGCTCATCGGCGCGCTGCTCGCCGCGATGCGAACCAAGGGGGAGACCGTCGACGAGATCTGCGGCATGGTCGAGTCGATGCGCGCGCACGCCACTGCGGTGCAGCTGAAGCGCGAGGCCGTGGACACGTGTGGCACCGGTGGTGACGGCAGCCTCACCTTCAACATCTCCACCACAGCGGCCATGGTGGCCGCTGGAGCGGGTGCGCGTGTGGCCAAGCACGGCAACCGCGCGGCGTCGTCGCGCTGTGGCAGCGCGGACGTCCTCGAGGCGTTGGGCGTCGTGATCGCGCTGCCGCCGGCCGGTGTCTCGGCATGCGTCGAGGCCGCGGGGATGGGGTTCTTCTTCGCGCCGGCGTACCACCCTGCGATGCGCCATGCGGGTCCCGTGCGCAGCGAGCTCGGAATCCGCACCGTCTTCAATGTGCTCGGCCCGCTGGCCAATCCGGCCGGCGTGCGCCGGCAGGCGCTCGGTGTCGCGGACCCGGCGATGGCGCCGCTCATGGCGGGGGTGCTGCAGCAGCTCGGCCATCAGCACGCGCTCGTCTTCACCGGCGCCGGCGGGCTCGACGAGCTCGGTCTGGACGGGCCATCGCAGTGTTTCGAGGTGACGCCGCAGGGTGTCACCGAGCAGGCGATCGATCCGGCCGCGCTGGGGCTCGCGCCCGCCGGCGCCGACCAGTTGCGCGGCGGCGACGCTGCCGAAAACGCGGCGCGCGTGCGCGCGGTCCTCGCC
>JBOHUE010000181.1:0-4694 GCA_050734185.1 Candidatus Dormibacteria bacterium | reverse complement strand
CTCGCCCTCGGCGCGTCGCAATCGCTCGAGGGCGTGCGTGCAGCCCGGCATCGCGATTTCGACGGCGGCCACGCCGCGTGCGGACTAAGCCCGTGCGTAAGAGTGCAGGCCGGCGATCCACAGGTTCACCGCGTACAGCGTGAACAGGATCGCCGCAAAGCCAAAGGCGGTGATGACGGCCGCGCGCTTCTCACGCCAGCCGTATGTGACGCGCGCGTGCAGATAGATTGCGAAGATCACCCACGTGATGAAGGCGAACGTCTCCTTTGGATCCCAGCCCCAGTAGCGGCCCCAGGCGTGCTCGCCCCAGATCGCGCCGCAGATGACGCCGAACGTCCAGATGGGAAAGCCGAGCATCACGAAGCGATAGCTCCAGAGATCCAGCGCGCGCGAGCTGGGGAGCACGCGTCGGAGCCCCGCCGCCAGCTGAGTCAAGGGCGCTCCGCCGAACGCCGTACCGCCCGCTCCACCGCCGCCACCCATCGTCATCGTTGCGACGCCGCCGCCGGCACCTCCCACCGCGGCGACCACCGGCTCCCGTGCTGCGGCGGTGGCCAGCAGGCGCTGATCCGACCACCGGCGCCCCAGGTACGCCATGCCGAAGAAGAACGAAAAGCTGAGGATCGCCGACGCCGTCGCCATCGACGTCACGTGGATGGTCAGCCAGTAGCTGTGGAGCGCGGGCACGAGCTGGCCCGGCGGGACGTACAGCATGTATGCGACGCCCAGCAGTGCTATCGCCATGATCATCGCCGGCAGGCCGATGAGTCGCATGTGCGAACGGACCATCAGGACCACGCACACGGTGACCACGACAAACGCGATACCGGTCGAGTACTCGTACATGTTGCCGAGGGGCCAGTGACCGGCCTCGAGCGCGCGCGTGAAGATGGACGCGGCGTGGAGCGGCCAGCCGACCAGCACCGCGACCAGACCGATATCGCCGATGACTCGGCGGCGGAAGGTCAGGTACAGCACGAAGGCGATGAGCGCCACGCAATACGCGCCCACGGCCACGCCGAACAGGACCAGGGATAGGGGCGTGCTCGCCATGGATCAGCGGCGAGTATAGCCAGGCGTCGGAACGCGACAGCCGTCTGCGAAGCGGTGCCTATACTGGCCTGCGCCTCGATCGGGCATCACGGGGCGGTAGCTCAGCTGGGAGAGCGCTGCCCTCGCACGGCAGAGGTCAGGGGTTCGAATCCCCTCCGCTCCACGTCTCGACGTAGCGCTTCAGGCTGGGCAGCAGCCGCGCGTTCTCGCGCCGCACCTGCGCGACTGCGATCGGGTCGGCGAGCTTGAACACGGTGGGGACGCGAACCGCGAAGTCCACCTCGCGCGTGACCAACGTCCGTGCGTCGGCTTCCTTGAGTGTGTAGCGGATGTGCACGTCCAGGTCGACCCGCAACGGGCCCCGCTTCACCAGCATCGTGTGGTGGAACCCGAGGTGCTGCGGGCGATCGAACTCGGTCACCGTTCCGGGGCGTTCGCCCTGCGATCCGGTGTCGAGGTACGCGGTGCCCAGCTGGACCGGGTACGGCGCCACCTTCGTGATCTCGGTGAACGACTTGGATCGGGGGAGCCAGACGCCGTAGTTCGGCATGTCGGCCAGCAGGTCGAAGATCGCCTGCGGCGATCCCGCGATGGTCTCGCTGTAGGTCACGTGTGTTCGCGACATCAGCGTGCCTCCTCACTCCGCGGCCACCTCGGCCGCATGCGGATACAGCAGTCTGATCAACAGCCATGCCGCCACGCCGCCGGCCAGCTGCGCGGTGATGAACAGCGGCACCGACGCGGGTTCGATGCCGGCGAACGTGTTGCTGAACATGCGCCCGACACTGATGGCGGGATTGGCGAAGCTCGTCGAGCTGGTGAAGAAGTACGCAGCGCCGATGTAGGCGCCCACCGCGGCAGGGGCGACGTGGCCTCGATGCGAGCGGGCCAGCGCGAAGATGAGCAGCAGCAGCAGCGCGGTGGCCACCACCTCGGCGAGCGCGTGGCTCACGGACGCCCGGTGCTTCTGCGAGATGCTCACCCAGTCCAGGCCGAACATCAGGTTCGTGACGACGGCGCCGGCGATGCAACCCCCGATCTGCGTGGGGATGTATGCCGCGGCGTCGCGCCACCGCAACCCGCCGAGGGCTGCGTCCAGCAGTGAGACGACCGGGTTGAGATGGCCGCCGGAGACGGGGCCGACCATGAGGATCACCGCGAACAGTCCGGCTGCGGTCGCCGCGGCGTTCTCCAGCAGCTCGAGGCCGGTCTGCCCCGGGCTCAGCGTCTGCGCTGCGATGCCCGAACCGATCACGACCGCAGCGAGCACTCCGCTGCCAACAAACTCAGCGAGCAGCCGCCGCGACAGCGGCACCGGGCGCGCGGGCGCTCGCGAGGACAGCTCCGGCATGGCGCGCCCGAGCATAACATTGACAATCGTCACTTCAATTGATATAGGTAGATCGATGCTCGTCGATCTGGAGTTGACGCCCAAGCACAAACGCCCGGCGGGCGAGCCCTGCTGCGAGCCCGTTGTGTACCCGGACGTCGAACGCCGCCAGGCGGAACGAATAGCGTCGATTGCAAAGGCTCTCGGCGATCCGGTGCGCCTGCAGCTCGTCGACGTTCTTCGAAAGCACGCCGGCAGCGTCTGCGTGTGCGAGCTCGTGCCGCTGTTCGAGGTCGCTCAGCCCACGGTGTCGCACCATCTCAAGGTGCTTCGCGAGGCGGGCATCGTCGGCTCTGAGCGGCGCGGCCTCTGGGCGTACTACTACGTGGTCCCCGGCGCGCTCGACGAGCTCGCGGGATGGCTGGCATGACGGACGCGGCCGAAACCCGCGAGGCCGTCCGGCGCCGCTACGCGGCAGCGGCCATATCGAGCGCGAGCGACGGCTGCTGCGGCGGTCCGGCGGGCTCGCTGGGATGCGGTGTCCCGACAGCAGTGGCCGGCCTGCAGGCCGGCGAAACCGTCCTCGACCTCGGAGCCGGGGCCGGCGCGGACGTGCTGATCTCGGCCCGGCGTGTCGGCCGGGCTGGTCGCGCCATCGGCCTCGACATGACCGACGAGATGCTGTCGCTGGCGCGCGCCAACGCGCGTGACGCCGGCCTCGGCAATGTGACCTTCGTCAAGGGGTACATCGAGGACATCCCGCTCGACGACGCCACCGTCGACGTCGTTATCTCCAACTGCGTCATCAACCTGTCGACCGATAAGCGCCAGGTGCTCCGCGAAGCGGCACGAGTCCTGCGACCCGGAGGCCGGCTCGCGGTCGCCGATGTCATCGCGGACGGGCAGATGGACGACGCGATACGAGCGGACCTTGCGGCGTGGACCGGGTGCATCGCCGGCGCCCTGACGCGAGCCGAGTACGAGGCGGCGCTGTCGTCGGCCGGCTTCGTCGATGTCGAGATCGTCGAAACGCACCGCGTGCACACGCACGCTGCCGCTGCGATCATCCGCGCGAACGCACCGCTCCCGTGAGGCTCAGCCGCGCTCGTCGATGCCGAGCGCGCGTCGCTCGCGGGCCGGCAGCGCCGCGCCCGCCGCGGCGAGCTCCTGAAACAGCCGCTTCTCCGTCGTCAGCGCACGAAACATGAAGCCGATCGTGATGTCGTGGTCGGGCCGCTGCACCACGGTGATCGCATCACCGGCCCGCACCTCGCCGGGCGCGATCACACGCAGGTAGGCGCCCGGCACCCCGCGCAGCGTGAACGTGCGCACCCAGCGCTGGTCCTGCAGCCATCCCGCGAACGTGCGGCACGGGACGCGCGGTCCCGTCACCTCGAGCACGCACGCATCTCCGACCGACCACCGATCCCCGATGCGCGTCTCGGTCAGGTCGAGTCCCTCGGTGGTCAGGTTCTCGCCGAAGACGCCGGACGGCAGCGTGCGGTTCATCTCACGCTCCCACATGTCGAGGTCCTCGCGCGCGTACGCGTAGACAGCCTGATCGCTCCCGCCGTGCACGCGAAGATTGCATATCGGATCGCCCACGACCCCGGAGCCTCCCGAGCCGCGCGGACCCGGCTCGCGGATCATCACCGCGTCGCTGACCGGACGTTTGTCGATGCCCGTGACACGCATGTCGCTGTGCGCCGTGGGCCGCACCACCCCCACGTTCAGCGACAGCACGCGGCCCATGACCGCAAAGTATCAGGCGCGCAGGTACGCGAGCACCGAGAGGATGCGGCGGTTGTCGTCGCGTGTGTCCTCGATGCCGAGCTTGGAGAAGATGTTGCTGATATGTGCCTCGACGGTCTTCGGGCTGAGGAAGAGGCGCTCGCCGATCGCGCGATTTGACCGCCCCTCAGCGATGAGCGCCAGCACCGCGCGCTCTCGCTCGGTGAGCTCGTCCATCGGGTCGGCCTCGCGCCGCCGCCCGATCAGAGTCGCGTCGCAAGGAGCAGACCTGCGATCGCCAACGCGACAACCGGGGCCGCAGCCGCCCGCCGCGCGGCGGCAGTCACCCTCACCTCCGGCATGGAGGGATTCTCACACCGTCTCGCCGTCGTTGCAGAGAGGGAAAACCCTGGAGCGCGGTTCGCTCAGGTCCGCGGCGCGTTTCTGACGAAAGGGTCTCGAACCGTCAGGTGCAGATGATGCCGTCGAGGATGCACGTCGGCGCCGCTGTCGGCGGCGCTGTCGGCGCTGCGCTCGGCGGCGCGGGCGGAGCCGCTGCCGGGGTGAACGTCACCGGGGC
>JBOHUE010000180.1:0-8086 GCA_050734185.1 Candidatus Dormibacteria bacterium | reverse complement strand
ACTACAAGTACTGCGCCACCTGTCACGGCGGCATGGGCGAGGGCAAGGTCGGACCGCCGCTCTCCAACCAGGACCGGCTCGGCTACTTCAACGAGGACTACTACTACCGCTGCATCGAGTACGGGTTCACCGGCTTCGAGCACGTCGGCAGCGTCATGCCCAACTGGGGCGGTACCGCCGCTGACTTCACGTACGATCCCACGCGCGACAAGCAGCAGCCGCTGCCGCCGCACACGCTGAGCGAGGACCAGATCACGGTCCTCGCCCAGTTCATTCGCCATTGGGAGGGGTATTCGACGCCGCCATGAGGACTCAGGGATGAGACGCCGTACGCTGGTTCGCGACATCATCGGGACGACGCTGATGTTTCTTGCGCTGCTCGTGTTCGTGCTCATCATCATGTTCGGCGAGAATTACCTCGACAACTTCAAGGCGCACTGAGCACAT
This sequence comes from Candidatus Dormibacteria bacterium, assembly GCA_050734185.1. Lineage (GTDB taxonomy): Bacteria > Chloroflexota > Dormibacteria > Aeolococcales > Aeolococcaceae > JAFALX01. Next base: position 7,639 of record JBOHUE010000180.1, on the reverse strand, counting down.
GCCACTTCCGTTCGTTGCTGAGCTCTACCCCGGTGACGCGGGGTGGGGGGACGTGCTCTTCGTCTCGATCTGGGCCGTGGGATCGCTCCTGCTCGCTGCGTTCTACTGCTATCGGTCCTTCATAGCTCGGTGACCGGGGGCGGAGCATGGTGAGTGACGCCGGGCGGCGACCCTCGCCGCGCCATGACCAGCGCATCGCTGCAGGCCTTTCAATCATTCCCGGGCTTGGACAGCTCTACAACGGGCAGTGGCGAAAGGCGCTGTTCTTTCTGATCGGCACGATCGTGTGCCTCGGGCCGGCGGTCCTGCTGATCACGGCGGGCGAGCGGTTCGGCAGGTCACTGCTGGACAGCCAGCAGGTGGCGCTGTTCCTGCTGGTTGCGTTCATCTCGGTTCTCGTCTTCCTGCTGCTCTTCGTGATGGGGCTCTTCCTCTGGGCCAGCGCCGCCGCAGACGCCCGCCGGACCGCCCTCGCCATCCGCGAGGGCAGGCTTGACGACGCCGCCCAGACCTCGTTCTTCCACATATGACGCTCCTCGGCCGGCTCCGCCGGCGCAACACCGACGGGGGCTCGGCCACGCTGCCCGATCCCGCGCTGCCGCCCCGCAACCGGGGCAGCTGGGACAACGCGGCGCTGACCAATGTGGACATCACCGAGGAGGTGAAGCGGCAGCTCCGCACGCAGACGAGGCCGTGGCAAAAGTGAGGCCCGAAGTGGCGAACGGCCTCCGAGTTATCATGCGGCGCCGATGAACCTCCTGGCCCAAGCCTGCTGCGTCGACACCTCGCCGCTGCATTCGGGGGGGACCGTCGACGACCGCATGCAGGCGATCTACACCGCCGTCTTCTGGTCGTCGGTGGTGCTCGGCGTGGTCGTCACCGGGCTCATCGTGTACGCGGCGTTCAAGTTCCGTCGCCGGCACAACAACGACGAGCCGCGCCAGTTCCATGGCAACACCAGGCTAGAGATCGGCTGGACGCTGCTGCCCCTGGTGGTGTTCCTCTCGCTGTTCGCGTTCACCGCGGCGAACATGCCGTTCATCAACGACATACCCCAGGACGCCAAGGCGGCGGGAGCGACCGACAACTCGGGACAGCTCGTCACCGTCATCGGCCAGCAGTTCTCCTGGACGTTCGACTACGGCCAGACCTCGAGCGGCAAGCGCGTCCAGAGCTTCGCGACGCTCTATGTCCCCGAGGATACCGACGTGGGTCTCTACATCGTGTCCACCGACCCGCCGTGCAGCACGGCGGTGCAACCGCAGAGCAACCAGGACACGCCGGAGGACGGCTACGCGCATGCGGTGATAGAGCATGGGTGCGGCGTCAACCACAGCTTCTACGTGCCATCGCTCGCCGGCCAGATGAATGCCATCCCCGGCCAGGTGAACCAGCTCTGGCTCAACGCGCGCCAGGGCAGCTACTACGGGCAGTGCACGGAGCTCTGCGGCACGGGTCACGCGCAGATGACGTTCACCGTCGTCGCGCTGCCGAGCAACAAGTTCCAGTCGTGCGTCTTCGGTAGTCCCAACGGCGTGATCACGCCGTCCTCGCCCGCCTGCAGCAATGGAGGAGGTTCCTGATGGCGGTCGCCGACGTCGCCCTGCCACGCGCCCGGTTCGAGCGGTTCGACAAGTCGAAGGGCATCCTCGGATGGATCACGACCGTCGACCACAAGAAGATCGCCATGATGTACATGGTCACCACCTTCTTCTTCTTCATTGTCGGTGGTGTCATGGCGCTGCTCATTCGCATTCAGCTTGCGGAGCCGCAGAACACGTTTCTGACGCCGGAGCAGTACAACCAGGTCTTCACGATGCACGGCACCACGATGATCTTTCTCTGGATCATCCCGGTCTGGGCCGGCTTCGGAAACTATTTCGTCCCGCTGATGATCGGCGCGCGCGACATGGCGTTTCCACGCATCAACGCGCTGTCGTTCTGGTTGATCCCGCTCGGCGGCCTCGTCATGTACTCGGGGTTCCTCGTGCCAGCCGTGATGAACGGCAGCACCGTGATCTGCCCCGGCGGTCCCGGTGACGCCGGCTGGACCGGCTACGTGCCGCTGACCGAGGCGCACTACAGCTGCAGCATGGGTCAGGACCTCTGGATCCTCGGCCTCCACCTGCTGGGCATCTCGTCGATGCTCGGCGGCATCAACTTCCTCGCCACCATCCACAACATGCGCGCGGCCGGGATGACCTGGGGGCGTCTGCCGCTCTTCGTGTGGGCGCAGGAGATCACGCAGGCGCTGGTGGTGCTGGCATCGCCGTTCCTCGCCGGTGCGCTGGCGATGGTGCTGCTCGACCGCCAGATCGGCACGAGCTTCTTCGTGGTCGGCAGCGGCGGCAACGCGATCTTATATCAGCTGTTGTTCTGGTTCTATTCGCACCCGGCCGTCTACATCATGATCCTGCCCGCGTTCGGGCTCATCAGCGAGATCATCCCGGTGTTCAGCCGAAAACCGATCTTCGGCTACAAGGCGATGGCGGCTTCGATTGCAGCCATCGCGGTACTCGGTTTCGTCGTGTTCGTGCACCACATGTTCGCCACCGGCTTGCCGCTCGTGGTGCAGACGTTCTTCGCCTTCACCACGATGATCATCGGGGTTCCCACCGGCGTGAAGATCTTCAACTGGCTGGCCACGATGTGGGGCGGCAGCATTCGATACGACACGCCCATGCTCTTCGCCGTCGGCTTCATATTGATGTTCCTGATCGGCGGGATCGACGGTGTCTATCTCGGCAGCCTGGCCGTCGACCGCACTGTGCACGGCACCTACTGGGTCGTCGGTCACATCCACTACGTGCTCTTCGGTGGCAGCGTGCTCGGCGTCTTCGCTGCGGTCTATTACTGGTTCCCCAAGATCACCGGTCGCTTCCTCAGCGAGAAGCTGGGCAAGCTGCACTTCTGGCTGATGATTCTCGGGCTGAACCTTGCGTTCATGCCGATGCACGTGCTCGGACTCCTGGGCATGCCGCGTCGCATCTCGACGTACCTCGACGATCGCGGCTGGGGTGACTGGAACTCGCTGATCACCTTCGGCGCATTCGTGATCGCGATCTCGGTCACGGTTTTCCTGATCAACTTCATCATCAGCCTGCGCACACCAAAGACGGCGCCGGACGATCCGTGGGAGGGCAACACGCTGGAGTGGGCGACGAGCTCGCCGCCGCCGGCGTGGAACTTCGACGTGACCCCGGCTGTTCACAGCGGCCGCCCGGTGCGCGACGCGCGCATCGCCGCGCGACGCGCGGCCGAACAGGCGGCACCGGCGCCGGAGCCATCACCGGCGGCGACCCCATAGGCGTCGATCGCCATGACCACGAGACCGTCCCGAGCGTTTCGCCGCCTGGCGATCGTGACCGCCGCGCTCACATACCTGCTCATCGTCGTGGGCGGTGTCGTCCGCGTCACCGGCAGCGGTGACGGGTGCGGCAGCAGCGGCGGCTGGCCGCTGTGCAACGGCTCGCTGCTGCCGGCGCTGCGCACAACGACACTGATCGAGTTCTCGCATCGCTGGATCACGACGATCGCCACGGTGCTCATCGTCGCGCTCGTGATCACCGCGTGGGCGAGGGTGCGCCGCCACCGGCGCCTCGTCGTCGCCTCGACGCTCGCCGGCGTTCTGCTCGTGGTGCAGATCGCGCTCGGCGCGCTGGTCGTCGAGTTCGACCTGCCCGGCGGCATCGTCCTGGTGCACCTGGCCAACGCGCTGCTGCTGCTCGCGGTGCTTGTGTATGTCGCGGTGACGGCGAACACCCTCGGCACCGCCGCAGAGTCGCGTGCGAGCGATCTTGCGCGCGCTGTGCGTCCCACCACGATCGCGGCTGGGGCGACATACCTGCTCGCGCTCAGCGGCGCGCTGGTGGTCGAGACCAAGTCGTCTGCGGGATGCAACGGCTGGCCGCTGTGCGGCGGCGGATTCCAGCTGCCGGCGGCACAGATGGATGTCATCAACATGACGCACCGCGTCGTCGCGGGCGTCGCGGTGGTGCTCATCGGCGTTGTGATGGGCGTGCTGCTGCGTCGCTTCCGTGGTGACCGCGCGCTCCGTCGCGCGGCGATGGTCGTCAACGTGGTGCTGCTGGCGCAGATCGCCGCGGGTGCGCTCGTCGTCGTGCTGCGTCTGCCCTCTGGCGTACAGGCGTTGCACCTCGCGCTCGCCAGCTTGCTGTGGGCCTCGGTCGTCGGCGTCGCCGTGCTGACGCGCGCTCGCCTGGAGGCGACCGAGCCGGCGCCCGCCGAGAACGAGCCAGGCGTCCGGCTGCCGCGGACCGCACACGTGGCATCGGCATGAGCGTCGCGCTCGGCCTCGAGGCAATCCCCCGGCGCAGCGCGCTCGCGGTCGCGCGCGACTACGTCTCGCTGACCAAGCCGCGCGTCGTGGTGCTGCTCGAGGTGACCGCCATCGCCGCGATGATCATGGCGGCGCACGGTCTGCCGCGCTGGGAGCTGGTTCTCGCCACCGTCATCGGCGGCTGGCTCGCCGCGGCCGGCGCCAACGCCATCAACTGCTGGTTCGACCGCGACATCGACGCCGAAATGGGCCGCACGCGCTCGCGCCCGCTGCCGGCGGGTCGCATCGATCCGGCGCACGCCTTCACGTTCGGCATCGCGCTGGCGGTGACGTCGTTCGTGCTCATGACGCTCACGGTCAACCTGCTGGCCGCGACTCTGACGATGACGGCGTTCCTCTTCTATGTGCTCGTGTACACGATGTGGCTCAAACGCTCGTCGATGCAGAACATCGTCATCGGCGGCGCGGCCGGTGCCATTCCCCCGCTGGTGGGCTGGGCCGCGGTCGACGGGCAGCTCTCGCTGACCGCTCTGTTCCTGTTCGCGATCGTCTTCTACTGGACGCCGCCGCACTTCTGGGCGCTGGCGCTCCTGATCCGGGGAGACTACGCCCGCGCCCGCGTCCCGATGCTCCCGGTTGTCGCGGGCGACCGCCAGACCCGGCAGCAGATCGTCCTGTACACGATCATCATGGTGCTGGTCACCGTGCTGCCGGCGCTGACTCGCTCCTTCGGGCCCGTCTACATCGGCGGTGCCGCCCTGCTCGACGCGGCCTTCCTGGCCGATGCCGTCCACACCGCCTCCCACCCGACGGCGCGCTCGGCGCGGCGTCTCTTCTACCATTCAATGCTCTACCTGGCCCTGCTCTTCGCGGTCATGGCGATCGACCGCGTCGTGGCCGGGCCGTGAGCACCACGAGGACCGACTGATGGACAGAAAGCTGGCACGGAAGAACATGCGGTTCGGCATCTCGTTCTTCATCCTGCTGTTCGCGCTGGTGGGCGCAACGTTCGTGTGGGCGAGCGTGTACCTCCAGGTGATCAAGTGAGCGACGAGCAGGCGCACGGCGCGGCCGACGCGAGCCATGGCGGCGAGCACATTCATCTGCCGCCGCCGAGCTTCATCCCGATCAACGTCGCGCTGTCGCTTGCGGTGTTGTTCGTCGGGTTTCTCGGCGACATTCGCAACGTGCTCGGCCCGGTCATGTGGCTCGCCGGGCTGCTGTGGCTGGTGGCGTCCCTGCTCGTATGGGTGCGTGCCGCGCGGCGCGAGTACCTCGAGCTTCCGGAGGACGCCTCGCACTGAGCGGCCACCTCGGCCTCGGCGACTGGTCCTTCGAACCCACCGTCGTCGCCGGACTTGTCGCGGCGGTTGTCCTGTACTGGGTCGCGTGGCGCCGCGGCATGCTCAGCGGCGCCAACGACGTATCGCCCTGGTTCCGCAACGGCCGTGCGCGGCCGGTGTACTTCGCGATCGGCGTCGCCATCGCGTACATCGCGTTGCAGTCACCGATCGACGCGGGCGGCGACGAGTTTCTCTTCTCGCTGCACATGCTGCAGCACCTGCTGCTGATGATGGTGGCGCCGCCGCTGGTGCTGCTCGGTCTCGCCGGCATGCGCTCGCTTCCCGCTCCACGGTTCGCGATGCTGCGCCGCGTGTGGTGGGCGGTCACGCGGCCGTGGCCCGCAGTCCTGCTGTTCAACGCGGTGATGCTCGTGTGGCACATCCCTGCGCTGTACGACACGACGCTCACCACCGAGCCGATCCACGTGCTCGAGCACCTGAGCTTCATCGCCGTGGGCATCGTGTTCTGGTGGCCGATCGTCGACCCGGTGCGCGGACCCGCCACGAAATCAGTGAGTCCGCTGGAGAAGATTGCCGCCATGGTGGTGGCGGGCATTCCGCCGACGGTGCTCGGGCTGATCCTCGCCCTGTCTCCGGTGGCGTTCTATTCCTTCTACGTCAACGCGCCGCGGCTCTGGGGCATCAGCCCCGTGTCCGACCAGCAGTACGGCGGTGTGCTCATGCTCGGCCTCGGCAACATCATCTACTTCATCGCCATCACGATCGTGTTCGTGCGCCTGCTCGGAGACTCCGCGAGCGACGAGGCGGAGGCCGCCGAGGCATTGCAGGGTCGGGGTCCCGAACCCGTTGCCCCGCAAGGCGAGTCCAACGGGCCTTCGCGTAAAATGGAGGACACCGCCAGGCCTGCTGCCACCCCCGATTCCTCGCAGCAGGTTGGCGCTGCACCCTCAGGAGGTCCCCGATGAAGACTCACCTTCGCTTTGCCGTGTTCGGCGCAGGCGCCGCGCTGGCTCTCGCACTCGCTGCGTGTGGCAACGGCGCGCCGGAAACCTCGAGCTCGACCGGCGGTGGCGGCTGCACCGCGGGCAAGGCCAGCGCCGGCACCGCTGCCGCCGACGTCAAGATCAACGCCGAGGACAGCTTGCAGTTCGCTCCGACGTCGAGCACCGCCAAGGTCGGCCAGGTGGTGCAGTGGACCAACGCGGGCACCGTGTTGCACAACATCACGTTCGATCAGGGCTGCCTCACGGACAGCTCGTTCCAGCCGAGCGCGACGTGGGAGATCACGTTCAGCCAGGCCGGGACGTACAACTACAAGTGCACGATCCACCCCGGCATGGACGGCAAGCTGACAGTCACCAGCTGACGAGGGCCCGGCGGTGCGCCCGGTCGTGGTGACGTTGTCCGCGTGAGGTCCGGGCCCGGCTCCTAGCGTTCACGCATGCGATCGGAACGGTCCGGCTCGGCGACGAGTTGCACGTCACCGGCGAGAACGGGCGTCACGCCGCCGGCCGTGCGCACGAGCAGCGCGCCGTCGTCACGGACGTCGACTGCGGTGCCGGCGATGACGCTCCCGGCCGTCACCACGCGCACCGGGCCGCCGAGGCCGGTCGCGTGCCGCCGCCAGCCGGCGAGCAGCGCTGCCATCCCCTCCTGCTCCACGGCGCTGACCCGCGCGTCGAGGTTGCGCAGCCATACGTCGAGGAGCGTCTCGGGGCCCGGCGGTTTGCTGACCAGCTCGTGCAGGCTCACGCCGTCAACGCCTTCTGGGAACGCGGGCACGCGCAGGTTGACGCCGGCGCCCACGATCACCGCGGTCTTCCCGTCGGCGCTCGCCTCCGGGCACACCTCGGCGAGCAGCCCGCAGAGCTTGCGGCCCCTGACCAGCAGGTCGTTCGGCCATTTGAGGCCCGCATCGACGCCGCAGGTCTCGGCGACCGCGTCCCGCATCGCAAGCCCCGCCGCGAAGGGCACCCCGGAGACGGCGGCATCCGCCACCCGGAGCAGCACCGAGGCCAGCAGCGCGGTGCCGGGC
>JBOHUE010000179.1:0-2181 GCA_050734185.1 Candidatus Dormibacteria bacterium | reverse complement strand
GGCCACGACTACTTCCAGGCGCAGTACGACCTGCAGTACGCCTCATGCCTGATGGCGTCAAGCCCGCCATCGTCCCCGATCACCCGCCGCTTCTAGCCCCGTCCTGCGGAGATCCGAGGCTCCATGTGAGTCTTCACATGAGGAGGGCGGCCGCTGTGGACGGTTGCAGGATCTCTGTACCATTTTCGACGTGAACGATGGCGAGGCCGGACCCGGCGTCATCCTGGACGTCAGCGACCTGTCGGTTGCGTACGGCACCAAGATCGCCGTCGACGGGGTGAGCCTGCAGATCCGGCGGGGCGAGATCTTCGGGCTGCTCGGGCCCAACGGCGCCGGCAAGACCAGCGCGCTGAGTGCGATCGAGGGCCTGCGCACGCCGCGGTCCGGCACGATGCTGCTGGACGGCATCGACATCCAGCGGGATCCGGAACACGCCAGGGCCCGGATGGGCGTCCAGCTGCAGGCGACGAGCTTTCAGTCACAGCTGACCATCCGGCAGATCGTCAGGTTGTATGCCGGGCTGTACGGGATCACCCGGTCGGCTCGCGAGATCACCGAGAACCTGGAGTCGATCGGGCTCGCCGCAGAGGCCGGCAAGCCGTTCAAGCAGCTGTCGGGTGGACAGCAGCAGCGCCTCGCCCTGTTCATCGCGGTCATCCATGATCCCGAGCTGCTGCTCCTCGACGAGCCCACCGCCGGGCTGGACCCTCAGTCGCGCCGTCAGCTCTGGGCACGCATCGAGCACATCCGGCGGAAGGGGGGAAGCATCCTGCTCACCACCCACTCGATGGAGGAGGCGCAGGCGGTCTGCGACCGGGTCGCGATCATCGACCACGGCAGGCTGCTGACGACCGAGACACCGCAGGACCTGATCGAGAAGCACAGGGACGATCCGGAGGTCCGCAAGGTCGCGCACGGTGAGGTGACCCTCGAGGACGTCTTCATCGGGCTGACGGGGAGCGAGATCCGTGACTGACGCGCCCGCCGCCCCCGCGCAGCCGAGCCTCCGGCTGATCCTCACGTCGCTGCTGCAGGCCGACCTCCTGGTGCTCGTCAAGACCCGCACCGCGCTGGTGCTCAGCCTGATGTTGCCGCTGCTGCTGCTCTTCACCACCAGGTCGGACAAGGCCAGCCACCGCCTCGGCGGCTCGGTGTTCGTCGTCGGGCTGTGCATGACCGTCGGGCTGCTCTCCACCTCGATCGTGGGCTACGCGCTCACCGTCGCCCGGGATCGGGAGCAGGGCGTCTTCCAGCGGCTACGGGTGACCCCCGCTCCCGCGTGGGCGATCATGGCCAGCCGCCTGGCGGTCCAGGTGCTCGCCAACCTGCTCATCGCACTGGTCGTCCTCGTGGTCGGCAGCGCCGTCCACCATCTCACCCTGGACGCCGGCCAGTACGTGCTGGTCCTGCTGGTCGCCAACCTCGGCGGCGCCGTCTTCCTGAGCATCGGCCAGGCGCTCGTCGGCCTGCTGCGATCCGCCACCACCGTCGAGGCCGGGGCGAGGATCCTGATGATGGTGCTGTTGCTCAGTGGCCTGCTCGGTGCCAGCGGGGCACTTGGCGACACCGTCGCATCGATCACCACGTGGGGCCCCTTCGGAACCGTCATCACACTGTTCACGGCGATCCTGGGCGCCTCCGGCTGGAGCAGCAAGGACACCCTGTCGCTGCTGGCGTGCTGCGGGTACATCGCCGTCTTCGCCGGCGCCGGCATCCACTGGTTCCGATGGGATGCGCGGTAGCGACAGCACCACCCGGGTGCCGTGTCGCGGGGAGAGGGTCACGATCCGGCGCTGAACCGGCTCCATGGCGGGGTGTGCGGCGCTGAGCCGGGCCGAGGTGAGCACGGTGCGCAGCACGACCCGCATCTCGGTCAGCGCGAAGGCCGCTCCGAGGCAGCGCCGCAGGCCGCCGCCGAAGGGCAGCCACGCGTACGGATCGGTGCGGCGGCCGACGAACCGCTCGGGACGGAAGGCGAACGGGTCGGGATAGACATCGGGCCGGAGGTGGGTGAGGACGATGTTCGGCACCGCGATCACTCCGCGTGGCAGCTCGATCCCACCGATCGTCATCGGTTGCCTGAGCCGGCGACCGACCTGAGGGATGACCGGACGAAGGCGCAGCGCCTCCTTGATCACCGCGTCGAGGTAGGTCTCGTCGTCGCGCTCCAGGTCGCCCTGG
>JBOHUE010000178.1:0-1632 GCA_050734185.1 Candidatus Dormibacteria bacterium | reverse complement strand
GTCCTGTCCGGTCAAACGGATCGGGTGACCCTGCTGCACCAGCGACGCGAACGCAAGCGACTCACTCGTCCCCCAATCGATGGGACCGGACTCGAACGCCGCACGACGCCGCTCCATCTGCCGCGTCAGCTTCGACTGGGCGTTGAACCCGTCGGGAACGCTCAGCAGCTCGTCGTTGAGCGCTCGGAGCGTCACCGCGTCGACGCTGGTCGGCAGCGTGATGTCGTCGAGATCGCTGGCGCGCTCCTCGTGGTGGTCGGTGTCGAGCTCTGTCTCCAGGTTGGCCTTCACCCGGCGGTGCGCGGCCGCGACGCGCTCGTACGCCTCCTCGTTCATCCGGTCGACCTTGTCCTGCGTGACGATGCCCTGCTCCACGAGTTCCTTGGCGTAGATCTCGCGCGCCGTCGGGTGCTGCCGGATCGTGTTGTACATGAGCGGCTGCGTGTACGCGGGCTCGTCAGTCTCGTTGTGGCCGAAGCGCCGGTAGCCGATCAGGTGGAGAACGACGTCGCTGTGGTACCGCTCGCGGTAGTCGAACGCGAGATGGACCGCGGACTCGCATGCTTCGATGTCGTCAGCATTGACATGAACGATCGGGATGTCGAAGCCCTTGGCCATGTCCGACGCGTAGTGCGTCGAGCGGCCCTCGTCAGGCGTGGTGGTGAAGCCCAGCTGGTTGTCGGCGATCAGGTGCACCGTGCCGCCGGTGGAATACCCGGCAAGCGATTGCAGATTGAGCACCTCGGCGACCACACCCTGGCCCACAAACGCCGCGTCACCGTGGATCAGCACTGCGATCGCCGCGCTGCGCTCCAGGTGAATGGTCGCTGCATGACGCTGTGTCTGCTCGGCACGGGTCCACCCTTCGACGACGGGGTCCACCGCTTCCAGGTGGCTCGGGTTGGGCAGTACGCGAACGGCGATCGCCCGGCCGGTATCGGTCAAATAGGTGCCCTGGGTTCCCTGGTGGTATTTGACGTCGCCGTTGACGTCACCGCCGGGGCGTTGCCAGTTGGCCAGCTCGAACGCGTTGAGGATCGCCTCGTACGGACGGTTGGCGACGTGAGCGGTGACCGCGAGGCGTCCCCGATGAGCGATACCCATGACGGCCTCGTGAATGCCGTCCTCGGCGGCGAGGGTCAGGAGTTCCTCGAGCATCGGCACCATCGCGTCGAGGCCCTCGATCGAGAACGTCTTCTGGCCGAGGAAGGTGCGCCGCAGATAGCGCTCCATCGCGTCCACCTTGGTGAGACGGCCGAGGAGGCGCATGCGCTGCTCTCGACTGAATGGCAGGCGGTACGCACCGGATTCGACGTGCTCGCGCAGCCACACGCGCTGCTCGTGGCTGGAGATGTGCTCGATCTCGAACGCGATCGTGCCGCAGTACGTGCGCCGCAGGGCGGGCAGCACGTCGGCGAGCGTCTTGCCCGGCACGTACACGCGCAGCAGGTCGGCGGGGATGCGCTGCATCAGCTCCAGAGTGAGCCCATACGTCTCCGGGTTCATCGCCGGATCGCCGATGGGTGGCGCGCCGAGCGGATCGAGATGCGCACCGAGATGGCCGTGCGTGCGATGCGCCTTCACCAGCGAGGTGGCGGCCTGCATCGCGGCGAGCATCGTGCGGTCGGAGCC
>JBOHUE010000177.1:0-6056 GCA_050734185.1 Candidatus Dormibacteria bacterium | reverse complement strand
GCGCTGGACGCTGCAGGGGCACCGGCCGACCTCGTCGCCGCCGAGTCCGACGCCGGCGGCCTCGCCCAGGCGCTCGCGGACCGCAACGTCGCCGGCGCGACCGTGTGGTTCCCCAGCGCCGAGGGCGCTTCCAGCGTCCTGCCGGACGGCCTGATCGCGGCCGGGGCACATGTCGACGTCCAGGTGCTGTACCGCAGCGTGATGCCGGGCGACGCACCAAGGCGGCTGGCCGCCGCGCTCGAACGGCCGCTCGACGCGGTGACGCTGACCAGTGGCAGCACCGCGCGCAACCTCGTCGCGGCATTGCACGGGCGGATGCTTCCGACCGGCACGGTGGTCGTGTGCATCGGAACGCATACCGCGGCAGCAGCGCGAGCCGCCGGGCTCGCCGTCAACGCAGTCGCGGGCGAGCCGAATGCCGCCGGCATGGTGGCCGCGCTGCTGCGCGCGCTCGCCGGACCCGCGCCGGGTGACTGCTAGGCTCACCGCGCATGCCATATCCCCTCGAACGCGGACGGCGGCTGCGTCGCACCCCGGCGCTGCGCCGGCTGGTGCGCGAAACGCAGCTGACGCCGCGCGACCTGGTGCTGCCGCTGTTCGTCCGCGAGACCGCGGCGGCTGCGGTACCCATCGCGGCGCTGCCGGGTCACCGGCACGAGACCGTCGACACGGCGTCCGAGACGGTGCAGCGCAGCCTCGACGCCGGGTGCGGTGCGGTGCTCCTGTTCGGGCTCCCCGAGCACAAGGACGACGAGGGCTCGGCCGCATGGGACGACGCGGGCGCGGTGCAGCAGACCACGCGCTCGCTGCGCCGTCGCTTCGGTGATGACTGCGTGCTCGTCGCCGACACCTGTCTCTGCGAGTACACGGCGCACGGTCACTGCGGCGTGCTCGACGAGAATGGGCGCGTCGACAACGACGCCACGCTGGAGCGCTACGCTAGGGTGGCCGTCAGCCAGGCCGCGGCGGGCGCCGACGTCATCGCTCCGAGCGGAATGATGGACGGTCAGGTGGGCGCGATCCGCGAGGCACTCGATGCCGCGGGCTTCGACGACACCGCGATCCTGGGCTACAGCGCCAAGTACGCCTCCGTCATGTACGGTCCGTTCCGCGACGCCGCCGAGTGTGCCCCGCAGGACGGCGACCGTCGCGACTACCAGCTCGACGTCGCCAACGTGCGCGAAGCCGAGCGCGAAGCCATGCGTGACATCGAGGAAGGCGCCGACATGCTGATGGTGAAGCCCGCGCTCACGTACCTCGACGTCGTGGCGCGGGTGCGCGACCTGTCCGACCTCCCGCTGGCGGCCTACTGCACCAGCGGCGAGTACGCGATGGTGCATTACGCGGCCGCGGCAGGCGCGTTCGATGAGCGAGCCGCGGTGCTCGAGACGCTCACCGGGATCCGCCGCGCCGGCGCCGATCTTGTGATCACGTACCACGCGCTCGACGCCGCGCGCTGGCTGGCCGAGGACGCACGCAGCTGATGGCGGACCCGAAGACCACACGCAACGTTCCCCTGCTGGTCGCTGCTGGTGCCGTGATGGTCGCTGCGCTCGTCGCCATCGTGATCGGTTTCAATCACGCCTCGAACACCGGTGTCAATCGCGGCACGGCGGCTACGCCCACGGCCGCTGTAGCGAGCCCGACTCCTTCGGGCACACCGGTGCCCTACGCCGACTGCTCCACGGCGAGCTTCGGCCCCGCGCTGCAACCGCTGGGCGCGCCGTCCAGCGTGCACACGTACGCGAACGTGCCGGGGATGAGCATCGACCTGACCAAGCTCTATCAGGTGACGATCACGACCCCCAGAGGAAAGATCGTGCTCTGCCTGCAACCGAACCTGGCGCCGCAGACGGTCAACGTGTTCGTCACGCTGGCCCGCAATCACTATTACGACGGCGTTCCCTTCCACCGCGTGGTGTCGGGATTCGTGGTCCAGGGCGGCGACCCCTCGTGCATCGGCAACGTCCCCGCGGCGCCGGCGTCACCGTCGGGCACGTGCGGTCAGGGCGGCCCCGGCTTCAAGTTCAACGACGAGCCGGTGCAGGAGAAGTACGCCGCCGGGTGCGTGGCCATGGCCAACAGTGGCCAAAACACCAACGGCTCGCAGTTCTTCATCTGCAGCGCTGACGACACGCAGCAGCTGCAGAACCTCTACAACCTCTTCGGGAAGGTGGAGTCGGGGATGGACGTGGTGACCCAGACCCAGCAGGGCGACGTCATGCAGACGGTAACGGTCGCCGAGTCGCAGTGACCGGCGACGCGGACCGCGCGCTCTTCGAGCGGGCGCTCCGCGTCATGCCGGGTGGCGTCTCCAGCCCTGTGCGCGCGTTCACCGCGGTCGGCGGGGAGCCGCCGGTCATCGCCTCGGGCGCCGGTGCCCACGTCGTGGACGCGGACGGCCGCCGCTACATCGACCACGTGCTTGCCTACGGCCCACACATCCTTGGGCACAACCCGCCCGCGGTCGTCGAAGCTCTGCGCGCGCAGCTCGAGCGGGGAGTCGCATTCGGGTCCACGACCGAGGTGGAGGTGGCCCTGGCGGAACGGATCGTCGCGGCGGTGGCGTCAATCGACGTGGTCCGGTTCGTCAACTCCGGCACCGAGGCGGTCATGTCGGCGGTGAGGCTCGCCCGCGCCGCCACCGGCCGCGACCTGATCGTGAAGTTCGCCGGCGGCTACCACGGGCACGCCGACGTGGTGCTCGTCGAGGCCGGTTCCGGTGTGGAGATGCTGGGCATTCCCGGCTCGCCAGGCGTTCCCGCCGGCGCGGTGGCCACGACCGCGGTCCTCCCGTACAACGATTCCAGTGGGGTCGACGAGTTCTTCGCGCTCCGCGGTCAGCACGTGGCGGCAGTCGTGGTGGAGCCCGTCGCCGGCAACATGGGATGCGTCCCTCCTGCAGCCGGCTTTCTCGACGGGCTGCGTCGGGCGACCAGCGCTAACGGTGCGCTGCTCATCTTCGATGAGGTGATGAGCGGCTTTCGCGTCGCGTACGGCGGCGCGCAGGAACTGTTCGCGGTCCGACCCGACCTCACCTGCTTGGGCAAGGTCATCGGTGGGGGACTCCCCGTCGGAGCGTACGGCGGGAGGCGCGACCTGATGGATCTCGTGGCGCCGGCGGGGCCCGTCTATCAGGCGGGGACGCTGTCCGGTAGCCCGCTGGCGATGGCCGCCGGGTCTGCCGTCCTCACCGAGCTCCGCGACGGCGCCGCATACGCGCGGCTCGAGGGCCTCGGGCGGCGGATGGAGGCGGGCTTCGACGCCGCGCTCGACGACTGCGGCATCGTCGGGACGGTCAACCGGGTCGGGAGCATGGTCACACCGTTCCTGGGTGTGGAAGCGGTGACCGACCTCGCGGGCGCGCGTGCCGCCGACCGGGACGCTTTCGCTGCGCTGCACCGCGGCTGGCTGGGGGCGGGAGTGCTGTGGCCGCCGTCCCAGTTCGAAGCCGGGTTCCTGAGCATCGCGCACACCGAAACGGACGTCGATCGCACCGTCGGCGCGTTCGCCGCGGGGCTCCGCGGACTCTCAGCGCTGCCTCGGGATGCTGCCGCGACCCGGTGATAGACTGGCGATCACATGCAGATCTTCGAGCACTGGTACATCCTGCTGATCCTCCTGGTGGTCGTGCTGATCATCTGGGGGCCGGGAAAGCTCCCGGACGTGGGTCACGGCCTGGGTCGTGCGATTCGCGAGTTCAGGAAAGCATCGACTGAAACCACCGATGCCTTCAAGAGCGCGACCGCCGAGCCCAAGCAGGAGATACCGCCCGCGACGCCGAGCGCGCCCGAGCAGCCCGGCAACGCTGCACAACCGGTCAGCGATCCCACACAGCAGACGCCGGTCTCGCGCTGAGGCGCGGCCGGGCCCGTCGTCAGCCGAGGAGCGCCGTGCAGGGTGTAGCCAACGACGAGCGCCGCATGACGGTCGTCGAGCACCTCACGGAGTTGCGCCGCGTCCTCATCATCTCGCTGGGTGCGTGGCTGGCCGGGACGATCCTCGCGTTCATCTTCAACGGGTACGTGCTCGACGCGCTGCTGCGTCCGCTGCGCCTTGTGCTCAGCCACCTGCACACCATCGTCAACACAGCGATCTTCACCAGCCCCACCGAGGGCCTCTCGGTGCCGATCAAGGTGGCGTCGATTGTCGGCTTCATCCTGGCGCTGCCGGTGATTGTCTGGCAGGTGTGGTCGTTCGTATCCCCAGGGCTGCGACCGGTGGAACGGAGGTTCGCTGGGCCATTCATCGGGTCGGCGATCCTGCTGTTCGGAGTCGGCGGAGCGTTCGCGTACTTCGTCATGCCGCTTGGGCTCGGGTTCCTTGCCGGCTTTCTCGGCGGCAACGCCGTCTATTTCCCCGACATCAACCAGTATCTGAGCTTCTTCCTCCTGCTGGTCGTGATCTTCGGCGTCACGTTCGAGCTGCCGGTGGTGCTGGTGCTGCTCGGAGCGATGCGCATCATCTCCTCACAATGGCTGCGACAGAAGCGCCGCGTCGCCATCGTGCTGATCATCGCCGCGGCCGCGATCGTCACACCGGGCGCGGATCCGTTCACGCCGACCGCGCTCGCGATTCCGTTGATCCTGCTGTACGAGGTGTCGATTCTCGTGCTGTCGAAGCTCATGCATCGATGACACGGTGCACCGGCTGATGCGTCCAGATGGCCGCGCCAACGACGAGATGCGCCCGGTGGCGATCGAGCTGCACGTGCTGCCGTATGCCGAGGGCAGCGCGTTCATCACGATGGGCGAGACAAGGGTGCTGTGCGCAGCGAGCGTCGAGGAGCGCATCCCCCAGTGGCGCAAGGGCACCGGGCGGGGCTGGCTCACCGCGGAATACTCGATGCTGCCGCGCAGCACGCAGACGCGCACGGAGCGCGACGGCCGGCGCGGACGCGTCGACGGCCGCGTGCAGGAGATCCAGCGGCTGATCGGGCGCAGCCTGCGCGCCGCGCTCAGCCTCGACGGGATCGGGGAACGCACCATCGTCATCGACTGCGACGTGTTCGTCGCCGACGGGGGGACGCGCACCGCGTCGATCACCGGCGGCTACGTGGCGCTCGCGCTCGCCATCAATCGCATGCGGGAAGCCGGCGTGCTTCGCGCCGACCCGTTGCGCTGGCAGGTGGCCGCGGTGAGCGCGGGCATCGTCGCCGGCGAGGCGCGGCTCGACCTCGCATACCTCGAGGACTCGGCGGCGCAGACCGACATGAACTGTGTTGCTGCCGGAGATGGCAGATTCATAGAGCTTCAGGGTTCGGCGGAGCAGGAGCCGTTCTCCCGCGCCGAGATAGATCAGATGCTGGAGCTCGCGGGTTCCGGCATGCAGACGCTCTTCGCGGCGCAGCGGGAGGCGCTGGCCGCCCCCGGATGAGCCGCATCCGGGACGCTGTCGCCGCCCCGCGGCTCGTGGTGGCCACTCGCAACCCGGGCAAGATGCGCGAGTTCTCCCGGCTGCTCGCGGGCTCCGCGTGGCGGCTGCGCTCGCTCGACGATGCCGGGGTCCCGGGTGATCTCGAGGAGCCGGGCCCCGGTTACACCGAGAACGCCATCGCCAAGGCGCTCGCTGTGGCCGGCGCCACCGGCTCCGCCGCGCTCGCCGACGACAGCGGCATAGAGGTCGACGCGCTGCGCGGCTGGCCCGGGCCGCAGTCGGCTCGCTGGATGGGACCCGACGCCACCGACGCGGACCGCCTCCGTGGCCTCCTCGATGAGGTGGCCCTGCGCACGCCGGACGACCGCCGCTGCCGTTACGTGTGCGTGGTCGCGTTCGTCGCCCCCGGCGCGGAGCCGGTGACGGCCCACGGCATCACCCTCGGCACGCTGGTCGAACCTCGCGGCGACGCCGGATTCGGCTACGACCCGTCGTTCCTGTCCGCCGACCTCGGGGTCACCTTCGGCGAGGCGTCCGACGAGGCCAAGGACCGCGTCTCGCATCGCGTCCGCGCGCTGGCGCGTCTTGCCGAATCTCGTGTGCTCACGCCGCCGGAGGTCCCGTGACCTCGGAGGAGTCGCCGGCATTCCGGCGTGACGCGCTGGCGCGCGCCGCAGCGG
>JBOHUE010000176.1:0-13574 GCA_050734185.1 Candidatus Dormibacteria bacterium | reverse complement strand
CCGCGCAACTGCTCCGCGTCCACGGCCGCGGTGTCGGTCTGCAACCCGACTTCACGATCCTCGACCGGGCCGACACCGCCGACCTGCTCAACCTGGTGCGCGGCGAGCTCATCAAGACGGGCGAGCGCAAGCGCTTCGCCCGCAAGGAAACGCTCGCCGACATCTACTCGCGCACGGTCAATGCGAGCGCGCCGTTGCGCGACACCCTGGAGCGTTGGTATCCGTGGTGCGCCGATGACCGCGAGGAGATCGCCGCCGTGTTCACCGCGTACACGACGCGCAAGCGCGGGTGCCACCTGCTCGACTACGACGACCTCCTCCTGTATTGGCATGCGCTGCTCACGTCACCGCCAGGTGCGCGTGTGGCCGAGCGATTCGACCATGTGCTCGTCGACGAGTATCAGGACGTCAACGGAACGCAGGCGCAGATCCTGATGGCGCTGCACCGCAGCGCGTCATCGATCTTCGTTGTCGGCGATGACGCCCAGGCGATCTACTCGTTCCGCTCGGCGACGGTGGAGCACATTCTTGCGTTCCCGAACACGTTTGCCGGGTCGCGCGTCGTCGTGCTGGAACAGAACTACCGCTCGACCGCGCCGCTGGTCACCGCGTCCAACGCGGTGATCGCGCTCGCCAGGGAGCGCCATGAGAAGACCCTGACGACGTCACGACCGGGCGGCGCCAGGCCGGCGCTCATCACCTGCCGCGACGAAGCGGCGCAGTGCGACGCGGTGTGCGAGTCCGTGTTGCGCTCGCGCGAGGCGGGGGTGCCACTCCGACGTCAGGCCGTGCTGTTCCGCACCTCGCACCACAGCGATGCGCTCGAGGTTGAGCTGAGCCGGCGCAACATCCCGTTCGTCAAGTACGGCGGGCTCAAGTTCCTCGAGGCCGCGCACGTAAAGGACGTGATCGCGATCCTGCGCGTGCTCGACAATCCCCGCGACGCGGTCAGCTGGTATCGCGTGCTGCAGCTGCTCGACGGTATCGGCCCGGCGCATGCCGCACGAGTCCTGGCCACCATCGGCGTGAACACGGGCGGCAGCTCGCGATCCCCGCTGCGCAACCTGATTGACGACGAGCCGGACGTCCCGGAGAGCGCTCGCGGGCCGCTGGCGGCGCTGCGGCTGCTGCTCGACCAGCTCACCGACGAGCGGGATCCGCTGCCGGCGGCCGCGCAGATCGAGCGTGTGCGGCACTTCTGCGAGCCGGTGTTCGCACGCCTCTACGGCAACGCAGAGGTGCGGCTGCGCGATATCGAGCAGCTCGAGGTCGTGGCGGCAGCCAGCCCGTCGCGCACCGCGTTTCTGACAGACCTGGCACTGGATCCTCCGAGTGCCACCTCTGACCTCGCCGGCGACCCGCTGCTCGACGAGGACTACCTGATCCTGTCGACGATCCACTCCGCCAAGGGCGGCGAGTGGGACGCGGTGCGGATCATCCACGCCGCCGACGGCATGATTCCGTCGGACATGGCCACCGGCGACGCCGGCAGCATCGAGGAGGAGCGCCGCCTGTTGTACGTCGCGATGACTCGTGCGCGCGATCAGCTCGAGGTGTACTTCCCGCTTCGCTACTACCGGCGACCGCGGCGCCTCGACGACGCCCACACGTACGCGCAGCTCACCCGGTTCATCCCGGAGTCACTCCGCGACCTGTTCGATGTGCGAACGGCCGGCGACGTGGTCCTATCAG
The DNA here is from genome assembly GCA_050734185.1 of Candidatus Dormibacteria bacterium. Lineage (GTDB taxonomy): Bacteria > Chloroflexota > Dormibacteria > Aeolococcales > Aeolococcaceae > JAFALX01. The sequence continues at coordinate 11,882 of JBOHUE010000176.1, read as the reverse complement.
ACGATACCGGCACCGTCGACCAGGCAGGCGACGCCGCGGTGGTCGACCGGTTTCTGCAGGCGCTGTGGGCGGGCTGAGCCTCAGCCCGGGGCGACGACGACCGCGGTGATGCGCGAGTTCCCGCGCACGATCTCGAGGGTCGCGGAGCGTCCGGGGGCCAGCGAGCCGAGCGCAGCTGCGAGGTCGGCCTCGTCGCCGACCACGTCGCCGTCGACGGCCACGATGATGTCCCCCTCGCGGAGGCCGGCGTCTGCCAGCGGACCGGTGGGTCCGACGTTGGCGATCTCGACGCCGATTCCCTCGTCGTCGTCGTCCTCGTCAGTGGTGTTGCTGTACCCGGGGGGCGACCACCCCGGACCGGGCGCGGTCGGTGCGGAGGAGCCGCCGGCAAACCCGCTCGCGAGGTCGCTGAACGCCCGCCTCTGCGCGCCGCTCGGTCCGGATGACGCCGGCGAGCCGCCCTGGAATGCCGTGGGCTGCTGGCTGCTCGGCTGAGAGCCACTCGGGCCGGGGCCGTACCCGGGACGGCGGCCCGTCTGACCCAGCCAGCGCTGCACCTCCTCGGGCGACGGCTCATCGGACGTCCCGTTCGCAGAGAACATACGGCCGAAAAGGCCCTTCTTCTTCTCACTCACGACCTGCACCTCATGGATTGCGCGGCGCCGGCAGCGCCACCGGGCGCGCCGTCCCTTCGCCGTCTCCTGACGACATCAAGCGTAGCAGCAGGAGTCCGAACATGGAACTCCCCGGAGGCGCCGGCGACCGCCGCAAACGCTACGTGTTCGACGCGTGCGATCCGCGGCCACGCAGCACGCTGCGCACCCCGGCGACGACGAGCCGCCAGCCGAACGTCAGCAACGCGATGAACACATACGCCACCACGACGAATGCAGCCGGCGTGGCACGCTGCGTGACCGACGCGCGCAACACCATCGCTATCGCGATGCCTCCGGCGAGCGTGACGAGCAGACGCACCCACGGTCGCGAGCGCCGGACATAGAGACCGTCCGCAAGGGCGACCGCGAACCAGCCGGCTGCAAACGGCCACAGCACGGTCAGGTACCAGTTCGCTCCGGCGCCGATGTCGTGGCTCTCGCGGCCCGCGGCGACGAAGATCATGAGGCAGGCGGCGTCGACGACCGGTGCGACCGCGGCCGGAAGACGCACTGCTTTCATCCGGTCGCGCCCACGTCGAGGAGCACCTTTCCAATGGCGCCCTGCTGCACCGCATCCTGGGCCGCAGCGCACGCCTCGAGCGCATAGCGGCGGACGGGCAGCTCCGTCAGCGCGCCGGCACCAAGAGCCGCAGACACTCCGGCCACAGCGCGATCCAGCTCCGCGGCGGCCACCGTGTAGATGAGCACGAAGCGCATCGTGAGGTTCGCGCCCATGCACGCGCGGACGGGCAGCGTGGGGTCCGTCGCGTCGGCCGCGTAGGCCGCGATCACAGTCCCGGGGCCGGAGAGGGCGAGGTCGAGCGCCATGTTCGCTGCGATGTTGACCTCCACCACGCGAGCCATATGCGGCGCGAACGCGCTGAGCTGTTGGAGCGCGTCCGCGTCGTGATAGTTCACGACCGAGTCGGCGCCGGCAGCTCGCGCCAGCGTCGCCTTCTCGGCGCTGCTGACCGTCGCGGCGATGCGAGCGCCGGCCTCCTTGGCGAGCTCGATCGCAAAGTGGCCGACCGCTCCGGCGCCACCGGTGACGAGGACGGGAAGGGTCGCGACGTCCCCGCCTGCGAACAGGCAGATGTGTGCCGTCAGCGCAGGGATGCCGAGGCTCGCGCCAAGTTCGTCCGAAACTCCGTCCGGCAGCGGCACGGCGCGTTCCTGCGGGACGACGGTCCACTCCGCGGCCGTACCCCAGGGGCTGCCATGAGCGGCGAGGAACACCCAGACCCGCTGCCCGATCCGGCGTGCATCCACGCCCGCACCAACGGCATCGATGACGCCGGCGCCGTCGTGATGCGGGATCTGGAAGCCCTGGATCGGCCGCGCCGTCGACCCCGCGCGCGACTTCCAGTCGGTGGGGTTGATCGCGGAATAACGCACCTGGACGCGCACCTCGCCGGGTCCGGGCTCGGGCACCGGCATGTCGACGACATGCAGAACGTCCGCCGCAGGTCCGCTGGTCTCGTAGACGACGGCTCTCATCTCAGCCGGCACGCGCCGATCCGGCCTGGGGACGCCGCGTCAGGCGCCGGCGCCCGGCATGGCCAGGTACTCGAGCACCTCGATGGACGCTCCCGGCGCATGGAAGTGCGGGTGACCGGCGAGCAGGCCGGTCGCCGCCGCGGCCGAGTCTGCCTGCAGGATCGAGTAGCCGCCGATGTGGAGTCCGCCGCCACCGCTGCCTTCCGGCACCGACCCCACGTCGGTCAGCGGCGTACCGATGTCGAGCAACGCGTCGCCGGCCCTGGCCGCCCACTGTCCCCACAGCTCCATGGCCGCCGTCGCCGCAGCAGGGTCGGTCTGCGCCACCGCCATCTGTTCGGCGACCGTCGCCGTCGATTTGTAGAGCACCAAGTACTTCGCCACCCGCGCACCCTCCAGAGAGAAAAGCGAACTCCGCCCGCCGAGTCTACGGGCGCAGGGCACGCTCCCGACGTTGACACGCGCCCGGCTGGCGGGGACCATGATGCGAACGTTGGTCGGGGCTGAGGAGTAGACGCGCATGCGGGTGGCGGTGGTCGGCAAGGGCGGAGCCGGCAAGACAACTCTGGCGGGCACGCTCGCGCGTGTTCTCGCGAGGCGCGGGCGCAAGGTGCTCGCCATCGATATGGACACCAACCCAGGTCTCGCGTACACCATCGGCGTTCCGCCGCTCGACGACGGCCTGCCCGAGGAGGCCACGGAGAAGTCCGACGACCGCTCTGCTGCCTGGTACGGCTACCGGCTCGCGACAGGGCTGACACCGACCGAGGCCGGGCTGCGCTTCAGCATCGAGGGCCCTGACGGCATTCGCTTCATCTCCCCGGGGAAGATCCGTGAGGACAAGGACGTCGTGAAGCGCAACACGAGGGCCCTGCAGGAGATCGCCCGCGGCTTCGACGCCCCCGGCTGGGATGTGATCGGCGATCTCGAGGCCGGCACCACCACGCCGTATGAGGGCTACATCAAGTTCGCGGAGCGGGCGCTGCTGGTTATCACCCCGGGCTGGACGTCGGGACTCACCGCGCGCCGTCTGATCCCCATTCTCGGCGACATGCCGACGCTCATCGTGTCCAGCCGTTTCAAGAACGCCAACCCCCACCTCGATCTCAACCCGGACGTTAACATTCCCTATGACGTTAACCTGGCAAGGGCCGACCAATTGGGCCGGGCGCCCCTCGATTTCTGCCCTGACGCACCGGGCGTGAAGGCGATCGAGGGACTCGCCGACCGTCTGGTCGCCGAGGAGGCACACGCATGAAGATCGCAGTCGGTGGCAAGGGTGGCGTCGGCAAGACCACCATCTCCGGCACCCTGTCGCGCCTGCTCGCGCGCAACGGCAACACGGTCATCGCGCTGGACTGCGACCCGAGCCCGAACATGGGGATCCCGCTGGGGCTCACCCATGACCAGCTGCTCAGCGTGAAGGCGGTGTTCAATCATCTCGTCGAGAGTGGTCACACGCACCACGATCCGAAGCCAGACCCGGAAGACATGCTCAACCGCCTCGGAACCGTCAGGGCCGACGGCGTGATTCTTCTGGCGACGGGCGAGGTCGTTCGTCGCGATGATGCGTGCATGTGCTGCGGCTCGCACGCCAGCACGCGCTCGCTCTTCGGAGATCTGGTCGGAGATGGCCGGATCATCGTCGGCGACCTCGAAGCAGGCCTCAACGACCTGATCTGGGCAAAGCCCGGCGCCGAGGACACATTGCTCGCCGTGTGCGAGCCGAGCGTCAAGTCGATCGACATCGCGCGTCGCGCGGTTCGCATCGGCGGCGTGCTCGGGTTGACCCGGATCTTCGCGATCGCCAACCGCGTCCGCACGCCCGACGACGAACGTGCCGTCGCCGAGGCGACGGGTGTCCCGGTCTTCGTCGTCCCCGAGGACCCGGTGCTGGCGCAGGCGGACATGCTCGGTGTGGCGCCGCTCGACCTCGACCCGTCGTCGCCCGCGATGCAGGCCATCGCCGCCATCGCAGCGCGGATCACCGAGCCGGCGGCGGCCCCGGTCGGCTGAGGGCTTGCGTCTCGCGATCGTCGGCAAGGGCGGCGTCGGCAAGACGACGATCGCCGGGACGCTCGCGCGCATCCTCGCGAAGCGCGGGCGGCGTGTGCTGGCGCTCGACCTCGACCCAAACCCTGGGCTCGGCTACAGCGTCGGGCTGACGCCGCGCGAGACCATGCTGCCCGAGGGGATCTCGGTGCACACCGAGGGGCTGCCTCGTCCGTTCGCGTGGAGGCTGAACGGTGACACCAGCGCCACGGCCGAGCTGGAGCGGTACGCCGAGCCGGGGCCGGACGGGATCCTGTACCTGTGCCCGGGCAAGATCCTCGGTGCGTCGTTTCTCGACGACCACTCGCTGATGGCCGTGCGCGATATCGTCCGCGGCGTCTCGGACTCGGGGTGGGACATCATCACCGACATCGACGCCGCCACCGCGGTCTCGTGCGGACGGTTCCTCGAGTTTGCCGAGCAGTGCTACGTGCTGACGACGCCGCAACCGGCGTCCGCGATCACAGCGCGCCGTCTGCAGGACCTGCTGATCGCGTGGCCACTGACGATGGTCGCCAGCATGTCGCGAGGTGAGACCGCCCATGCCGGACTCGAGCCGGCGCTGCGCATTCCCTTCGACGAGTCCGTGAAGGCGGCGGACCGCCGTGGCGTCCCGCTGGTGGACGCGTTCCCGGATTCGCCGGTGGTGGCGGCGGTCGATCGCCTGGCGACCGAACTGCTGGCCGCCGATGCGGCGAGCAACAGGGGCTGACGGCGCAGCAGAGCGAGGCGCACCCCGGCCGCCGGCGGCTTCTCTCCCGTCTCGGCCGGCTCTTCGTCGTTCGCGTGGTCAAGCGCTACGCGGCGGCCAACGGCGGCACCAACGCGATCAACATCGCGTGGAACACGCTGTTCGCGTTCTTTCCCATCATCCTGCTCATCACGACGATCCTCACGGCGGTCTTCGGCGGTGCGCAAGTTGGCTCCAGCATCGACCAAAACATCCAGTCTGTGATTCCGGGCGACCAGGGCGCAGAGATCGTCAACGCGCTGCACAGCTTCCACAAGGCGGCTGGACCGCTGCTGGCGCTCAGCATCGTCGGTCTCCTCTGGACCGGCACGTCGCTGTTCGGGGCGCTGGAGCAGGGGCTCGACGCGCTCGTTCCCGGCAAGCGCCGCAGCTTCGTGCGTCAGAAGCTGATGGGCGTGTTGATGATCGTGGTATTCACCGTCCTCGTTGCGCTCAACATCGGTAGCGCGAGCCTACTGTCGCTCGTGACGCACCTCCCGAACGTGCCGTCGTTCGTGCACAGCGGTGCCGCGGCGACGATCATCCAGGCGACCTTCGGTGTCGTCGACGGACTGCTGCTCTTCGCCGCGATCTTCGTCATCGTGCCGGCGCGTCGCATCAGGCTGCGCGACGTGCTGCCCGGAACGATCACCGCGGCCGTTCTGTTCGAAGCGTTCACGCTCCTGTTCCCGCTGTACTTCTCGCTGCAGCACGGCTTCACCACCTACGGGACCACGTTCGCGCTGTTCTTCCTGCTGCTGACGTTCGCGCTCTGGGTGGCGCAGATCGTCATGTTCGGTGGTGCGGTGAATGCGGAGAGCGGCGGCGGCTCCTCCACCGCCGCTGTCCGCGCCCAATGAGGCGGCCTCAGCCGACGGGCGCAGCCGCGTTGACGTTGACCAGCCAGCTGACTCCGAAGCGGTCGACGCACATGCCGAAGATGTCTCCCCAGGTGGCTTTCTCCATCGGCATCGTCACCATGCCGCCGTCCGCGAGCTTGTCGTACCAGCCGCGCAGCTGGCCTTCGTTCTCGCCGCTCAGCGACATGCTGAAGTTGTTGCCCGGCTTGTACTCCATGCGCGTCGGGACGTCGGCCGCCATCAGCGTGAAGCCGTCGGGCGTCTCGAGCTGCGAGTGCATGACGAGGTTCTCCTCGTCAGGCGATTGCGCGCCGCCGAACTCCTTGAACGTGTTGATGTGAAGCTCGCCGCCGAACACCGACTGATAGAACTCTGCGGCCTCGCGCGCGTTGCCCCTGAAGTTGAGGTACGGATTGAGCTGCGTGCTCATGGCAGATCCTCCCTGTGACCCGTGCGTTGCATCTCCGGCCGCTTGCATGGCGGCCACGTCCAGTCTGAACGTTGGACGGCGCGCCCGCCACGATCTCATCGGTCCGGCGCGCCTCCGATGAGTCCGCACCGTTGCGACGGTCTGACCTTGTGTACGACTGCGACCCAGGAGGCCAATGCGTGGCGGCTGACCGCGATGCACGCCCGGCGATGGTGATGGCCATCCACGGGCCGATCGCGCGCGCCGACCTGCCCGGGCTCTGCGACCGTGTCTGCGCGCTGCTGCATGGCTGCGGGCCGGCGGCGATCGTGCACTGCGACGTCCGCAGCGTCGAGCCCGACGCGGCCACGGTCGATGCCATCGCACAGTTGCAACTGGCGGCGCAGCGTCGCGGCTGCAGTGTCCGCCTCCTGGGCGCGTCGGAGACGCTCCGCAATCTCGTCGAGCTGATGGGCCTCGAGGACGTGCTCATCGACGCCTGAGTGGTCACACCGCCGCGCACGAGACGGCGGCGTCCCGGCTACCGGGTCGCGGGGCGCGGAGCACCGTCGGTGCCCCGCACGTTCGCGAAATCGCGCCGCACCACGTCGATGAGGTGGGTGCTCGGAACCGACGGGTAGCGTTCGCGCGCCGCGGATGCGTCGAAGGCCATCGGCTCTCGGTCCATCGCGATCCCGGCGCGGATCTGCCGCGCCATGGCCGGGTTCGCCACTCTCATGACGACGCCCGACACGCGCATCGCGAGCGGCGGGATCCGACCCACCTTTCCGCTGACTCCTGCGCCCCGCTGGAACTCGGCGACGAACTGAAGCATGCTGAGGTCTTCCGGGCCACCGACATCGATCACCTCACCACGCCCCGCTGATTCGACGATCGCGAGCTCGATGATGCGCGCGACATCGAACATCGACACCCAGTTGATCGGGTTGCGACCGTTGCCGAAGACCTTCGTCCTGCCCTTGTCGAGCAGTGGCCGGCCGAGCACCTCGCACCACGTCTCCATGTAGACGCAGGGGCGGATGATCGTCCAGGGCATACCGCTCGCCCGCAACGCCTGCTCGGCCGCGTACTTCATGCGCATGAGCTCGACGGAGTTCGTCGGGCCCGCGTCCTTCACCGAGGTCAGCACGAAGTGTTCGACCTTCGCTGCGGCGGCGGCGTGGATGAGGTTGCAGTTGCCGTCACGATCGACGCTCGCGGGATTGACACCCTTGGAGCCGGCGAATCCCTGAATCGCCGATACCACCGTGTCGGATCCCTCAACGGCACGCTTCACCGCCGCGACGTCGCGCACGTCGCCCTCCACGATCTCGACCTGCGCTCCGACGCGGGAGCGAACTCGAGAGCGGTCGCGGGTCAACACTCGCACCGGCAGGCCTCGCGCCACGAGCAGGTCGACGACGGCGCTCCCGAGGCGGCCGGTGCCGCCCGCCACGAGGATCATTGCGCCCGCTGCGGCGCGGCGGGCCGCGCCGGGATCAAGCCGACGCTTGCGTAGAAGTCGGAAACGTCAACGACGTCCCAGTGCTCCGCGAGTCGCCCGTCGCGAATCCGGAAGACGTCCACGCCGTGAGTGACCACGTCCTTGCCGGTCGGTGCGAAACCGAACCATGTGCCGACGTGCTTGCCATGGTTGGTCCACATGACCGCGACCTTGTCGCCGTCCTCGATCACATGGTCGAGCGTGAATGTCGGGTTGAACGCGGCGCGCACCATGCTTGCCCGCTGCTTGAGTCCCTCGACACCCTGGCCCTGCTGGGGAAAGGGGTTGTGCTCGACATGGTCCGGTGTCACCAGCTCGTCGAGCACCTCCAGCCTGCCCTCGTTGAGCCCCTCCTGATAGAGGCGCCGGATCGTCTGCGTGATCGTGCTCTCTTCAACTGCCATCTGTTTTCTCCCTTGATTTATTGGGCGGTGCTGCCGCCCCCTTCGGTGGAGGATCATGCTGCCCGCCGGCCGCCGGCACCATGAAACTCACTCACCATTTGAGTCACCGCATTGAGCGATCCTGACCGAACACTCGGTCCCACGCTGAAACGCCTGCGTCTCGCTGCGGGGCTGACCCAGGAGGAGCTCGCCGAGCGAGCGGGCATCAGCGCTCGCACCGTCAGCGACACGGAGCGCGGCCTGCGCTCGGCTGTGCATCACGACACGGCCCGGCGCCTTGCGTCCGGGCTCGGGCTCAGCGACGCTCAGTGGCCGAGCTTCGAGGCAGTGGCGCGCGCTACTGACAGCAGGCCGCTCGCCGCCGCGCCGGGCACGGGTCTGCCGTCGATCCCGACGCCGCTTCTGGGTCGATCCGGGGAGCTGGACGCCATCACGTCCACGCTGCTCGCCGGCGACGTACGACTGCTGACGCTCACCGGGCCGGGTGGGATCGGCAAGACGCGACTCGCGGTGGAGGCCGCTCGTGCTCTCGCCGACTCGTGGCGAGACGCCGTGTTCTTCGTGGCGCTCGGGGAGGTCCACGATCCGTCGCTCGTCGCCCCCGAGCTGGCCAAGGCCGTCGGCGCCGTCGAGTCCGGCCCCGCTCTCGACGAGGTGCTGATCAGCCGCATCGGCGCGCGGCGGGTGCTCATGGTGCTCGACACCTTCGAGCACCTGACGGCCGCTGTCCCACTCGTTCACACGCTGGTCCGCGGGTGTCCGAACGCCACGTTCCTTGTCACCAGCCGCAGCGCGCTGCGGTTGCGCGGCGAGCACGAATTTCCGGTTCCTCCGCTGGCGTCGCCGGGCGGCGCCACCGACGTCGGTGACGATCCCATTGCCGCGATCGGGCGATGGCCGGCGACGGAGCTCTTCTGGAAGGGCGCCCTCGCAGTGCGGCCGCAGCTCCAACTGGATGGCGACAGCGCGCTACTCGTCATCGACATCTGCCGCAAGCTCGACGGCCTGCCGCTCGCCATCGAGCTCGCTGCCGCTCGAGTCAGGCATCTGCCCCTTGCAGCCGTGCGTGATCAGCTCGAGCAGAGGCTCGATCTCCTGGTCGGCGGCGCCGTCGATCTCCCGGCCCGCCAACGCACCATCAGCGACACCGTCGCCTGGAGTCACGATCTGCTCGACGCGCACGCGCAGACGCTGTTCCGCCGTCTGGCGGTGTTCGCCCGGGGCTGGACGCTCGAGGACATCGCTGCCGTGTGTGGACCCGAGTCGGAGATCGGCAGGCCGCTGGTTGGCGTGAGCGCGCTCGTTGATCAGAACCTCGCCCAGCTCGACAGCACCGCTCGCGACGCGCGGTTCGAGATGCTCGACGTCATCCGCGACTACGCGGCGCTTCGCCTGGCCGCCAGCGACGAAACCGAGGACTTCGGCCGGCGTCACGCGCTGCATTACCTCGAGCTGGCCGAGGACACAGAGCCCAAGCTCGTGCGGCTCGGCCACGCGGAGTGGTTCCACCGGCTCCGCGTCGAGCGCGGCAACCTCCGAGCCGGGATGCAATGGGCGCTCGAGCATGACGAGGCGGTCTTCGCGCTGCGCTACACGGTCGCGCTCTGGCGGTACTGGCGGCATCGCGGCGAGTTCGCCGAGGGGCGGCGCTGGCTGGACGCAGCGCTCGCGCTGTCCGCGCCCGTGCCCATCTCGCTGCGTGCCCGAGCGCTATGGGCTTTAGGCGCTCTGGCCTTTCATCAGGGCGATCACGTCCGCATGGAGGCTCTCGCCGGCGAGGTGCTCGAGCTCGCGCGGCAGACCCATGAACCCATGGACATGCGCAACGCGCTCACCGTCAGGGGGATGGTGTCGATGGTTCGTGGTGACTACGCGGAGGCGGTGGAACCCTTCCGCGAAGCGGTGGATATATGCCGCCGTCTTGGCGTCAGCTGGCCGCTCGGTACCTCGTACCTCAATTTCGGCACCGCCCTGCTCCACACCGACGCCGTCGACGCCGCGGAGGCCTCGCTGCTCGAGGGGCTCCGCGTGTACACACAGCTTGGCGACGAGGTGTTCGCGGCGCGGTGCAACAACACGCTGGGGCATGTGGCGCTGCAACGCGGCGACATCGACGCGGCCGATCGTCTGGCCCGTGAGGCGCTCGCCGCGGCGGCTGCGCAGGGCGAACCGCAGGGGATCGGCGACGGGCTGCTCACGCTCGCTGCCGTGTCGGCGGCTCGATCGGATCCGGATCGCGCCGCCACCCTTGCAGGTGCGGCGGCAGCTGTGCGGGAGACGATCGCCGCGCGGTTTGGCCCCTTCGACGTCGCGATCCCGGAGCGGTTGCTCGCGGCTGCGCAGAACGACATCGATGCAATCCGCTGGGACCGGTCGTGGGAGGGCGGGCGCGCCCTGGACACCGACGCCGCCGTCGCCGTAGCGCTCGCCGGAGTCGCCGGCGGCGCACAGCCGCTACGAGGCGGCCGGCAGTGACTCGGGCAGGTTGAAGAGCGGGAAGAAGCGCTCGGTGTCGAGGAAGAAGGTGAGCTCCGCGACACCGCCATCGCCGATCTCGACGACCTGCAGTGCCCATGGCTCGTAACCGCCAGAGGCACTGGGCTTGTACTGCCCGAACGCGATCGACCCGTTTGCTGCAACGGTCGGCAGCAGGCGCGACCCGCTGCAGCCGAGGCCGGGGCCGAAGAACCACGTGAGGATGGCGTCGCGGCCCTCGAGCCACATGTCGTACGGGGGCATCGACTGGCTGGCATCGCTGCGGATGACCGCGGTGAGGGCGTCGAGGTCGTAGCGCTGGAATGCATCGACGTAACGCCGCAGCAGCGCCTCGTGCTCGGCGTCGAGCGGCAGCGATGCCGTGTCTGCGGTGGCGCCGCTGGAGGTGAGCTTGGCCCGCGCCCGCTGCAGGGCGCTGTTGACCGACGCGACGCTGGTGTCGAGCAGCTCTGCGACCTCGGTCGCCTGCCAGCGGAGAACCTCGCAGAGAATCAGGACGGCGCGCTGCCGTGCGGGGAGATGCTGGAGGGCGGCGATGAAGGCGAGCTTCACCGTTTCGCGGGAGACGGCCACGTCGGCCGGGTCGGTCTCGCCATCGATCACTGTCCCAGGGATCGGCTCGATCCACGTGACCTCGGACCGCGTGTTGAGGTTCGTGAGCAGCGGCTCCTGCGCAGGACCGAGGTCCATCGGAGTTGCACGCCGCTTGCGGCTCTTCAGCACGTCGAGGCACACGTTGGTGGCGATGCGATGCAGCCACGTGTTCAGCGACGACCGGTTGTCGAACGTGTCCAGTGCGCGCCAGGCGCGGAGCATCGTCTCCTGCACCGCGTCCTCCGCCTCGAACGGCGAACCGAGCATGCGATAGCAGTAGCCGGTGAGGTTCCGGCGGTGGTCGTCGAGCGCCTCCGCGGGCAGCCGCGCGGGCGCTTCCGTCTGCTGCACGGGCGTCATCCTACGTCAGTGGTGACTCCCGGCCACGGGGGAAATCATCGCCCCCCGTCGCCGATGATTTCGGCCGCGCGACGTCGTCACATCTCGCAGGCGGCGGCGTCCTCGCCGTCGCGAATGACCGCGATAACAGGTGCCCAGGACGAGCACAAGGAGACCGCAATGACCGAGCAGACCGCGACACGCGTGACCGGCGTCCTCAACGTGGCAGTCCCCGTCGACGACCACACCGCCTGCCTCGACTTCTACTGCAACACCCTCGGGATGGAGATCCGCCGCGACGCGTCGTTCGGACCCGGAATGCGCTGGGTCGAAGTGGCCCC
>JBOHUE010000175.1:0-4802 GCA_050734185.1 Candidatus Dormibacteria bacterium | reverse complement strand
CCCGTGCAGGTTCCGAAGCAGCGGGCGGCCGGGCCGCGGCCCCCAGAGGTGCCACCGCCGCCGCCGTCGGCGCCGCCCCCGGTGGCGCCGCCCCCAGTGGTCGCCACGTCACACAAGCTGCCCAACCACGTTCCCGGGGTCTATCGCTGGGCCCCTGCTCGCAAGACGCCGCCGCCCGCGTTCAGCGCAGCAGCTGCAAAGCGCGAACCGCTGTACGCGCGGGTGAGCGGGCGCCTACCGCTGCAGCGGCGGACGATCGGCTGGGCCGCGGCGGCCGTGGCGGCGATCGCTCTGGTGTTCGCGCTGACGCGCATCGGCGGGCCCGCGCATCTGGCGCAGCTCACGCCGCCGAACGGTCACCAGGCGCCCGCCTCGCATGCTCCGGCGCCGCCCGTCCCGGGCGCCGCGGTGCTCGAACCGGCGGCACCGGCGTCGGCCGGCATCGTCCGCCAGGTCCAGCTGTCGCCGGTCGGCGCCTGCGACTCGGGCGGCGCGTGCAACCTGCAGACGACACTCGATCTGCAATTGCCGCATGACGGCGCGATCACCTGGGAGATCGTTGCGGTCGACCGCTGCACCGGAGCGCAGTCGGTCCTGCGCAGCAGCACGAGCACGCCCGATCCGTCGTGGCAGGTTGTCTGGGCGACCGACCAGTACTCGCTGCCGTCGACGCATCCGCTGCTGCTCTACATGGTCACGGTCAGCCCCGTGCGCGTCGCGTCGCCACCCGTGGCGGTGGGCGCTCCGACCGCGTGCCGCCCGGCCCAGACCTGAGCACCGCCAGGGCCTTTCAGGAACGCCGATATACTGAATGCGGTGCCGGACCGTTTCGACGTCGCAATCCTCGGCGGTGGGATGGGAGGCTACCCCGCGGCGATCCGCGCGGCGCAGCTCGGTATGCGCGTCGCGCTGATCGAGGAGGACAAGGTGGGTGGCACCTGCCTGCACCGCGGGTGCATCCCCACCAAAGCCCTGCTGCAGAGTGCGGCGCTGCTCGACGACCTGCAGAACGCCTCCGCGTTCGGCGTCAGCGTCGAGGGCGTGCGCTTCGACTACGCGACAGCCGGCGCGCGCCGCGACCAGGTGGTGGCGCAGCTGCACCGCGGCGTCGAGTTCCTGCTCAAGAAGAACAAGGTGACGATGGTCCCTGGGCACGGCCGCTTCGTCGCCGCTGACCGACTCGTGGTGACGCCGTCCTCCGGCGACGCCGTCGAGGTGGCGTCGGGCGCGATGGTGATCGCGTCAGGCTCACGCCCGCGACAGCTGCCCGGCGTGCAGTCGGACGGCAGGCAGGTCATCACCAGCGATGACGCCGTGCGGCGCAACGACGTGCCGCGCTCGGTGATCGTGCTCGGCGCGGGCGCGGTCGGCGTGGAGTTCGCCTCGCTGTACCGCAGCTGCGGCGCCGAGGTCACCGTCGTCGAGATGCTGCCGTCGCTGGTGCCGCTCGAGGACGCCGATGTCGGTGCCGAGCTGCAGCGCCGGTTCGAGTCGCGTGGCATCCGTTGCCTCGTGAGCACGAGGCTCGACCTCGAGTCGGTGCGGCGCAACGAGGGTGGGGTCGCGGTCACGGTGCAGTCGCCCGACGGCGAGCAGCGTCTGCAGGCGGAGGTGCTGCTGGTCGCGGTGGGCCGTGCCGCCAACACCGAGGACCTCGGCCTCGACGGGTTGCGAGTTGAAGTCAAAAGTGGCACGATCGTGGTCGACCCGCAACTGCGGACGGGCGAGCCCGGCATCAGCGCCGTCGGCGACGTGGTCGGCGGCTTCTGGCTGGCGCACAAGGCAGAGCACGAGGGCGTCATCGCCGTCGAGGCCATCGCCGGCCGCGACCCGATGCCGCTGCTTCCCGGCCACGTGACGCGCACGACGTACTGCACGCCGCAGATCGGCTCGATCGGACTCAGCGAAGCCGAGGCGCGGGCCGCGGGCCATGACGTCGAGACCGGTGTGTTCCCGCTGCGCGCCAACGGCAGGGCGCTCATCTGGGGGGCGCCCGAGGGCTTCTGCAAGGTGGTGGCCGATCGCACCACGCAGGATGTGCTCGGCGTCCATATCATCGGCCACGAGGTGACCGAACTCATCTGGGGCCCGGCACTCGGTGCCCTGCTGGAAACGACGCCGTACGAGATGGGTCGCACGGTGGCGCCTCACCCTACACTCAGCGAGACGATCTCAGAGGCCGCCCTGGCGGTGAGCGGCGAGGCGATTCACATATAGCTACCGACTTCCTCAACACAGGAGCGCTCCGCACATGGCTGTGACCAAGACGGCCCCGCGGGATCAGGCAGGACTCGACGCCGAGACCCTGCGCGCGATGTACCGCCACATGCTGCGCGCCCGTCTGCTCGACGAGCGCATCTGGGTGCTCAACCGTCAGGGACGCGCACCGTTCTGGATCTCCGGCATCGGCCACGAAGCTGTTCAGGTCGCGTTTGGCATGAACCTGCGGCCCGCGTACGACTGGTTGGCCCCCTACTACCGCGACCTGGCGCTGACCCTCGTGCTCGGCATGACGCCGCGCGACCAGCTGCTCAGCGCGCTGGCCAAGGCCGACGACCCGAACAGCGGCGGCCGGCAGATGCCGGCGCACTACGGATGCCGCAAGTTCAACATCATCACCACCGGCTCCGCGGTGGGCACGCAGCTGCTGCATGCGTGCGGCATTGCGCTGGCGTCACGCATCCGCGGCGAGGACGCGGTGACGTTGACCTCGTGCGGCGAGGGCGCCACGTCGGAGGGCGACTTCCACGAGGCCCTCAACTTCGCGGCCACGAGGCGCCTCTCCGTCGTGTTCCTCATCGAAAACAACGGCTTCGCCATCAGCGTCCCCTGGGAGAAGCAGATGGCGCTGCCCAACGTCGCCGATCGCGCCGTGGCGTACGGCATGCCCGGGCTCGTCGTCGACGGTGAGGACCCGATGGCGTGCTTCCGCGTGGCGCGCGAGGCGATCGCGCACGCGCGCAGCGGCGACGGCCCCGTGCTGGTCGAGGCGAAGGTGCTGCGGTTGACGTCGCACAGCTCGGACGATGATCAGCGTCGCTACCGGGACGCCGGCGAGCTCGAGGCGGAGAAGCAGCGCGACTCGCTGCTCAAGTTCCGTCTGCAGCTCATCGACCTCGGCGTCATGAATGAGAACGAGGCGTCGGCGCTGCGCACGGAGCTCGTGGCCGAGCTCGATCGCGCGCAGGAGGAAGCCGAGGCGGCGCCGCTGCCGGATGTGTCGACGGCGATGCTTCACGTACTCGCGGAGCGCTAGCGATGGCGGAGATCACGTACCTCCAGGCGATCCACGACGGTATCCGCGACGAGATGCGGCGCGACCCCTCGGTGTTCGTGGTCGGCGAAGACGTCGGTGCAAAGGGCGGCGTCTTCGGTGTCACCGAGGGGCTGCAGCAGGAGTTCGGCGAGTGGCGCGTGCTCGACAGCCCGCTCGCGGAGTCGCTGATCGCCGGTGTCGCCATCGGCGCGGCGTGCAACGGCATGCGGCCCATCGCAGAGATTCAGTTCCAAGACTTCATCATGCCGGCGATCGACCAGATCGTCAGCGAGGCGGCGAAGATCCGGTATCGCAGCAACGGGGATTGGAACGTGCCGATGGTGATCCGCGCGCCCTTCGGGGGCGGCGTGCACGGGGCGCTGTACCACTCGCAGTCAATCGAGGCGCTCTTCTGTCACATCCCCGGGCTGCGCGTGGTGGCGCCCAGCACGCCGTACGACGCGAAGGGAATGCTCATCAGCGCCGTCCGCGACCCCGACCCGGTGCTGTTCTTCGAGCACAAGCGCGCGTACCGCGCGATCAAGGGCGAGGTGCCCGACGGTGACTACTCGGTTCGGCTGGACGGCGCGCGGATCGCGCGCGCGGGACAGGACATCGCCGTCTTCTCGTACGGGATGGCGGTGCACGCCGCGCTCGAGTCGGCTGAGCGGCTGGCGCGCGACGGGTTCGAGTGCGAGGTCGTCGACCTGCGCTCGCTGCGTCCGCTCGACCGGGACGCCATCGTCGCCGGGGCGCGCAAGTGCGGCAAGGTGCTCGTCGTCCAGGAGGCGAACCTCGCCGTGAGCGTTGCGTCGGAGGTGGCGGCGATCATCGCGCAGGAGTGCTTCGAGTACCTCGATGGCCCGGTGATGCGCATCGGTGGTCCGGAGATCCCGGCAATGCCGTACTCGCCGCCGCTCGAGCGCTTCTATCTGGTCAACGCCGACAAGATCGAGGCCGCCCTGCGGTCACTGGCCGCGTATTAAGGCGATGATCCTCAAGGAAGGCCAATGGCACTGACTGTCAACATGCCCCAGTTGGGGGAGAGCGTCACCGAGGGGACGATCGCGAAGTGGCTCAAGCACACGGGTGAACCGGTGGCGCGCTACGAGTCGATCGCCGAAGTGATCACCGATAAGGTGAACGCCGAGATCCCGGCTCCCGCCGACGGCGTCATGGGGGAGTTGATCGCCGCCGAGGGAGCGGTCATCGCGGTCGGCGAGCCGATCTGCGTCATCGAGACGGAGGTCACCGCAGACGCTCCGGTCGCCGCGGCGGTGGCGCCGGTGGCTCCTGCACCCGTCGCAGCTGCGCAGCCCGCGCCGGCGCCGGTTCCATTGGCGCAACCCGTGGCCGCGTTCGCGACCAACGGTGGCGGGGTCGCCCCGGCGATGCACATGACCCCGGCGGTGCGCATGCTCGTGCGCGAGCACGATGTCGATATCGCCCAATTGCGCGGGAGCGGCATCGGCGGACGCGTCACCAAGAAGGATGTGCTCGAGTACGTCCAGCAGCGTGACGCCGGCGGCGGCGCGCCGGCCCTACC
>JBOHUE010000174.1:0-1633 GCA_050734185.1 Candidatus Dormibacteria bacterium | reverse complement strand
GCGTTCGGTTGTCCATCCTTCCATGCCCATCGCTTCGAAGACTTGCCGGACGAAGTGCTCGAACTCCGTCGGTGTCATCTCCATGAGGTCTGGACGGGAATCTAGGCGTGAGACCGCATCGAGACCGTCAACGAACGCGAACCGAGTTAAGTCGAACTCCCGGATCGGCGTTACGGGCTCAACTTCGTAGGGATGGGGAGAGACAAGTGCGTTGAGGTGACGAAGGCAGTCCTGGGGACTGACCTCATGCAGGTTGAGGCCGTCGAACACCGCGCGCTCCACGGTGACACTGATCAGGCAGGGATACTCACGGTGACCAGTGGCCGGATTCGTGGCGCGCACGTGTGCATTCACATCGACGATCTGGAGCATGGGGTCTGCGTCGAACAGGTCACGCAGATACAACAGCGCGATCTGGCTAACGATCGATCGGTACAGCTCCTTCACCTGTGTCTTCGGCCGGGCTGTCTCGCGCTGCTCATCCTTGGACGCGACATAGCCGTAGCGGGCCACAAGTGGCACGACGTCGGTGCCCGGCAGCTCGACCCGCGCCACGACTTGCTCACTGCGCGGCGAGTACGCGATCTCGGCTACCCTCGGCACGTCCTGCGGCAGTGGCACCCTTTCGCTGACGGCACTCAAGTACCGTTCCACGCTCTCGCGATGTCGCGCCGCCCAGCCTTCTTGCCACGCGACAATCTCGACGTTATAGGCCTCAACCTCGGCTTGGTGCGAGCGGACGCGTGCAGCGTGAGCGGCGCGCTGATCACGCACCCGCGCCTGACGCTGGTTCTCTGCGGCGTCGCGCTCGCGCTCAGCTTGTGCGAACGCCGCCTCAGCGTCGTTCACCTGCTTGGCGTATTTATTCCGGCCGCCGAATAACCCACTGAGGACGCCTGGCTCGGGCGGGCGAAACTGCTCCCAATCTGGTTGAGGCACAGGATGGGCATGCTCTCCCAGATCGAGCGACGGCGGCGGATCGATTCGACACAAAGACCGCACATCAATGCGCGACGAACGCGTCAAACCGCGACGAAGAATCGAGTCCAACTCAGCGACCCGCTCATCAAGCCCCCGATTGAGCAGCTCAACCTGCGCCTGGCAAGCCACAATGTGCTGCTGCTTACGCTCACGCTCCACCGCGCGCTCCGCCGCAGCCACCGCACGCTGTTCTCGTTCTGCCTCCCGCTGCTGCTGGCGGACCCACCGCTCGTACTCCGACCCACCTGCCACACCAGCTCCCCTATGTCGTCACCGCACCCCTGACTCTAGGTGTGCCATACAGCTCCCGGGAAGATCTGTTGATCATCGGGTCGAACTGAGGGACGGCCTACAGCGGACACTGCTAGACCATGAGTACTGGACACGAACGATCGTGGCTGTGCTCGTCGCAGCGGATGCTGCACTGCGGAGGTAGTCACTTGACGCTACACAGACTCACCCCGTACCCACCGCTCGGCCGCCACGGTGTTCGGGGAACACCGGGCGCCACCCAGCCGGCCGCGATGCACTACCTCGACCGTGGCGGAAAACCACAGCTCACGACGGGTCCGGTTACGTGCAGATGCTGTACGAGCCGCGCCGCCGGCCGCTAGGTCGGACAGAAGCTGGTCAACCACAGCCGTGTCGGGGG
>JBOHUE010000173.1:0-4622 GCA_050734185.1 Candidatus Dormibacteria bacterium | reverse complement strand
ACGACCTGCTGATCCCTCGGATGCGGACGCTCGTCGAGAGCTGGTGGGCCGAGCACGTTACCGCCGACGTCGCGCCACCGGTGGACCTGGCCACGATCACCGACGAGGAGATCGCGCTGCGCTGGCCGACCGCAGCACCGGGCAGCACGAAGCAGGCCGAGTGGCCCGCGTACGTGCGTGCCTTGCTTGAGGAGCGTGCGGTACTGAAGACCTCCGAGAAGGAAGCGAAGGACCGGGCCAAGGAGATCGATCAGGCGCTGCGGGTGATGGCCGGCGATGCCGAAGCGCTGCTCGTCGGTGATCGGCCCGTCGTCACTTTCATGGACCAGCTGAACAACCCGGCGGTTGATCCCTCGCTGGAGACCGATCACCCCGATGTCTGGGCCGGCTACATCCGCCGCGGCAGCAGTCGCCGGATCCATGTGTGTAAGGGATGGGAGCTCGCGTGACCGGAACCGAAGTGGCCACCCGAAACGCAGCGAGCGGCACCCTCGCGTTAGCCGGCAATCAGGGTGACTGGACCGACGCCCAGCGAGCCGCGCTCGCACAGATCGGTGTTGCCGAGGCGCCGGTCGGCGACCAGATGGTGCTGTTGCACGTCGCACAGCGCACCGGCCTTGACCCGTTCGCGCGGCAGATCTACATGATCGGTCGCAACGACCGCGAGTCCGGCGGCAAGAAGTGGACCATTCAGACCGGCATCGACGGGTTCCGGCTGATCTCCGAGCGCCACCCGCAGTACGCGGGCTGCCTCGACGCCGAATGGTGCGGCGAGGACGGCGTGTGGCGCGACGTGTGGACGGCCAAGACGCCACCCACCGCCGCGCGGTTCACCGTGATGCGCAAGGACTGGGAGCACCCGATCCGCGCGGTGGCGCACTTCGACGAGTACGTCCAGCGCAAGTTCAACGGCGACCCGACCAGCATGTGGGCCACCAAACCCGCGCACATGATCAGTAAGGTCAGCGAGGCTCTGGCCCGGCGGCGTGCCTTCCCCCAGGACCTCGCCGCGGTCTACACCGACGACGAGATGGCGCACGTCGACAACCCGCCGATGGTGGTCATCCAGGCCGCCGAACGCGAGCAGCCCGCCGAGCCGGATTGGGACACTCTGATCCGGCAGCACGAAACCGCTGGCGACCGAGCGAAGCTCGGTGAGGTCTGGCGGCTGGCCCGGGGGTTGCGGCCCAACGACGCGGCGCTGCTCGACCGGATCGCACAAGCGGGGGAGCGGCTCAAGGCCGCCGAGCAACAGCCTCCTGAGCAACCGCATGGCGAGCGCGACCCAGACACCGTCCCCGCCGAGAAGTCCCAGCGCAACCGGCTGTTCGCGTTGCTGCGCGACGGCGCGGTCAGTGGATCCGATCGTGCACTGCGGTTGCGCATCGTCAGCCGCATCCTCAACCGCCCCCCGGCCGAGCCGGTGACCAGCTTCGATGCGCTCAGCGCCGCCGAGGTCGGCACCGTCAACGACTTCCTCCAACGCCAGAAGGACGACGGCGTGCTGGTGCACACCCTCGCCGACCTCGGCGCGGCACCCGCTGATGCCACCGGGCCGACGGCCGAGCAACCGCCGGTCGAGGCGCCCACCGACACCGAGACGGACCAGCCGTGACCGCGACCCGAGATCCCGAGCTCGTCGGACTGGGGTGCATCAGCAACCCGGGCGACGGAAGCTCAGACGGATGTTCGGGCCCGGTCGAGTACCGCATGGCGCTGTCTGGCACGGGCCAGAGCTACCCGCGCTGCGCCAAGCACTGGGATGCGCGGCTGCGGACCGAAGACCGGCTGCGCCGGGACTACCCCGACAGCCCCAACCCACCGCAGTGGTTCGACCCGCTAGCCGCCGGCGAGCACTGGGACAGCGACTACTAAACCCCGAAGGAGAGCAGCCGTGATGCCAGCTGACAAAGAGCAGGAACCGATCGAGGGCCTGGAGGCCTGCCGGGTGAAGTTCGTCGGCATGTCCATGGACAGCCTGGAGAACCCACCCGAGATCGACGACGAGATGACCTTCCTCGTCCACACCCGCTGCGTCGGCAGTGGACGCCAGCGGATGAAGGACGGCGAGCTGCGCCTGACCCGCAGCATGGAGGTCCTCACTCTGGAGGCGCAGGACGCACCGAGCAAGCCGAGCGCCGGACCGAACCTGTTCAGCGTCGACGACGGGGAGGATCACTGATGGCTACTAGACGTGCGAGCGCAACTGGGATCCCGTCGCATGTCGAGGAAGCCAACCGATTGGCGTGGGATGCGCAGATCCACGGCAGTGGCGTGGTCAGCGCGGCCACCGCGCAGGTGCACGCGATCCTCGCGGTCGCTGAGGCCATCAACGAGCTCACCCGAACCATCGGTGCGACGTCCGTCGCCAGCTCCGACGCGCCGATCGCCGAACCGCGGTGACCAGCACCGGGCACCCGATCGGCGACGCCGTGCTGCCCGCCGCGCTGCGGCTGGTCGGTGCGGTGCGCTGCGGCTGGTCGGTGCGGTGCGCGCGGGGGACCCGGTCGAGATCACCGCGGCGATCGCCGCGGCCTGCGAGGCCGCTGATCACGCCTACTGGATGACCGCGCTCGTGCTCTTGCTCGCCGGGATGGTGCCGGACGACGCGCGGCCGAGCCAACTGCTCGCCTGGAACTTCAAGGGGGGAACGTCGTGACCGACTGGCCGGTGCATCCGGTCGCCGACCTGTTCCCGGTACTCGGCGACGGCGAGCTCCGCGAGCTTGCCGACGATATCGCCGAGCGGGGACTGATTGAGCCCATCTGGCTCTGGGACGACCCGGAATCAGGGACGATGCTATTAGACGGCCGGAACCGGCTGCGCGCCTGCGAGCTGGCCAGCGTGCCGGTCCGAACACGACGATACCCAGGAGACGACCCGCTGGGCTTCGCCATTGCTGAAAACGTCAAGCGCCGACACCTAACCCCTGGGCAGCTCGCGTTCTTGGCGATCGACTCCGAGAGGCTCTATGCGAAGGCTAACGCCGACAAAGTTGGAGGTCGGCCAAGAAGTGACAAAGAGAAACCTGTCGCGGATCCGCGACAGGTTAGAAAACGCAAGTCGGCGGAACAGGCCGCAGCCACGACGGGTGCGTCCGGACGACTAGTCAGTGCAGCAAAGCGAATCGAGCGCGACGCGCCAGATCTCGCCGAGAAGGTTCGCGGCCGGGAGAAGATGGCACTAGATCGTGCAGAGCGAATCGTCCGAGACCGGCAGGCTGAGCAGCGTCGGGTCGCGCAAGCTCGCGCGCAAGCCGCAGCTGAGCCGACGCCGACCACCGTCGACATCCGCCATGGTGACTTCCGTGACGTCCTCGCCGACCTCACGGGGATCGACGCCATCATCACCGACCCGCCGTACCCAGCTGAGTTCCTGCCGCTGCTGGCTGATCTGAGCGCCTGGGCTGACAAGGTTCTCACCCCTGACGGGGTCATGGCCGTGTTGATCGGCCAGACCCACCTGCCCGAGGTGTACCGCCTTCTCGATGGTCACCGGCCCTACCGCTGGACCGGCTGTTATCTCACGCCTGGCAACGGGTACGTGTCGCATCCGCGGAAGGTCCAGAGCAGCTGGAAGCCGCTCCTCGTCTACGGCGGTGGTCCGCGCTTCGCCGACGTCATCCGCAGCGAAGGCACTGACGCCGGCGCGAAGTCGCTGCACAAGTGGGGCCAGGACTACGCCGCGTTCCACACCCTCATCGAGCGCCTCACCCAGCGCGGACAAACCGTCGTCGACCCGTTCATGGGATCGGGAACCACGCTGCTTGCCGCACACGCGCTCGGTCGCCACGCCATAGGCGCTGACATCGACGCCGCTGCCGTGCGCACCAGCCGGGAGCGTGTCTCATGAGCGAGGCGGAGCGGACCGGTGAGCGCGACCTGACCTACTCCGGATGGCACCGGACAGCCAACATGCGCCGGTATCTGCCTGCGAGGCAGGCATGGTCACTCGGACTGATCGACATCGACTGGTGCGAGTACTGCCGCCACTGCAGCGCGCCGCTCGCACTCGTCGAGACGCAGACCTCCGATCGAGCACCGAAGCCGGCGCCGGTCACAGCCGCTCTGGCGCGAATGGCCGGCATACCGGCTTATTCGGTCTCGATCGTCCGTGGTGACCTCGAGGAAATCGCACTGTTCAAGGTCCAACAGATCGCTCCGGCACTGGGGACCGCGCAGCCGATGCTGCCAAATGTCTATGCCTACTTCCTGCTCGGCTTCCGTGAGCGACACAGCTGCACACGAACTGGGGTGGCCTGATGATGCCGGGGGGGAGGGGCCCAGTCAGTGAGCGCGAACACGGTCAATGCGGGGGCGGTTCATTGGGCACGTCAGCAGCGCACTGGTGGCCCCGCGGAGAAGGCCGTGTTGCTCATTCTCGCCGCCAAGGCGGATCCCTCGGGAACATGCAGCCTGTCCACACGGACGATCGCGGCCGGGGTGGATATAAGCCAGGCAACGGCCCGCAGAACGCTCGAAAGGCTCCGAAATCGGGGACTGGTTTCGTGGTCTTCGGGATCCGGAAGGTCCCCTGCCACCTACCGGCTACCCCTCTGACCGGGGTCCGTAGTGAGTCACTAGGTGACTCACTACGGCGGGTGTAGTGAGTCACCTAGTGAC
>JBOHUE010000172.1:0-14910 GCA_050734185.1 Candidatus Dormibacteria bacterium | reverse complement strand
AAGGAGCCGCAAACGGCGGCGACGCGCGTGGCCGCGGCGTATCCGAACGAGCGCGTCTACAGCGCCGCGACCTGGGGCGACTACCTCGCATACCGGCTGCCCGCCGGCCACGTCGTGTTCATCTACGGCAGCGCCGGGACGTTCACCCGGCCGGCCCAGGCCGCGTACGCCACCATCCACCTGCTCGAGCCCGGCTGGGAGACGGCGCTGCGCACCGACGACATCCGCGTTGCAATCGTCGATGAGCGCTCCCAGGAGGCATCGGCGCTGCATGAGCTCGGCTGGAGGCTCGACTGCTTCGACGCACCGGCCGGCGCGCTGGTGCTGGTCTCTCCGGAAGCTAGCGATCCGGCGACTCCTTCCGCGCCGCTGACCGTGCCGCCGGCGTACGCACCCGCCTGCTGAGGCGGACGTAGCCCGACGTCGCTTGCGCGGTGCCGCTTCGTTACTGGTCGTGCGGCATGGCGGAACGCGTACGCATCTAGTCTCGAAGCCGATGCTCAGCCAACCCCTGCGTGCGCACAGCGCGTCCGAGGTGGTGGCGGGGCGCCTGCTGCGACGGCAACGCGCGCGCCCGCAACCCCCGGAGGCCCCGCCGGCGCCGTCCACGCCTCCCCAGGCGGCGCCGGCACCCGCGGCTGAGACGCGCGCCGCGCTGTTCCGCGATCGCCGCGCCGGCCTCGAGCGTGTCATCGAGCTGGTCCGGTGGGTGGTGCTCATCTACGTCGCCGTGGCCAACAACTTCCCGGGCGTGCACGGCACGGCATCGAGGTCGGCGATCAACCTCATCCTCGGCGGCTGGGGTGTCTTCAACCTGACGGCAACGATCATGCTGGTCGCTCGACGGTTGCCCGGGCGTGGCGCGCAGCTCCTTATGGTCACCGTCGACCTCGCGGTCGCGGGTGCTTTCGTCTACCTGGGCGGCGGCATCGGCTCGGACCTCGCCGTTGCCTTCTCGCTGGTCGTCATCGAGGGCAGCCTGCGCTTCAGCGTTCCCGGCAGCATGCTGTGCGCGCTGATCACCGGAACGGTCTACTTCGCCAGCTCATTCGCCGTGAGCGGCTGGGTGCTCACGGGGAACACCGTGGATGCTTTCGTCGCGCGCGCGTTCCTGCTGTTCGTCGTCACGCTCGCGAGCAGCTTGCTCGCCCGCGAGCTCGTCACCTCGCGCGACCGGCGGCTCATGCAGACCATCGAGCTGGAGCACGCCGCATTCGCCGAGCTGCGCGAGGTCGACCGCATCAAGAGCGACTTCATCATGCTGGCGTCGCACGAGCTGCGCACGCCGCTGACCAAGATCAAGGCGTGGCTCACGCTGATGCAGGATGCGAGCGATCGCCTACCGGCCGGCGCCCGCGAGGAAGGGCTGTCGCAGCTGCGCATCGAGTCGGAGCATCTGGCGCGGCTCACGGACAACCTGCTGTGCATCGCACAGCTCGAGTCCGGCGAGATCCGGCTCAAGACCGCCCCCGTCGACCTCGAGGATGTGTTCCGCGAGGTGATCCCGCGTTTCGTCGAGGAGGCGGACCACGACCGGTTCCACATCGACGTCGCCGCCGATGCGAGCCGCGTCAGCGCCGACGTCGACCGCCTCGCGCTCGTGTTCGCGTGTCTGCTCGACAACGCGTTGAAGTTCTCGCCGCAGTCCGAGGCGGTCTATGTGCGCACCGAGCGCGTGGTCAACATGGTGCACGTCTCCGTGCACGACAATGGCCGGCGCATTCCCGATGCCGACGTCGATCGCGTGTTCGCCTCCTTCTACCAGGTGGAGGCCCCGCTGCTGCGCCAGCGCGGCGGATTCGGCGTCGGGCTGTATCTGTCGCGCCAGCTGGTGGAGCGCATGGGCGGGAAAGTCTGGGTCGACAACCAGAGCGCGCGCGGGAACACGTTCATCGTGACCCTGCCCTTCCACGTCTGATCGCACAGAGTTACGCCGCTCTGTGGCCGCTGGTTGCGTCCCGGTAAAACCAGGCAACGCGTTCGTAACCCGCTCCTAATACGCGTCAAACGAGTGGTACGGTGCGCTCGTGACACCACTGAGCTGTAGTCCGCGGCCCGGAGGGAGCTGATGCCGGCCTTCACTGAGTCTCTGCTCAGCCCGCTTGGCTCGGTCGCCACGCGCGCAGGCGCCGAGGCGACCGTCCTCGTGATCGACGACGACCCATCGATGCGCGACATCCTCGCGGTGCTGGCGCAGCAGCACGGCTTCGCCATCCAGTTCGCGGAGAACGGCGCCGATGGGCTCCGCATGGCCGAACAGACCGACGTCGACCTCGTGCTGCTCGACCTCACGCTGCCCGGTCTCACCGGCTTCGACGTGTGCCGCCGCCTGCGGACGGCGGGCGTCGAGGTGCCCGTCATCATGGTGTCGGCATCGACCGACGTCGTCGACGTCGTCGTCGGCCTCGAGATCGGCGCCGACGACTACATCTCCAAGCCGTTCGAGCTGCGCGAGCTTGCCGCACGCATCAACGCGAAGCTGCGCCGGCAGCGCAGCACGCAGTCGCAGGTGCGCCCGGGACGGCTGAAGTTCCCCGGCCTCGTCGTCGACATCGGACGCCACGAGGTGCTGCGCGACGGTCAGCCCGTCAGCCTCACGCCAACGGAGTTCGATCTGCTCGCGCTGCTGTCCGCATCACCGGGACGCGTGATCTCGCGCTCGGAGATGATCCAGAAGGTGTGGGGACAGGGCGCCGACCTCGACCTGCGCAGCGTCGACGCACACGTCTACCGGCTGCGCCGCAAGATCGAGCCCGAAGGACCGCGTCCGACGTACATCCACGCGGTGCCGGGCATCGGGTATCGCTTCGAGCGCCGCGGGCTGAACGAGCGTCTCGCACAGCATCTGCAGGGCGACGCCGTTGAGGCGGAGCACATGGCGGAGCTCGAGACCGTCGTCAGCGTCGCCACCAACGGCCACAGCGAGTAGCGTCACTACCCACTGTCGGAATCGCCGACGGTGTGAACCCGCCCTGTGACGTGCACTCGAGTGTGCGGAGCCAGTGAAGGCAGCGTGTTTGCAGCGGAGCGGCCCAGCCCGATTGGGACTGGACCGCTCCTTGACACGACGCTGCGGTCGACGCAGCTGCCCTTGTACTACTGGAAGTCCACGGTGGCGATGCCCACGTTGCCGCTGCTCGGGGGCTGGCCGTCGGCCACCGGCGTCAATCCCGACAGCGCTCCTGTCGAGCCGACGCGGAACGGCCAGACCTGCGACGAGCCGGTTGCCATTTGATAGATGAAGTGCCCGTCGGCGGTGATGGCCATATCGGTGAGATCCGACGCGACGGTTGCCGCCACTGCAGGACTCGGTGCGACGTGCCCCTTGCTGTTCACCACGTACGCGGAGATCACGTCGGGTGGGATGAAGCCGTTGGGCACGTTGTTCGCCACATAGACGTTGCTGCCGCTGCGCACGAGCCAGCACGGAGCCGTCTCGCCGCTGGCGATCGACGTCGAGATGGGCGTGAGCGTGTCATTGCTGTGCAGAGCGAACGAGCTCATCGCGCCTCCCGCGAAGTCGGTCTTGGAACCGAACACCTCCAGGAGGAGGAGCTGGCCCTGTGCGGTCCATCCGAAGGAGAACGGCATCTTCCCGCTGCCGCTGCTGTTGCTCGCCAGCACAGTGGTCGTCGGCCTCCCACAGTTCAGCAGCGTGTGCTGGGCGCCGCCGACGTCGTACACGTGGATCCTCCCCGATCCCAAGGTGGTGCTGAAGGGGAAGGTAGGTTGCAGGAGCGGCCCTTCCTTCGACACGACCAGCAGCCTCGTGCCGTCGGGGCTGAACCCGACCTGCCCGGGCGTCTGCACCATGACGGGTTGTGCACTGTGTGTCGGTGGATTGGCGGGCAGCACCGCGTTCGCTCCGCTCGGCAGGCTGGGGAGCGCGCAGGTGCTGAGGTGCGTCAAATGCCCGCCGTTGTCGACGCTGAAGCCGGCGACCGAGTTGCCGACGGCGTTGAGCACATACAGCGTGTGATCCAGGAGTGCGAGGCTGACCGGATAGGCGCCGTCGGATGACTGGCGGTCGACGAGCGTGAGCGTGTTCCCATTGATCGAGAACACCGAGACGTTGTTGCTGCCGGCATTGACCACGAACAGGCGCTGGTTCTCCTGATCGACAATCAACGAGCCCTGCGACCCGAGCGGGTCGTCGGCCAGCAGCTGACCGGGGCCGCTCCCCAGCCCGCCCGTCGGCACTCCCGGCTCGACGGGACCGAGCGAGCCGTCAGCGTAGCGCGGGAACGCCAGGATCTGGTTGCCGCTGTAGCTGTTGCTCGCCACGTACACGGCCCCCACCGGCTGCCCACCGGCGACACCGCCGGTGGCCAGGAGCGGTGCCGATGCGGCGAGCGCTACGAGCGCCAGGAACACGCCCAGCGCCCGGATGGAAGGTGCACATTTCGCCATACTCGTTCTCCTGGTGAGCAGTCGCCTGCTTGGCGACATCTGGGGGGTCACGATGCTCAAACCGCTGCGGCCGAAACATCGGGAGAACTCCCCATTTCTGGAATCGCCGCTTCGCCTCGCTGAGCTCGTCGCGACCTTCGCGCTCGCGCAGGACAACGCGTTCGGCCAGCCGCTGGAATCGCAGCTACGGTCGTGCCTTCTCGGGGTCGCGCTGTCCGACGAGGCGGGCTTCGAACCACACGTTCGCGAAACCGTCTACTGGGTCGCGCTGCTGCGCTACCTGGGGTGCACGGGCCACGCTCACGAGATCGCCAGCGTCTTCGCCGACGACATCGCTGTGCTCGCCCGCACGCTCGTGTTCGACGCCGCCGATCCGGCCGATGTCATGCGCGCCATGGTCGAGTTCGCGACCGCCGGCCACGCCCCTGAGGAGCACGAGGGGATCGTGAAGTCGTTGCACGAGGGCGCCCACGACTGGGCGGTCCACAACTTTGCGACCGGATGCGAGGTGGCCGTGATGCTGGTCGAACGGCTCGGTCTCGATCCGATGGTTCGCGAGGCATTGCGCTTCACGTACGAGCGCTGGAACGGCAAGGGCTATCCGTCAGGCGCGAGGGGCGATCGGATCCCGCTCGCCATGCGCATCGTGCACCTCAGCCACGATATGGAAGCGATCGGCCGCCGCTTCTCACCGGCCGCGGCGATCGATGCGGCACGCGAGCGACGCGACCGCACCTACGACCCAGTGCTCGCCGACCTTTTCGTGGCGCACGGGAGCAGCTGGCTCAAACACCTCGACGACGGAGAGCCGTGGGATGCCGTGCTCGCCCTCGAGCCTGAACCGCACCGCCTGCTCGCCGGCGAGCGACTCGACGACGCCCTGACCGTCGTTGCCGATTTCATCGACCTCAAGTCGCCGTACATGGCCGGGCACAGCCGCCGCTGTGCGCAGCTGGCGGCCGATGCCGCCCGAGTGCTCGCGCTCGACGACGACACCGTTGCCACGCTCCGTCGTGCTGCGCTCGTGCACGAGCTTGGCAGCACCGGGGTACCGAACTCGATCTGGGACAAGCCTGGTCCACTCACGCGAACCGAGTTCGATCGTGTCGAGCTACACCCGATGCTGACCGAGCAGATGCTTCGACGCTCGCCCGCGCTGGCCGCGCTCAACCCGATTGCGTCCGCGCATCACGAGCGGTGCAACGGCTCCGGCTACCACAAGCACATGCACATCGACGATGACCTCGGAGCGTGCATCCTGGCCGCGACGGACGTGTACGTGGGGCTGACCGCCGAGCGAGCTGACCGTTCGCCGTTGTCCTCGGGTGACGCTGCCGCCGAGGTGCGCCGGCTCGTGGCTGACAGCGTGCTCGAGCCTCGTGCGAGCCGGGCGGTGCTCGCGGCCGCGGGACACGACGAACCGTCGTTGCTCACCGGCACGCGGCAGCGCCATCCGGGAGGGCTGACCCGACGCGAGGTCGAGGTGCTGCGACTCGCGGCAAGGGGCCTCACGACACAGCAGATTGCAACGCGCCTTTACATCTCCCCTAAGACCAGCGATCACCACATCCAGCACGTCTACGACAAGATCGGCGTTTCGTCACGCGGCGCCGCGGCGCTCTGGGCCATGCAACACGCCATCGTGGCGTGAGCCGCAGTTAGTTGTCGTCGAGCGGCGCAGGAGCTCCCAGTCGTAGTCATCGACTATGCCGTCGACGAGCGGCGCACTAGCGTCTCGGCGCGCCTCTCGGGGGACATTCGCGAGTACTGGCGTGCTCCTCGCCGGTCTCGTTGGAGTCATCGAGCCGTTTCCGCCATGCCATCACTCCTTTTTGGCGCTGCTAAGCCCCGGCGTCCACCACGCGCGCTCGGCGGAGTACTTCTTGAGCCCGGAGAGACCGTAGTAATTGGCCCTGCCCTCATAGCGCATCCCAGCCTTCTCCATGACCCGCCACGAGCCCACGTTCTCGGGCATGGTTACGGCCATGACGCGCTCGAGGCGCGGCCCATCGTCGCCCAACGCGTAGGTGAGCACTGCCATCACCGCCTCGGTCGTATACCCGCGATTCCAAGTGTTCGACGTGAAGTGGTAGGCGAGGTCGATTTCGGAGCCGGCCGTCGGGTCCATCGTTCGCGCCGGGCGCAATCCGCACTGCCCGACGAAGTCACCGGTGCTCTTGTCATCCACCGCCCATAGGGCGTAGCCCAATTCTTCCTCCATCTCGTGGCGCGCCACCAGTGTCGTGGCGAAGTTCTGTGGAGTTGGTGCAGATCCAGGCAGGAAGCGCCGCACCGCTGGGTCCGCGAACATCGCGAGCCACGGCTCTTGGTCATCCGCTTGGAGTGTGCGGATGATGAGGCGAGGGGACTCGAGCCGGATCGCCACGGTACCGATTCTACGGCTGCTTGCCAGGCGTCGGGCGGTTAGTGCCGGACCCTGGCATGCGGCGGTCGACCGTCACCTCCGCGACTACCATCTCCCACGAAATGACTGACGGGCAGGCATGGATCTTCCTGTCGGTTGGCGATGCTGGCGGCACGACCAGTTGGGCCGACCTCGACAAGGTCATTGGCAATTCGCTGCGGCCAGCGGTTCCACAGCTCCACCACGACGAAGCCAGCGGGGGCAACCGCGTATGTCATCGCAGTTGGCGGCCTCCACCGCCCGGACGCCGACTAGTCCCGTTAACGCTCGTAGCCGCTTCGACGATCTCGTCGAACGACTCCGGTGTGAGCGGAGCAGCGAGCATGTGTGACAACTCGCGCGCTGCTATCGTGCGCTCGTCGCCGTCACCGTCGAGCGCGTAATCGACTCTGCTCGCCAGCCACTGCAGCCACGCATTGATTGCGGCAGCAAACATCGGCGGCTCAACCGCGGGACGGCGGCCGGCCACCGCCGTGTACGCGTCGATGAACGGCCCGACCATTGCGCTGGCGCGCGCAGCAGCCGGCGTGCTCGTCCACGAGTGCAACACAAGCCCGAGCTCCCACGCCGTCGGTATCGCGCCCGCGAACTCCCACGCCCTTGGAATCAACGCGTGATTCGCTCCGCGGCTGATGTTCGACGCGACGAGGTTGGTGTGCGAAAGGACGAGCGCGCCGAGATCTGGCTCTTCGAGCGCGCAGGCTGTCAACCGCTCGAGTGCCGGCAGCGCAGCCTCGAGCAGGTCCGCCCACTCAACCCCCGCGTCTCGCGCCCGGCCGGTCATGGCGACCCAGTGGTGCAGGCTGCGCCGCCGCGTCAGCCACGGATTCATCGGTCGTGTCGGGCGCAGGGCGAGCGAGTGCAGCCGTCCGAGCAGCTCACCGAGCCGGTGCGCGTCCGCCATTGCCAACGGCGTTGTCACGGGCGGGCCTTCCTTCATCCATTCATCAACACGCCACGGCCGGTCGTGCACCGTCGCGAGCAGGCTGCCTCCACTCGTGCGCCTCGGTGCCGGTACCAGCACAGCCGCCTCACGCGCTGCGTTCATGAGGCGCCCCGCCTCCTCGGCCTGCGCTTCGTCGACCCACGAGAGGGCGCCGTGCACCGACCACGAGCCCTTGGTGGTCCCAACGCGGTATGCCGGCCCCATCACTCCGGCCGCGACCACGCCTCGTCCGAGGACCTCGCCGAGATCGAACGCGGCCGCGATGCCGTCGATCAGCCCTCGATCGGCGTCGCTGCGTTCACTGCAGATCCGGTGAACCTCGTGCCGCACCGCGGTCCAAGTGCTGAACCCATATTGCTCAGCCAGCGCGCGTTGAGCCTGGCTCAACGACGCTGCTGGGTCGGTCTCGCGGAGGGCGATGAGCAGGTCCCTGGCCTGCTGCCGCACGTGATCGATGTTCGGGTTCTCTGGAAGGACTCGCATGCCGTCACCTCAGTCTCACCCGGACTCGCGCGGGCGAAATAGAGGGAGGTCAGGGATGGCTTCGAGCCTTCCGGCGAGCCACGACGCAGTCCCCTCCGCGCGCGGCAGTCGTAGCGCGTAACCGGAAGCTGGTCAATCCGCTGTGCGGACGCGATACACGTCCTCGGAGCGCCCGTCGCGCCGAGAGCAAGGCGCGGGCCGCAGAGCGGACCGACGCCGTGGTCGAACGGAGCGGTGGTGCGCGTCCATCCCTGGTGCTGACGGTCAGGCCACGCGGCGGATACGCCGGCGCGAACCGCGGCGACGTGCCAGCCCGAGCTGCGTCGCCAGCAGCACGACCTGGCCGTGCTCGTTGCGCGCGGCGGCACGGGCCTCGACCACCTGGCCCGCCAGGAGCGACAGGGGCCGTCCCTGCGGCCGTGTGAACTCCAGGCAGGTCACTATCGTCCCGTCCCACTGGCGCCGCGCGGAGGCGCCCACGAAGACCACCAGACTTCTGATGACGCGCCGAGCTTGGTGGGTCCCCTGCGTATGTGCCAGGCGGTACAACTGCCCTGGCTGCAGCCCCAGTGTCTCGCGCTGGGCTGCTTCTGGCGCGCTCACTACGATTGGTAGTATTGGTGCGATTGATGCGGGAGTTCTCAGCCAACCGTCACGCGCCGGTAACGGGTCCGGTACCGCTCGCGGATGCCGCCGCGGGCGTCAGGACGGGACGGCGCTCGCCTCGCGCGGGCGGCGGCCCTGCGCCATGCTGATGAACTGCTTCAACGCCTCGACGGGCACCGGGCGCACAGCCACCTCGCGGAGCAGCATCTTGCTCTGCGTCAGCAGGTCCTGATCGGGTAGCTCGCCGCGCCCCGACGTCGCCAGGATCCATCCGGGCGAGTACCAGAGAACGGTGTCGAACGCGAGACCGCTCATCGTCAGACCGTTGAGCAGCGACTCGGTGATGCGGGACATCGGGCGCTTAACGTTCGTGACAATGATGCCCCGAATTCGCTCGAGCACCTCGAGCTGCTGCGCCACGCCCACCGTGAGGGCCGCCGCGCGCAACGACAGGATGTCCAGCGCGGTGGGCACCACGATGCGATCGGCAACGGCCATAGGCCCTATCAGAGAAGGCTCATGGGGGTGGGTGTCGAGCAACACGAGATCGAACTCATCGGTGACCGTGTCGATGATCTCGCGCAGCTGCGTCTCGCTCGGCGTGTCCTCATTGAGGCTGCGGTGCGACGCCACCGCCTTGATGCCGAGTGGGTGATCCATGTATGCGTCCTTGATCGAGACGCGGTTGTGCAGCACGTCGGCAATCGTCGACGTGCGCTTTGCTTTCTCGAGCGCGTTGCTCAGACCGCCGGTGGGATCAAGGTCGATGGCCAGGACGCGCAGGCCGCCGTCGGCGGCCGCCGCCGCCAGCGCGTAGCTGCTGGTTGTCTTGCCCACGCCACCTTTTAGCGACGCGATCGTGATGATCTCTGCAGGCACAAGCACAGGATAATCCGCCCATGGCCATCGCAGCGCCACATGTCAAACTCCTGCGACAGCTGGCCAAGGCGAAGGACGACTACATGAGTGGCGCCTTCGACATTGCCTGGGATGGCGGCTTCGCCACGATCTTCATGGTGTTCGGCCAGCCGTCGCATGCGGTGTTCGAGGCCGGCGGCGTTCGCCATACGGGAGAAGACGCTCTCGATGCGCTGCTTCGCGAGCTGCCGCGACAGTTCGACGTGAGCGACTGGCGCCGCGCCATGGCGCCGCAGGAGACGCTGAGCGTCAGCGTCGACGACATCACCGAGCCGCTGGCGGAGCTGGTCGGTGAGCACACCCAGGTTCGTGACACAGACGACACGTATCCGTGGCTCGGCGGTTACGACGACTCGCCCGACCTCGGTTTCGACGTCGACACGTTTCCGCTGCTGCCCGCCGGCCGCGCGCTCTGGGACGAGGGCCCAGCGGGGTCGATCGGACTCAGCGATCGCCTCGCCGGACTCAACACTGCACTGATCGTGCTCACGGGACCGCGCCTGCACGCCGCCGGCGTCGTTCGCGACGGCGACCTCATAGACGCCGTCTGGGTCGACAGCGCCGACCACGCGCGCGGCGAGACGGCGGCGATGGCGTTGCTGGGTGCGCACGAGGGAACCGTCGCCGGCTACGCGCTCGACGGCATCGACGTCGCAGAGGCCATCCCGATGCTGTGGCGCATGCCGCGTGGCGATGCGATCGACAGCACGTGGGTGGACGCACCCGCGCTCGTTGCATCACTGATCGACGACCACGACGATCACGTGCTCCTCATCGAGGGCCCCGACCATGCCGTCGGGCTGTTCACCGGCGGCGCCGTCGTCGCGGCATACACATCCAGTGAACCCGTTCCTGTCCGCACCACCGATCAGCTCGTCGAGCTGATCCAGGAGCCGGGGACGACGCTGCGCGTGCTGCAGCGCCGCAGCGCCGCGCAACCCCGCAGGGTGTCGGCTCCGCCACCACCTCCCGCCGCCGAAGCGCCGGCCGCGGTGACGACTCCGACCGAAGCACCGCCGTGGTACGCCGAGTCCGCGCCGCCGGCGGAGCCCGACGAGCATGAAGCGGCAGCGCCGGAAGCGGACACGACCCCGACGGAGGCGCCGACGTATGCCGCGCCGCATCGTAAGGCAGCGCCGCGACGCGCCCCGGACCTCGTGTTCTTCGAGACACCGTCCCCGTCGATCGAGGGCGCGCCTCCGGAGGTGTCACGCGACGACGCCAACCAGCCGGCAACAGATCCCGTCGCGGAGTCGTTCGCCGACGTCATCGCCGACGTCATCTCCGACGCCGCCTTTGCGTCAGCGCCCATCGAGGAACCGGCGTCGCCGGTATCCGCCGACTGGGTCGACTACGACGACGTGCGCCGCGAGCTGGTGACGATCGCCGAGGCGTGGCTGGGCAAGGACGACGCGGCACCCGTGAACGAGGTGGTGCTTGCGACGCAGCCGGTCGTCGAAGACTTCATCACGACGATCGAGAAGGTTCGCCGCATGACGGTTGCAGGTCACGACGCGACCCAGATTCAGACAATGGCGCGCGAGATGCATGTGCACGCGGCCGACCGACTGTGTGGAGCGTGAGCACGATGGCATCGATATCGATTGAACAGATCCTGCGCGACAACCTCGTCTACATCGTGGCGGCGATCGCCGTCGTCTCCGTGGTGTTCAACATCGTGCTGAGCCGGCGGATCAAGCGACTGCGCGTCAACCTCGGCGAGTCACGAGCCGCGGCAGAG
Organism: Candidatus Dormibacteria bacterium; assembly: GCA_050734185.1. Lineage (GTDB taxonomy): Bacteria > Chloroflexota > Dormibacteria > Aeolococcales > Aeolococcaceae > JAFALX01. The sequence goes on along the minus strand of JBOHUE010000172.1, from coordinate 3,381 downwards.
GATTCCGCGCGACTGGCAGCGCTAGCGCACCCGGGCGGCATCGATCCCGAGGCGGTGATCGACGTGCTGCGTCGCGGCATCCCGCCGACGCTGGAGAACGTCTACTCGGTGATGCGCCGCCGTGATGCGGTCCGCGAACACGAGCCCGCCGAAGAGGAAGAGCCCGCTACCTCGAAGCCCTGATCGCGTGCGACGCAGCGATCAGTGTGGCGGCGACAGCCTCCTCGCGCAGCGTCAGCAGCATCTCCTCGGTGCGCTGCAGCATGGCGACGGAGCTGCGGATGGACCAGCCCGACTTGCCCGGTGTGCGCGCGGGGACGTCAGCGGACCCGGGCGTCCGAACCGTCCACGTCAGCGGCTTGTTGGCCGACGACCAGCGACCGACGCTCGACGCGGCGGCCCCGTCCGAGTTGTGGTGCGACGGCCGCAGCATCTCGAACGTCAGATCGCGCGGCCTGCCCGCCTCCTCGAGCTCCGTCGTGGCCGACTCCTGCTCGACGAAGGTGATCCCGGTGGGAACGCCGGCCAGCTCCATGAGCGCGGCGGCGAGATCCTCACCGGAGTCGAACGCGCAGCCCTCGCCGAACCAGCCGTCCTCCTCTTCCTCGACCGCGGGATTCATCACTGCCACAGCGCAACGATCGTAGCGGCAGTTCCGTCGTTTACCCGCAAAGATCGTGTATCGAACCGGTTGCCCACTCGAGCCGGTTCGGCCGGCGGCATCGACAATCACGCGGGATCATGCGTTCTGTGACAACTGAGGAGTACCTGTGAGCACCGTCAACGGGATGGATCCGCGCTACGTGGAGGCGCTCGGCCCGCTGCGGCCGCTGGTCGAAGACGACAGCCTCACCGAGATCATGGTCAACGGCCCGGAGATGGTGTACGTCGAGCGTCGCGGCAAGATACTCCTGACCGACATCCGTTTCGACGACGAGGCGCATCTGCTGCGCGTCATCGAGACCATCGTGTCGTCCGTCGGCCGCCGCATCGACGCGCGCACACCGCTGTGCGACGCGCGCCTGCTCGACGGCTCCCGCGTCAACGCGGCGGTGCCGCCGGTGGCGCTGGACGGTCCACTGCTCACGATCCGGAAGTTCGCCAAGGATCCGTATCAGGTCAGCGATCTGATCGGCTTCGGCACTCTCACGCCCGAGGGCGCGTCGTTCGTTCAAGCCTGCGTTCTGGCGCGCGCCAACATCGTTGTCTCGGGTGGAACCGGTACCGGCAAGACGACGCTGCTCAACGTCTGCTCCGGCTTCATTCCGATCGACGAGCGCATCGTCACCATCGAGGACGCCGCCGAGCTCCAGCTGCACCAGGAACATGTGTGCCGCATGGAGGCGCGCCCGGCCGACATCAACGGCGAGGGACGCATTCCCATTCGCGACCTCGTGATCAACTCGCTGCGCATGCGCCCCGATCGCATCGTCGTCGGTGAGTGCCGCGGCGGTGAGGCACTGGACATGCTGCAGGCGATGAACACGGGCCACGACGGCTCGCTGACAACGGTGCACGCCAACTCGGCACGCGAGACGCTGTCCCGCCTGGAGACGCTCGTGCTCATGGCGGGCATGGATCTGCCCCTGAAGGCCATCCGCCAGCAGATTGCCGGCGCGATCAACCTCATCATCCAGCTGGCCCGGCTCAAGGATGGATCGCGCAAGGTGGTGAGCATCTGCGAGGTGATCGGCATGGAGGGCGACATGATCACGATGCAGGAGATCTTCAAGTTCGAGTCCAAGGGCGCCGACCCGCAGACCGGCAAGATCACCGGCGAGTTCAACCCGTCCGGCATCCGGCCGCGCATCATCGACCGCCTCTTCGACATGGGCGTCCCGCTGCCCACGCGTCTCGCGGCGCTGTTCCCCGACCGTCGCGCGCTGACGCTCGTCAACGACACACAGGAGCGCGCGGCGTCCGCCTGACCCTACGGAGCGCCGGCGACCACCGATCGCTGGTGTCGTAGCGCGCGCAGGCGCGGAGCTACGCGACCTGGACCGTGCGGAAGAGCTCCTCGGGCACACCCTCGCCCGAGGTCTGGAGGTGCTCGAAGAACGTCGGTAGCTTCCCCGTCGGGGTGAAGCCGCCCAGCACTCTGCCGTTCTCGTCGACGCCCGTCTGGCGGAACGCGAAGATCTCCTCCATGTGGACGCCGTGCTCGTCCGCGCCGAGCACCTCGGTCACGCTCACCACCTTGCGCGTGCCATCGCGCAGTCGCGACTGATGCACGATCACGTCGACGGCGGACCCGATCTGGTCGCGAATCGCGCGCGAGGGGAGCTCCGCTCCCGCCATCAGCACCATGGTCTCCAGACGGCTGATGCAGTCGCGCGGGTTGTTGGCGTGCAGCGTCGTGAGCGAGCCATCGTGACCAGTGTTCATCGCCTGCAGCATGTCCAGCGCCTCGCCGCCGCGGCACTCACCGACCACGATGCGGTCGGGCCGCATGCGCAGCGAGTTGATGACGAGGTCGCGAATGCTGATGCGGCCGCGCCCCTCGACGTTTGCCGGGCGCGTCTCCAGCGGGACCACATGGTCCTGGTGCAGCTGCAGCTCGGCTGCGTCCTCGATGGTGACGATGCGCTCGTCGCTGGGGATGAACCCGCTGAGCACATTCAGGGTCGTGGTCTTTCCCGAGCCGGTGCCGCCGCTGACGACGACGTTGAGGCGCGCGCGCACGCACGCGCGCAGGAACGTCGCCATGTCCGGTGTCATCGAGCCGAAGCGCACCAGATCTTCCGCCTGCAGCGCCTCCTTGGCGAACTTCCGGATCGTCATCGTCGCGCCGCGAAGGGCCAGGGGCGGAATGATCACGTTGACGCGCGAGCCGTCCTTGAGCCGCGCGTCGACCATCGGCGACGACTCATCGACACGCCTGCCGAGGCTGGACACGATGCGGTCGATCACCTGCATCAGATGGTCCGCGCTCTCGAACGTGACGTCGCTGATCGTGATGCGACCCGCCCGCTCGACGTAGATCTGAAACGGGCCGTTGATCATGATCTCGGTGACGGCCTCATCCGCGAGCAGATCCTCCAGCGGCCCGAGGCCGAGGACGTCGTGGCCGATCGTCTCGATGACTCGCTGCCGGTCCTGGCGGCTGAGCGTTGTCGCGGTCTCTGCCACCACGTCGTTGACAAGCTCTGCGATGCGCTGCCGGACCGCCTCCGCCGGCACGCCATCCGGGTTCGCCGCCAGCTCCTCGACCAGACGCTCGCGCACCTTGGCGCGCAACGCGGTGTGCGTGCCGTGGCCCGGGCGGCCGGCGGTGCGCTGGAGTCCGGCGCGGTTGAGCAGTGACGCTGACCGCTGGGTCGCCGGCGGCGTTGGTGGCGCCGGAGCTACCGGCGCCGGCGCCGCCGGCGCCGGCAGTGGAGG
>JBOHUE010000171.1:0-10038 GCA_050734185.1 Candidatus Dormibacteria bacterium | reverse complement strand
GGGCCGCCCCGCGGCGGCTGCGGCCGCGTTTGACACGACTCTCAAGCTGTACCGCGACGCGTCGCGCCCGTACCTGGAAGCGCGCGCCGCCGAACGCCTCGGAATTTGTCAGCTGACCGGTCCTGGCGATTCGAATGCAGAGATCCTTATGGGAGCCCTCGAGCAGTTCGAGTCTCTCGGCGCTGTCGGAGACTCTGCCCGAGTGCGCAAAGAGCTCCGCCGCTTCGGTGTCATCGCCCCGAGACCGAGCCAGCGTCGCGGGCGCAGGAGTTACGGCACAGAGCTCTCGCCACGCGAGCGGGAAGTGGCTCGGCTTGCGGCCAAGGGGCTCAGCGATGAGGAGATCGCAGCGCAGCTCTATCTCTCGCGCCGGACTGTCAACCACCATGTGAGTTCGGTTCTGGCGAAGCTCGGTCTTCGTTCCCGTCGACAGCTGTCCGCTAAGCACCACGGCGCATCGTTGCTCGGGAATTAATTAGGCATTGCTGCCCTGTGCAAGCCTGCCGGTGGGGTCCATGGTTCTACGACATCTCGCCTGCGAGGTGAGTTCAGCTCGGATCCGGATCGGAGCCGCGGGGTCAGGAAGGAGAGATCATGAAGCCATGGGCAGGGCGAGGAATCGTGCTCGCCGTCGGCGCGTGCGGAATACTGCTGGCGAGCTTGCTGACCGCCAGCGCGCAGACGGTGGTGCTTTCCAACGTCCGTGTGTCCGCCCCGAGTCCCCCGGGGGCGTACTCACATCCTGACGTTGCGATAGATCCCGCCAACAGCTCGCACGTCGTCGTTGCCTATGACGAAGCGCTCCAGTCACTCGCGTGCCACCTCGCGAGCTCATCCGACGGCGGCAATACATGGCTGGACGGCCCCGTCGTCGGGTCGGGTGCGCCATATCAACTCCCCGCCGGCCAAAAGACGTGCGGGCTCCCGCGGGTTGTCTTCCAGCCCGACGGCGCCCTCGTCTACGCGTTCGATTCCACCCACTTTGGCAGTGGTGGCTATTACGGAACGCCCTACGCAATGCGGTCCACCGACGGGGGAGCCACTTTCAGCGCGCCGACGCCGATCGATACAACGCAGCCGGACCCGACGACGAGTGCCGCCGGTGTCGACCAAAGCGCTGACAACCTCTCCCTCGCGGTCGACAAAACAACAGGTCGTGTGTATGCGACCTGGGCGCGGTTCGCCAGAAACTTCACCGGCGCCGACGCAGCGACCGGCTCTTCCCTCGACGGGGTGCACTGGTCATCGTCGATGGTGCTGACGCCGGACGTGACCCATAGCTACGGTGTGGTGCCCGTGCCTGGTGTCGGCGCCGACGGCGAACTCTACGTCGTCTACCAGACTGGCACCGCGCCGTTGTCCAGCGTCAACCTGACGGTCCGTACGTCTCAGGACCACGGCGCAACCTTCGCACCTGCAGTGGTCATCGCCGCGTCCGTTCCCGCTCCGAACGCCGCTTGCGGCAGCGCGGGCGACTGTCGCAGTGTCCCCTTCCAGTCCGTGTCGGGCCTCTCAGGCAGCGGCAGCGCGGCGGTAGCGTGGTCGGCCCTGGAACCGTCGTCGTGCACTGCATCGAATCCACCTGGGTGTAGCCCGCGGGTCCACCTGCAGACAACGTCTGACGGCGGCGCGTCGTGGTCGCAGCCGCGAATCGTCGGCGTCCCATCCGAGCCAGCTGACCATAGCCAGACGTCTCCCGCGCTGTCGCTCGCGCCCGACGGACGGCTCGATCTCGTCTTCTTCGACGATTCTCCCGCGACTTTCAACTGCATCGCGTCTCCCCCGCAGCTTGGTTTTCAAGACACGTTCTTCGCCTCCTCCGCGGATGGCGGTGGCACGTTCTCGGCACCAGAACGGCTGGATAGCGTCACGACGAACGTGTGCGTCTCGAGCGGTAACGGCGGGACCTTCGACTATCAGGTAAACACGGATCACCTGGTGGCGTCCACCAACGCAGGTACTGACGTCGTCTGGACCGACAGCCGCAACGGCACGCTCAGCAACGCGTTCCACGACATTTACTTCTCATCCCTGAGTTTTGCGCCATCCGCGCCATCACCGGCGAGCTCAGTGAATGCGGCCCCACTCACGCCATCACCGGCGAGCTCAGTGGCTGCGGCCTCGGTGCCCGTGCCGGCGACCGGAACTGCTTCACACTGCCGGCCGAGCTAATCGGCGTGACACTGCTCGGTGCATCGGGCGCGCTCCTTGCACTGGTCGGGCTGCGCCCGCGCATCCTGCGCAAGCGCCGCCAGCAAAGGGAATCGAAGTGACGCGTGGCAGACGGCCTCTCGCGCGAATCAGCTTCGCAGGCATGCAGAGTGACGTGACAGCTACGCCTGAAGCGACATGAACCCCGTCAGTCGCTCCGCCAAAGCCTGGTCTTGTTGGGATGCCACCAAACAAAAAATGGGTGGTTGTTGCCCTGTGCAACGCACATCGCCAGCGCCATCCTCTCCAGCACCATACCCAACCATAAGGGTGGTGCGGGGCACATGCGAGATGAATTCGATGGAGAGCACGAGATGAAGCTGTTGTCCGGTTCGCGCGCGATGCACCTTGCTGCCGCGTCGTTCGGGGTCGTGGTGGTGTTGCTGTTGGCGGCTATCACCGTGCTCGCGTGTACCGCGACAGCCCAAATATCGCTGAGTACCGCCTCCGTACAGCCGGGATCGTCCCTCAGCGGATCCGGCTCAGCGTTCGACCCCGCGGGATCTGCTGTCAGCGTCCACCTCAACAGCCCAAGTGGAACTGTGCTGTGGTCCGGACTTCCCGCAACGAACGGGACCATCGCGTTCGCCTTCACTGTTCCTCAGTTGTCCTCTGGCTACTACGTCGTCGCGGCCACGCAGGCGAATGCCTCCGGCCTCCCGGTTCCGGGAACCCCGGCTCGTGCCGTCATTCAGGTCCCGGCACCGTCGCAACCGTCCACCGGGTCGGGAAGCAGCGTGCCGACGCAGCAGCCAGCTCAGATGCAGCAGCCAGCGCAGATGCAGCAGCCAGCACCGACGCAGTCGAGCGCGGCGGCGGTGACGACGCCGTCTCTCACCACCCCGTCGATATCAAGTGCGCAGCCGGTCCCAGACGCGTCCTCCGCCGCCGCACCTGAAGCGCCCACCGAGTATGTGCAGCGCAGCCCGGCGTTAGGATCGCTGCGGGCCGACGACGGCGGCGCCTACGTTGGGCCCCTCTCGAGAACAACTCCCTCGGCGCGCGGCGAGATCTCCACGGGGGTTCCGGCGCCGCTCATCGCAGGTGTGGGTGCAACTTTGGCGCTTCTCTTCGTGGGCGTCGCGCTCCTGGCTCGCAGCCGGTTCCGTATCGACGGAGTGGGGTTTCAGCGTCGCCTGACAAGACTCGACCCGAAGCCGCAGCACCCCGCAGCATTTGTTGAGTGGGCTCAGAACATCGTTACGCGGATTGATGACGATGCCTCTGACAGCGCCGAGGCTCCGGCGCCGGAGGACCGGGCCACGCCTGCTGGAACGCGAAAGTAGCCGACAACTGCAGGCCTCACACCGATCAGAGGGAACCGCTTCGGCGGTTCCCTCATGGTTTAGTACTCAGCGCTGATGTGATCATCCCGAGTGAACGGATCAGGGCACGCGATGCCCGCCTGCCCGCGGCTCGTCTCGCTCGACGGCCGCACCGCCTTTCCGCCGTGGGGTCTCTGGCCTGCAACGCGTTCTGTTAGGCTCGCCCGCCGACGGGCGTTGCGCCGTGACTTATCTCTTGACCACGTCCCTTTTCGCTCCACCGCGACTGCGCAGCAAGAACGCGCCCGTTCCTACACTCAGCAGGATGCCCAGGCCCGCGAAGCCTAGTGCTATAAACAGGAGCGCGCCCCAACCCGTTGGACCTGCTCGCACGGGGAGAGCGGACGACCGTCCGCTCTCTGTGGGCAGCATCGGTCCGATGTCTCGTGTGCTTGCTCGGTCACGAAGGCTTTCAGGGTCGCCAGGCTGCTGCAGCTTCTGTGCTTGCGGCGCCTCCGAAACGACGGAGCCAGGCGCTGGAGCTGTTCCGATCGCCTCAGGGGCGGCGGCAGGCAGGGGCAGGTTCACCGTACCCCCACGAGACTCAGGCTGCGGAGCCGGTGCCGACGCCGGCTGCGGCACGCCGGCTTGCTGTGGGTCTGGGGCTGGTCCGACAAATGATGGGACCGGCGCGGGCTGCGGAGGCGCCTGCACCTCGAACACGTTCTGAGCAGTGCCGGCGGCAGTCATCGCCTTGATTACATGCCACCCCGCATTCACTCTCGGAACGCCAAATGAGAACGCAAACGACCCTGCGCGATCGGCTGCGCCAGCCCAGAGTATCGGACCACTCGCTGTGTCGAGCCTCACCGTTACCTGTGTGGCGGGGTTGAAGCCACTGCCTGAGCCGTTGAGAGTATCCCCAACGGTCCCGCTCTGTGGCGAGATGTTGATGGTCGCGAGTGAGGTGCAAGCGTGCGCGATAGCACCACCGAACGCGAATCCCACAAAAGTGGCTGCAGTCGTGACGAGGAAGACGCGACGCTGAAGGCTCATCTGCTCACCTCACGTAACATGTGCTTAGTCCTCGGAACGCTTCCCTCGTCGCCACCGACTAGCGAGCAAGGTTGTGGCGCCCATTGCAAACGCTAGAGCGCCTCTCCATGGTTGTTCATGTAGTCCGACGGATGGGGTCGGGATAGAACCCAGCGATGCGGTCGACGATGGTGATGACGTGCAGTTTGCGGTTGCCGGAACCGCACTAAAGCCTGAGACTGCCAATATGCTGCTGCAGGGGCCGATTAGGATGACTTGATCGGTGCGGCTTACGTTGCGTGTGAGAAAGTCGGCAGACGGCTGGTCATTGTCGCCAAGGAGGAGCACGCCGCCGCGATACGCAACCTCGGTGCCTGCGACCACGGCGTCCGACGGGACGGAAGCGCTCGCGACGTACACTACGTTCAGGGGTGCGGGCGGGTTCATGGTCGGCCCGGCAGCCAGCGCCGCCAGATTCGCGGCGATCTCATGTGCGCCATTGCCGCCGACGCGCGTGGGATTGCGTCCTTCGGCCGTGAGCCGGGTTATGACACCCGTCCGATATCGTGGCGGAGCTACCCACCGCGATCGTGCGCGCAATTCCCAGCGCCGAGAGTGCTTGCTCTGTTTCCGCGGGGATACTATCGTGGCTGACCATTAGAAGCGGAAGTCGTTCGAAGGCCGCGAACGCTCCGGCGGTTAGTGCCTCGCTGCTGTTGTCCCCCGCAATGATGACCGCCGCTTTGCTGGTTGGCGCTCCCAGGACATGGGCAATCTCTGCTGCCGTCCCGTAGGGATGGGTCCCTGCTATGCGCATCGGTGTCACGCCAGCCGCTGCAAGTGCCGAATCCACGGACGGGCTCAAGATGTCCGCCCCGCCGAGAATGTAGGCCTTGGTCGGGTTCAACCGCTGGACCTCGGCGAGCACTTCCGGTGCAAGCCCAGATGCTGGAGTGAGCAGGAGCGCGGTCCGAAGCTTGCGCGCTAATGCGTCCCCAGCGAGAGCTTCGGCCTGGCCTGAGTCTGCGGCGATCACGACGAATCGATCGGAGTTGGCGTTTGAGGGATCGGTCAATCCCGCATAGCTGAAGGTTGCGCGAGAAAGGGCCACAGAGGTAGTCGAAACGTTGCTCCCGGCCACACGTGATTCGGGGCGAGGATCGCCGGTGTTGGGCAGGCCGATTCTCCCCGTCTCCACGTCGGATGCTGTCGTCTGCGGATCGCCACTGGGGCTGTTGGGGAAGGTGTCGCGTGTGTCGCCCCAACTGCCGACGGCCCCGCTAGCGGTTGAGACCACGGCGTTGTTCTCGTCGAACTCGTTGGAGACGAAATTGGGCTGATTGGGGTTCAGCAGCGCTGTCAGATCGAAGCTTCCGGTCGCTCACACGCCGGTTGGTCGCGAACGTTGATCCATTGTCAGACGATGTCGTGAAGTAGGCGTCGGTGAGGACGCGGTCGAGGTCGTTGCGGGTGTCGTAGAAGATTGCGTCGACGCGACCGTTAGGCGCGACGCTCACCCAAGGATCGCGATGCGCAGCGCCTCCGGAGCACGGATCATCGTTGAGCCGTTGCTTCGTCCAGGTGCGCCCACGGTCGCTCGAGCGAGCGATGTAGGCTTGAAGCGAACGGACGCAACCATTTGGCGTTGGGAGGTCCGCGAGCGAGGCAAAGGTCACGAAAATCTCGCCACTTGGCGCCACGGCGATACCTGGCGCCTCGCCGGCAGTCAGGTCGTCGTAAGCCGCATTCGCAACCTCGAAGCCCGCCATGGTTGAGTTCGCGCTATCAAAGGACGCGCCGCCGTCCGACGACCGCAGCACCCTAATTGGGCAAGTTGAAGGCCCGAAGGGCCCGAAGCCGACAGCAAAGCATCCGGTGGCACTGTCAGCGTCTTTGTAAACGACGTAGACGGTGCCGTCAGGTGCGACAGTCGGTGTCTCAGCGAATTGGTTTTCGGTGGCGACTGGATTTGACAGCGGGTCCGACCAGGTCGCTCCGCCGTCGTCGGAATGTGTCAGGTAGACCCTGTTCGATGCGAAGTTGGGGAATGCGTACCACGTCACGTAGATGCGCGGACCACTGGTGTTTTTCTTCTGAGTTAGGTCCACGGCGATGCCAGCCTGAACCGAGAAGGGGCAGGTGACGTTGCCGATGTTGCTCTGTGGAATCAGTGTGGGATTGCCGAACGTCCTGCCGCCGTCCGCGGAGGCCCAGACGCTGACGTCTGTGCAGCGCGGCCCGGGCGGCGTGCCTTTTCTGTCCTGGGCGGCGATATACACGTGGTCGGTGTCGCCGAAGGCCACAGCGGGCGCCCAACAGCTTCCCCGGCGTGGCGGCGGGAAGATCGACGCTGTCCAGGTGCGGCCACCATCGATTGTGTACGACGGCTGGCAGCCGAAGTCCGGCGCGTCGTTGCGGAACGCGACGACAAGGTTCGCCGGGTCGTTCGGGTTGACTGCGAGACTCGGCGATTTGAAGTCTTGGACGAGCTGGCCAGGGGCACGATTGTTGGCCAAAGTGTTCGGCCCAACTTGAACGGTGACGGTGGCGGCAAGTGTGGACCATGAGGCGGTCAGGGCACTTATAGCCGCAATCGCTGCGGCCGCCAAGCCCCAGCGGCTCGTGGTCATGACCCTTCCTCCTTCCCCGTAACCCTGTGGTGACCCTGCACCCGCCCGGAGTCTGATCAGCCCCGCTCCCTGTGTCGTGAGCAATACATTTGCTCACGGATAGCGATTCGGCTCGGCCTTACTCACGTAGCCTTGTCGGCCCGCTGGAGCGTGCCATCCGTGGCTGGCAGTGGCCCCCGGAATCGAGGCTAGACTGGGCGATCATGGGGCGAGAGTGGCCCTTGGAGGGACGTCGTGATGAGCTGCGGGCGCTTTCGCAGCTGCTGGGACAGCCACGGGGACCGTGCGTGCTTCTCCGCGGTCCGGCCGGGGTGGGAAGGAGCCGCATTGTCGCTGAGTTGATCAGGTGGGCACGATCACGCAGCTGGGTGATCAGGGAGATACACCCATCGTTAGAGATTACGGAGACAACGCGACCTCGGCCCGAGCCGAATAGGGTCGCGGCGACTCGCGATAGTCGCGCGTCTCCTACCGTGTCGACGGCCGACCGCGGAAACCGCTCTCACGCCGGGGTGCTCGTTGCTGTCGACGACGCTCACCTCGCAGCCGCGGAAGCTCCAGCGAACGTGCTAACCCATGTAGGAGACGCAGAACCCGCGGTCCTGCTGACGATACCCTCGGAAGAGGTACTTCCGGGGTGGATATTCGGACGCTGGCAGCGACGGGGCCTGGAGGTCGTGGACCTAATGCCGTTGCCCCCCTTGAGCATGCAGCGGATCATCTCGACTTCCCTTGGCGGCTATGTCGAGCCGGATACGGCAATGCGGCTTATTGAGGCCGCCGGTGGCGATCTCAATGTTCTTCGGGAGCTGCTCCGCCTTGGCAAACAGTCGCATCGACTCCGCGAGACGAACGGCGCGTGGGCGTGGGTTGGTGAGTTGGTTGCTCACGGTGATCGACTGTTGATTGCTGAGCGGCGTCTGGCACACTTGGCGATCGAGGAGCGGCAGTTACTCGAGCTGGTCGCAGTCGGCGAGCCGCTCGCAGCTCGAGTCCTAGAGGGGGTTGCGGATCCGCGCGTCAGCGCAAAGCTTGAAGCACTCGGCTTTATAGCTCTTGACCAGACTGATCGCCGCTCTCTGGTGCGACTGGTCCGCCCCATCGAGGCGGAAATCCTCCGATCGGCGTGTCCGCCGTTGTGGCGACGATCGGTTAACCGCTTCCTCGCCGATTCGTTGGACGGCTCACCTCGCCGCCGTCGCGTGGATACTCCAGAACTTGCGCAGAGACGGCTTCACGCAGGACAGTGGATCCCAGACTCAATGCTTGCGGCTGCGATCGACAGTGCGTCGTCGCAGGAGAACTATGGCCTCGCGGCGGAGTTGGCCGCCGTGGCTGTCGAGCGCACGTCCGAGGTTCACGCGAAATTCACCCTCGGCAAGGCGCTTGCCAAGCTCGGACGCCACTCGCAAGCGGAGCACGTATTCGCAACGCTTGAAGGAGCCGCTATCCCCGATGATCAAGTCGCGTCGATTACAGTCGAACGCGCGATGAACCTGGCGACGATGCAGCAACCTGAAGCTGCAGAGCGGCTCATTGACGGAGTGCTTGGGACCGAGGTGATTGAACCCGCCCGTACGCAGCTTGAAGCGGCTCGCGCATCACTCCTCGCACTGGCAGGCCGGCCACACGATGCTCTCACTCTTTCCGAGACGATTGTGAATGAGTCGGCAGCAGACGAGAGTGCGCGGCGCCGAGCAACGGCGGTGCTCGTGGCCACGTACTCGGTGACCGGGTCTCCTGAGCGTGCCCTTGCCGTTGCTTCCGTTGCCACCGACGGGAGAGCAGATGACGCGCCAGAGCGCCCGCGCGGCGATGATCCTGTTGCATTTCTGCGGTGGGAGGCGCTCTGGTTCGCCGGAAACCTTGAGGAGGCGCAGCGTGAGGCACAGCTCATGCAAGCTCACGCGGTTGCGACGGGATCCGATCAGCTGCGTGCCGTTGGCACCTTCCGCCTCGCGCTGTGTTTGCGGTCACGAGGAGGTTTGAGGCGCGCAGCCGACCTCCTCCTTGATGTGGTGGCGGCGACCCGTAATCAGAACAATGGCTTTCTTTTGGTTCCGGCTCTGGCTGCTCTTGCCGAAACAGCAGGCCAGTATGGGGACGCCGGCCGAGCTCGGACCGCCCTCTTTGAAGCGGAACGCGAGGGCCGCGTTCTTCTGCCGGGCGACCGATCGCGACTCGCGCGAGCCAAGGCCTGGCTGCACGCATGCGAGGGTAGACTTTCGCTGGCGCGACAAGCGGCCTACGATGCCGCCGTAATCGCCGGCGCCCACGAGCTCGCTGCCCTTGAAGCCTTCGCCCCTACATGATCTGCTTCGCCTAGGAGATATCAGGCGTGCGGCGGCCGAATTTGCGCGGCTCGATGGCCACTTGGAAGGTGCGCTGCTCCGCGCAATGGTTGCACACGCCGCAGCTTCGGCCAGGGGCGACGGCGTCGCACTCGACACGATCGCAGGCAGGTTTGCGCATCTCGGTTGTAACTTGCTCGCTGCTGAGGCATCGTTGGACGCGTGGCTTGCGCATAGTCATCACGGTGAGTGGGCTCGCGCGCGGGCCTCTCGCTCTATCGCGCTGTCACTGGCGAACGCGTGCGACGCTGCGCGCACCCCCGTGCTCAAGCGGTTAGATGCGCCCGCGCCACTCACTTCTCGAGAGCGCGAGGTCGCGCTTCTAGCCGCGAACGGCGGGTCGAGCTCGTCGATCGCGGAATCTCTGGGCGTGTCCGTGCGAACTGTGAATAACCTGCTCCAGCGTGTGTACTCGAAGTTGTCGAACGCCAGCTGATAGGTCCACCCATGACCACCGAATAGGTCCACCCACGACCACGTGATGGGTCCACCCAGTGCCGTGTCATCCGGGATGCTAACTGCTGGTCCGGCGGGAGCGCGACGGCG